>CBDTTY010000126.1:0-5857 GCA_965363875.1 uncultured Anaerolineales bacterium
TTCGCCGAGATGGGCGCCGAAATCATCGAAGAAGTCCCAATGCCAAACACACACCACGGCATCCCGGTCTATTTCGTGATCTCTCGTGTCGAAGCAGCTTCTAATCTGCATCGCTATGACGGCGTTAAGTACGGTTACCGTTTTCCAGACGAAGAGGAGAATCTCCGCGAGCTTTACAAGAAAACGCGTGGGCGGGGATTCGGGATACAACCTAAATTACGAATATTAATGGGGATGTATGTCTCCGCAGAGCAATATGAGAAAGGGCATTACGAACGTGCGCTGCGGGTGCGCACGCTAATCCGCGACGATTTTGAGCGCGCCTTTGACCCAGGCGGTTCCTATAAACTGGACTGCCTACTCACGGCGACGACGCCAACAACCGCATTCAAGCTCGGCGCGGTCTACGGT
The DNA here is from genome assembly GCA_965363875.1 of uncultured Anaerolineales bacterium. Taxonomy (GTDB): domain Bacteria; phylum Chloroflexota; class Anaerolineae; order Anaerolineales; family E44-bin32; genus E44-bin32. Next base: position 412 of record CBDTTY010000126.1, read on the forward strand.
GATTCGGTGCTCATGCAGTACGCAGACTTGTTGACTGTCCCGGCCAATCATGCCGGTGTTCCTGGGCTATCGATCCCTGCGGGATTTGGAGAGAACGGCTTGCCGATAGGAATCCAATTCATCGGTCCAGATTTCTCTGAAGCGACATTGCTGCGTGCAGGTCGTTCGTACGAGATGGCAACCGAGGCAGATGCGTGGCGCGCCCGGCAGCCAAAGGTTATCGAAACTTTGCAGGTTTAAATAATTAGGCAATTTCGAAATGGAGTGAATACGAATGGTTGGGATAAAACGCTTATACGGACTTAGTCTTTGGATATTAATCCTTCTTCTGCTTGTCGCGCCTCTCACGGCTTGCGGGCTCCAGGCCGAAGTTTCTCCAGATTTCCAGGAAACAGAGGAGACTGGGGAGGAGGTAGGCGCGGGCGAAGAACTGCAGTGGGATTCCCCTCCAGAGCTCACCCTGGATCTCGAGAAGGTTTATATCGCCACCCTCATAACAGAGAAGGGCAATGTGACCATTGAGTTATTTTCACAGGGCGCTCCGATAACCGTCAACAACTTCGTGTTTCTCGCTGAACAGGGCTTCTATGATGATACGACCTTCCACCGGGTGCTGCCGGGGTTTATGGCCCAAGGTGGTGATCCCACCGGCACTGGCAGCGGGGGACCGGGTTATCAATTCGAGGATGAGATCATCCACGGAGTTACATTCAACCAGGAAGGACTGCTGGCGATGGCAAACGGTGGACCTGGCACCAACGGCAGCCAATTTTTCATTACCTATGACGCAACCCCCCACCTCAATGGCCTGCATACCATCTTTGGGAAGGTCATCGAGGGCATGGATGTCATCATTGCATTAACGCCGCGTGACCCGGCGGAAGCTCCGGATTTTCCGGGCGATCGTCTGATCCGGGTCGAGATCGAGGTTACTGAACACAGTCAGTTACCCACGCCAACACCGGTAACGGACGCGGTGATCCCCGTGCCTGCGGACGGGCGTCCACTCGCGGAGATCCCTCCTGCGGAAAGGGAAGATCTTTACAATGGGATGCCCGAGATGGTTATCGACTTGGATAAGGAATATTCGACGACAATCGAGACTTCGAAGGGTGCAATTCTAGTCGAGCTCGAACCACTTTTAGCTCCGGTGAGCGTGAACAATTTCATCGTCCTGGCTAATCTTGGGTACTGGGATGGTTTCCCGATCAGCAATGCGCAGCCTGGGACCTTCTTCGTTACGGGTTCCCCCGGCAGTCGACCGGATAGTGATATCGGTTATACGCTTCCCTCTGAAAATGAGAGCGCCGCCACCACGGGCGCCCTTGGATACTGGTTCCGCTCGGATGTGCTAGCGTCCAGCGGCAGCCAGATCTTCATTCTCCTTGCTGACCAGCCGGGAATGGATGATTTCTTCACAATTTTTGGATATGTAACCGATGGGTTCGAAGTAGCTGAGGCGCTCACGGTAGAGGATCAAATCATCCGAATCACTGTCGATATGGAGTAAAAAAATCATTGAGGAAATGGGGCACCATCGATGTCAGATTACGAAGCCGTCATCGGTCTCGAGACGCACATCCAACTGAATACAAATTCGAAGATCTTCTGCGGGTGTAAAGCGGATTCTTGGGCTGACCCGCCCAACACGAATATCTGCCCTGTTTGCACTGGACTGCCGGGCGTTCTGCCCGTGCTCAATCGATCTGTTGTGGAGAAGGCGGTACTGCTGGCTTCTGCGATGCGTGCCGATTCGATTCAATCGCGTTCGTACTTCGCCCGCAAGAACTACTTTTATCCCGATCTTCCCAAAGGGTATCAGATCAGCCAGTATAACGAACCTCTAGCGTTGGGGGGATTCATGGACGTACCGCTTCCTGAGGGTGATCAGCGTCGGGTTACGATCACCAAGCTTCATATGGAGGAGGATGCCGGGAAGACAGTCTTAGAAGCGGGACGAAGGTTGATCGATTTCAACCGCTGCGGAGTTCCACTGGTTGAGATGGTCACTGGTCCAGATTTGCGGTCGGCTGATGAGGCGGCGCAGTATCTCATTCGTTTACGGCAGCTTTTGCGCTGGCTGGGGATCTCCGAAGCGGATATGGAGCGCGGCCATCTTCGCTGCGATGCCAATGTGTCCATTCGCATCCAGGGTTCGGATGTGCTCAATCCAAAGACAGAAACCAAGAACGTAAACTCGATTGAGAACGTACGCGATGCCATCCAGGCGGAGATTAAACGCCAGATACGCGAAGTAAAGGCAGGCCGCACCATTGAAGCCTGGACATTGGATTGGGACGAAGACAGCGGGACGCTTCGCAAGATGCGCGTCAAGGAAACCGAGGCGGATTATCGGTATTTCCGTGAACCGGATTTGCTCCCGATCGAGCTTGATGAGACCTGGCGGGACGAGATTCTATCCGCGCTCCCTGAATTGCCGCTGGAACGACGGGCACGCATCGCCAAACAGTACGACATCCCGATCTATGATGCTGAGATTCTCACCGAGGAACGCAGCCTGGCGGATTATTTTGAAAAGGCTGTGGATGTGTATGATGGCGAGCCGAAGTCGGTCTCGAACTGGTTGATGAATGATGTGCTGCGCATCATTCGCAGTAAAGGGATCAAGGCGGGCGGTCTCCAACTACAACCTCACCATCTGGCAGAAATCATCCGCATGGTAGACGAGAAGAAGATAACGACGAACACAGCTAAGTCACTCCTGGATCAAGTAGAGGAGACGGGAAATACCCCCATAGAAATCGTTGAACGCGAGAACCTGGCGCAAGTATCCGATGAAGGCGCTCTGCGTCAGGTGATTGCAGATGTAATCGCCGGAAACCCTGATCAGGTGAAAACGTATCGCGCCGGAAAGGAATCAGTGATCGGCTGGTTTGTGGGGCAGGTCATGCGCGAGACAAAGGGCAAAGCGAATCCCCAGCTAGTCCAGGAACTTCTAGGCGAGATGCTCACCGGGGATTAGCAGGGGGGCATTCATGCGTGGATTTAGCGCCCCATTAGATCTGACTTTTTCTCTTTTGTCATTTCGAGCGAGCCCTTCGACTTCGCTCCCCCTCCCTTCGGTCGGGGACTGCGCCCCACAAACCGAGTGGGACTTCGCCCCCCAAAAAGCGGGGGACTGCGCAGGGCAGGGCTGAGAAGCAGAGCGACCGGTAGGAAATCCTGTTTCTTAAAAAAACAACCGGCAGGGAAGATCTCCACTGCCGGTATCCTGGCTATAAACGATAAAAGCGAAATAGGTTCTTTGGTCTTACGGAAGGATTATCGCTATTAGCTTCCTGGGAACATCATGAACATAGAGACGAGCGAAAGGAAGACCGCCACGAAGAATCCAATTGCCGCCATCTGGTGGTGCTTCTGGTTGCGGAAGTTGATCATCTCCAGGTAGTTGTTGAAATCATCAACGGTCTTCTTGGTGATCTCATCCGATTCGGCTTCGCCCGGTTCTCGATCACGATCCCTAAACGCGAACGTCCGCAGTGGTTCTCCTGAAAGTCGCCATTGCATATAGGCAAGATAGGCGAAAATCGCAGCGAGTATGAACCAGATCGGGAAAATTACTGATGACATTATGCATTCCTCCTGAATCCAACCCTTATGTTTATGGCAGGACCATGAGTTAGAAGATAGTACAGATTCCGCTTCAACGCAATAGAACCGTTCATCCTATCGTGAGGTTATATCCATTATCTCAATAAAAAATCTAAACAACCATATTGCAGAGGTATAAACGAGCGGCAGTACCTCGGGCTTGTGTTTTATTGGACGAAATCGTAAGCGATGAAATCTCCGGCAGGGCGTACAATTTCCTTCACATCAGCCCCAACACTACCCATCATGAGTGTCCAACCGCCGCGACTTCCAGTGAGGAAAAGATAATCCTCGCTGTTGATCCAACGAAATTGCATTCCGTCACCTAGCGGCAGCGGCGGTTCCCCGATTTTTCCAAGCTTCAGATTCATAGGACCTACAGAGTATACATAAGCAGAGCTGTCGGGTGACCATCCAACCCAGCGCAGATTTCCGCTTGTATATACGATTTCACCGCTACCATCTCCGCCAGCAATGACAAGATGTCCCTCGTTTTGCTCGCTTCCCGAACGCATGAAGGCGACCTTGCTGAGATCAGGCGCGATTACAGGTGCGCCGAAAGCCTGTGGGAAGAAGGATTGACCCTCGATCAATGCCGCCTGGACTGGTTGGCTGCCATCCGTTGACAGAATCCAGACCGCGCTCGTGGGATTGGGAGCCAACGGGTTTTCTGAAGGGATCACAACGGCGAAATATGAAGAATTGGGAGACCAGACTGGCTCCGGGTAGTAGGAATAATCGCTGTAGGTCATCACCGCGGGAAAGGTCAGGAGTTCGGAGTGGAGATTCAAACCATCTGAATCGGAGAAGCCTATGTTAGTAGTCTGAATAATTGCTAACTTTGTCCCATCTGGTGATGGATAGAAATCACCGCCGCTTCCAGGAGGGAGTAATCTTTCCAACGATTCTGTGTCCAGATCGGTCGAAAACACATCGTCGTTTTTTACAAGGCCCGGACCCTCGAAAGTGGCCTGGGTGTTGAACAACAGCCGATGTGTCCCAGGAAGGAAAGCCATTTGGCTGGGCAGGAAGTGCTGGGCTTCCTTTAGAGGATAAAGCGAATCGAAATCGGCTTGATCCAAGACCACGCGGTCGCCGCTGCCGTCTGTATTTACGACGCGCAATTCAACAACATCGCTTTCAAAGTCGTTATGGACGTATGCCACTAATGCGCCGTCGCTCGATAACAAAACCCGATCAGCGCCCCCTGTATGGGAAAGCTGCCGCGGCGGATGTGTCCCCTCGATTAACCAGACATTTCCCGCGCTGGTGTAGGCGATGCGAAGGACCCCGGTGGGAGCCCGATCTGTGGGGGGCGCAGTCCCCCGATCTGTGGGGGGCACAGATTGGGCAGCAGAGTCGTCGGGCTGCCCCGTGCCCAATTTTCCGGGCGTTAGGAGTGGGTTGGGGGTGGCATTTACTTTCGAAATTGCCTCAAGCGTGCCCGCGACTGCAGTTGCGAGGCGAGCAGATTCGGGTATGTCTGAACCTGGTGTCGAACAGGTGGAGAGGGTAAGAAAAAGTGTGGCTATGCTCAAGGCGAAAGTCGATTTAGACATCGGGTTTCACCTCCTCTGCCTCCGCGGATTATACACAAGGTCGCTGTTGCCCGGCTCACTCGAAATGATATACCAAGGGTACGCCCGGAGCTAAACCTCCAGGCTCAGAGCAAAAGGGTGCGGCGCACCCTCGGGGTCAGCCGTGAGGGTTTGAGCGACGAGGTCGGTCATTCATAATCTCAATCTCACCATGACGAAGCAGGAGATTGCTTCGCGGAATTAAGCCTGAGCGACATCCTAGGGATTTCTCGATCGCCGTTGCACGGCTCACTCGA
>CBDTTY010000127.1:0-5823 GCA_965363875.1 uncultured Anaerolineales bacterium
GGGGTTCTTTGCTTCGCTGAGAGCGCATTGCCCCCGACGACGCCAATACCTGATAAACTTCTCTATTGCATATTAGTTCGGGCAACAGATTCTAAAAAAATCCGCCCTATCTGGCAGGGTTTTTTACGATTTTCATTGATCACTAGCCAATTAGCACAATTAGAGGAAAGTTCAACCATTCTTTCCTCCCTGCTGTGTTTGAGAATAAAATCTTCATCTCCAGGAGTGCACGCATGCTAACCGTATTACGAAGGCGCAATTATGGACTGTTATGGATTGCCCAGCTGATCTCAATGATTGGCGATTGGGCGATGTTTGCCGCGTTGCCGTTCTTTATTTACGAGATGACCGGATCGGTGATGGCCACCGGCGCGATGTTTATGATCCAGGTCGTACCGTCCCTGGTTTTTGGGTCGGTCGCCGGGGTGTTTGTCGACCGTTGGGACCGGCGTTGGACGATGATCGGCTCGAGCCTCTTCCGTGGCGCGGTGCTGGTCATCCTATTTGGCGTTCGCTCAGCCGATATGATCTGGCTGGTTTATCTCACTGGCTTCCTCGAATCAACCGCGAGCCAGTTTTTTGGGCCAGCGAATAACGCCCTGCTGCCAACGCTAGTCGAGAAGGATCAATTGCTCACCGCCAATTCGCTTGACTCGTTGGGGGAGAACGGCGCCCGCCTGATCGGACCGGCTCTCGGCGGTGTCTTGCTGGCCTCGATCGGTTTGCAGGGCGTGATCTTCTTTGATATCGGCTCCTATGTATTAGCAGCGCTATTGATGTATTTCATCCGTGTCCCGGAAGACGTGGCGGCGCCCGCTCCTGCTGAGGATGGTTCTGCAGCCAGCGCACTCTCGGCCTTCTGGGATGAATTTGTCGCCGGCCTGAAAATGGTGACGGGGAAACCGGCGCTTTCACGGATCTTCATCGTGCTCGGGATTGCCGCCCTTGGAGACAGCATCCTTACCGTATTGCTCGTACCCTTTTTCCAGGATGTTGTTGGGGTGGGATCGGCTGAGTTTGGTTTGGTGCTCACGGTGCGCGGTGTGGCCGGTATTCTGGGGGGGATCGCGATAGGAGCGATCGGGAGCAAATTCAAGCCCAATCACCTGATACCCTTCGGCTTGATCGGTACGGGGGTGGCGCTGGTGGCAATGGTCGTTTGGCCGGTCTTTACCATCTCGATATTGATCATGATCCTGATCAGCGTGCCGCTCATGGCCTGGTTGATCAGCAGCCAGACCTGGATGCAGTCGCATGCTCCCGGAGAGTATTTGGGCCGTGTATTTGGGGTCTATGGAACACTGAGCGCCCTGCTGATGCTGATCGGAATGGCCTTCGCGAGCGGGCTGGGCGACGCTCTCGGAATCTCGACCACGCTCTACTTTGGTGGGGGGATATACATCCTATCCGGGTTGCTGGCATTGGCACTGTTACCCGGCATTAGCCCTGCGGTTGTAGAAGCGGCTGAACAACCGGATCCATAGTGACGTAGAGACCAATGACTACTCGCTCAGGGGCAATCAACTACTGAGATCAAGCTTTGGTTTGGGTATAGCTCCCTCCATTTTTGATAATTAGCACAATCCTGAACTCGGGACGATCGGAAGGAGCTGCAGAAGAATTACAGCCTAAAAGGAAAAAGGACATGACACTGCTTTTTACACCCAACAATATCGGATCGCTTTCTACACCAAACCGAATCGTACGATCCGCAACCGCTGAAAGAATGGCTGACCCTGATGGGCGTCCTCTTCCTCAGCTTAAGGAGCTGTATATAAACCTGGTTCGAGGCGGCGTAGGCCTGATCATCACCGGCCATATGTACGTACACCTATCTGGAAAAGCCCATGTTGAGATGACCGGCATATACAACGACGATCTGATTCCCGATCTGGCAAAACTAGCGGACGCAGTCCACAATGAGGGCGGGCGTATCGTCGTACAAATCAACCATGCCGGCATGAATGCCAATGCCGAAGACGTTTCCGAAGCCATTGCCCCCTCAGCAATTGAGGCGCCATTCCTTTCCAGACCAGCCCGGGAAATTACATCCCAGGAGATTGAAACTGTTATTCAGGCATACGGAAACGCGGCTCGTAGATGTCAAGAGGCTGGTTTCGATGGGGTCCAGGTTCACGCCGCGCATGGATACTTGATAAGCCAATTCCTATCCCCGTTTGTAAACCGTAGAACCGATAAGTGGGGAGGTAATAGCAAGAAGAGGATGCGTTTTCTGCGAGAAGTATGTGCCGCGGTCAGAGAGAAGGTAGGCTCCGAGTACCCGGTGTTGATCAAGCTCGGTATGATGGACAGTGTAGAAGGCGGTTTGTCCTCAGACGAAGGGGCTCAAATAGTAGCCGCGTTAGAGAACATGGGCTTTGACGCGGTTGAAATCAGCGGGGGAATTGGTGGAAAAAAGAACCTGAATGTACGAAAGGGGATCCGTTCAGAGGCTGATGAAGGTTACTTTCTCCCCCTGGCACGCCAGGCCCGCCCTGTCACTCAACTCCCGATTATTCTTGTCGGAGGCTTCCGATCCCGATCGGTGATGGAGCAGGTGTTAACTGATGGACTCGCCGACTATATCTCCATCTGTCGTCCATTGATCACCGAACCAGATCTACCGAATCAATTTAAACTCGGTTTGAAGGAAAAATCCCGCTGCATAGCGGCAAATAATTGTTGGCCCACCAATGAAGGTGATGGGATCGCCTGTAAATGCCCTCACGAGAAAGTGGTTAACAAGGTGGGTGCTTAACATTTTCATGTAATATCCCCCTTTGGATTCCAAAATAGTGTTTCCGATAATTAAAGATATTGACCGCGTCGCTACGTTCAAAGGTACCGTCTTACAACGCGAGGACAGCGGATTGACCGCCGTTGATCTTGTCGATGCATGTGACGAAGAACATTCCGATGATCAGGTCGGCGAGTGAGGGCGGTGACATTCCCTCGCGCCGGAAGCGAATTCTCGGCCGGAGAGAACGGTCGTCACTCAGTGAGGAAAGTGAAAAAGGAAAGCAGAAGGGGGAGATGGACATACCCAGGGAGATGGTCTCCCCTACTCGCTGAAAGCAATACGTAATAAAATGCCCTTCGAGAACGTCAAACAGGAAACACCTATTCGAAATTTGAGGGGCATGTCGATTTCAGGTCCAGTTTTAACTTTCCTCGCCGTCGCTGTGTACGGCGCACTGCACAGCCTGCTTGCCAGCAATGTGGTGAAGCAAGCTTTTCAGCGCGCCCTTGGACAAACAAGCGACCGCTTTTACCGGTTGTTCTTTAATATCGTTGGGGGCCTCACATTCTTGCCCGTTCTCGCCGTTGCCGCGCTCGATCCAGGGCAGACGCTCTACCAACTGACACGGCCCTGGTTTTTGCTCACTTCCGCTGGTCAGGCGCTGGCCGTCATCCTGCTGCTCCTTGGCCTTTTTCAGACCGATTCGCTGCACTTTCTCGGGCTGCGCCAGCTGCTCCATCCTGGGGCACAAGAGCCGGGCGAGTTGGTTATCAACGGGCTTTATTGCCATGTCCGCCACCCGCTTTACTCCGCCGGGCTGCTCTTTATCTGGCTCACGCCAGTGATGACGACGAGCGTTCTGGCGCTGAACCTCGGTTTAACGCTGTACATAATCGTCGGCAGCATCTTTGAGGAGCGGCGGCTGGTCGGTGAATTCGGGCAGGCCTACAGCGATTACCAGCGCCGCGTCCCGCGGCTGATCCCAGTGCCCGGAAGATGTTATCCGCCAGACCAGGTCATCCGTAAGGCGCGCACATAACTAGGCAACAGCCCACCAGTCAATCCCCTCGCGGAGGCCTCTGCTGCTCAAATTCTCACGGATCAAGGCGCGGGCCCCCCTCGACCCAACCGCGGCCAGGACTACAGGGTTCGCATATCGCCCCCACCATTCCTTCAGCTCCTCCGGCGGAATGATCGGCGCTCCCCTGCGTGTCCTGCCTACTTTGTTCGGATCGATGTCCACAAAGGCGACGAGCGGCGCTTCTTCGCGCAGCAAATGCTTTGAGATGCGGCGCCCCATCTGCCCGGAACCCCACACGATCACAGCATCCCTGCCTCGCAGCGGACCTTGCGCCAGGTACCTGGCCTTCGCTCGCAGGAAATTCTCGACGGAGTAGCGCGAATCGGTGCGCGTCAGGCGCTGTGGATGTTCACGCCAGTAGAGCAGGATCTCCGGGATTTTTTCAAACCGCGCCCCATCCAGGTATAAGCGCAGCCAAAGATCATAGTCTTCCGCCCAGCCAAACTCCTGATAACCTCCAAGCGCCTGCACCCGCCTCCTGCGAAAGGCGACCGAGGGGTGAGCTAACGGGCTCTCGATGAAAATATCCCGCGTAATCGCATCGTGATCGACCAATTTATTGAGCCAATCGAGATAGATTTGGAAACCCTCGCGAACGCCGCCGCGCGGGAAGCCCTCCACCAGGCTGCCCACCACGGTCACATCCGGGTTCGCTTCAAGATACGCTGCCTGGCGCTCCAACCGCTCGGGGTGGGCGAGATCATCAGCGTCCATCCTGGCAACGAGATGCGAACGGCAGGCTTCCATGCCAATGTTCAGGGTGGGGATGATGCCTGCATGGGCTATGGTGATTACACGAACGCGCCCGTCTTTCCGAGACCACGCGGCCAGCTTCTCAGAAGTCGAGTCTTCTGAGCCGTCGTCCACAGCTACAATTTCAAACTCGCGCAGCGTTTGATCCATGAGTGACTGCATGGTCTCGTCGAGAGTTTCGCCCGCGTTGAAACAAGGCATGAGGACCGAGATCCTCGGTTCCGCTGTGATATCATCAGACGTTGAAATCTCTTTTGACGCGAGGCTCATCATGCTGCCTATAAACCTTTCATGGGACACGATTCTGGAAGCCGTAATAAACTTCCTACCCAGACTCGGCGCTGCCGCTCTGATCCTCCTGGCAACCCACCTGCTCTCCAGGTGGCTCACAAGGCTCTTACGCAATCGTATGGAGCGTGGACAGCGGGATCCAGAACTGATTGTACTCCTCGAGATGCTCACACGCCTGGGAATACTCGCCCTGGGAATCATCATTGCACTCGAGCAAATCGCACCCGGTCGCTTCAACAGTTTGATCGCCGGCTTGGGCGTGGGGGGAATAGCAATCGGCTTTGGTCTTCAGGACATCGTTAAGAATTTCATCTCCGGCATCCTCATCCTGCTTCAGCAGCCGTTTGAGATCGGCGACAGTATTGAAGTCTCGGGTTTCGGCGGCACCGTACTCAATATCTCCGTTCGCTCGACTGAATTAAAGACCTGGGACGGCCGCATCGTGGTCATCCCCAATGGTGACGTCTATGCGAGTTCGGTTGTTAATTACAGCAAGTCCGTGCACCGTCGGGTCAGCCTCACCATCGGTGTAGGCTGCGATTCTGACCTGGATAAGGTTGCCAGAATCACACATCAGGTAATCACTGGGCTCCAGAGTGTTTTGAAAGACCCACCGCCATCGGTCACGTTTCGAAACTTCGGCGAATCCTCGATCGACTTCACGCTACTGTTTTGGACCGACACTATGGAAGTGGGCATTAACGATGCTCAGGATGCGGCGATAAAAGCTCTGAAAGAGGCCTTCGACCGCGAAGGTATCGATCTTCCGTACCCAACCCTCTCGATAATATCGACGACTGGTTAGTTTTTTTACTAAAAGGAAGAAAAGAGTGCGGCTTTCCAACCGCACTCCTTTGATCCTTGATGAACTAACCTTACCGCAGCCCGGCTACTTAATCGCCGGTTTCGCACCCGATCAGTTTCCCTCTGGTTTTACAAGATGGCATGCCGCCCAATG
>CBDTTY010000128.1:0-5754 GCA_965363875.1 uncultured Anaerolineales bacterium
ACCGTCAGCGCGATAGCAGCTGGGTTATTCTATATACCCCAGAGTCTGGTCACGTCCGAATGGCAGCTTCTTGTCCTGGCCATACTGGTCGGTGTGGCGCTCGGGGGTGTAATCCCAACCTTGAGCGCTATCCTGGCCCGCTATTCCGAAAGTGGCTCAGAAGGAGCTGTATTTGGCTTGGACACCTCAATACGATCTGCTGCGAGATCGGTCGCGCCGCTCCTGGGATCGTGGATAGCGCTTTCCTGGGGTTTGAGGGGAACCTTCGTCGTGACCGGGCTCGTTCTCTTAGCCACAGGTTTTGCTGCCCGGATCATACTGCCGGAGCCAGCTCAACCGCGAAAATCATCTATCCCCAGACCCCATCCTTCGAATTTGTAACATCACCGATTTGCCTGTGTAACTGGAGCTACCCCTTTGGCGAGCGCAAGTTCTATCTTCGACGGGAAGAAGAACTTTCTGGTTCCAAAGAACGTGCATAATCCGGTAATTGATTTCAGAACAAGATTTGCGATTGCACGGGCGTTTTTTGGCACAACTTTCCAGAGACACTCCACCGCAGTTTATGGTTTTAATTTACCACTATCTAGGTTCAATAATGTTCATGCAGAGTCCTGGGAATTGAATATACTTGCCGAATCGCGTTCAATGCGAAGAGGGATGTTGCGTTCCGGCTGGATGGATGGAGCAACTATCCCTTCCCGTGCTGGTTCCTGAAAGGAGCCATTAATGACCCCCTCACGAAACTACGTTTCACTGTTCGCTCTTCTCGCGTTGAGCCTGGGTGTGATCGCATGTGTTGTCACCGGTAGTGCTGTACCGACGACAACTTCCCTTCCACCAAGCCCGACGCTAGCACCATCGCCACTGCCAACTCAAACAGCCACAACTCCTCCGCCTACGGCAACCCCACTTCCGCCAATAATCGAGGAGGCGAACATCTTCGATCTCACCGCTGTCCACAAACTCACAGGGCATGGCAATAGTGTTAAGGCGCTTGCTTTCTCCCCGGACGGGGAGACTCTGGTAGTCTCAACTGGTGGAAGCAGCAGTAGACAGGAACACCGCTTGCGGTTGTGGGATGTAACTACTGGTGACCTGATTGCCACCAGCGAAGAATTTGAAGCAATCGCCTGGGACGTGGTCTTTTCTCCCGATGGCGAGATGATCGCTACCTCGTTGAGGGATGGCAGAATTGTGTTCTTGGACACGACAGATCTGAGCAACATTGGGGGCTTGACACAAAATGGTGAGGTAAACAGCCTGGCTTTTTCACCTGATGGTGGATTGCTCGCCGCAGGTGTGGCTGAGGTTGGGAATGGGATGGTTTACATCTGGGACGTTGCCAAGCAAACCATCATTCGCAGTTTCTGGGCGCACCCTTACAGTGTGCCTAGTATGGCTTTTTCTCCAACGGGGCAATTCCTGGCTACCGGAGCTGTTGATCGGGCGGTGAAGGTCTGGCAGGTAAGCAACGGTCGACTCCTTGAGACCCTCGCGCAGGATGGTCAAGGGACGAGTGTGGTTTTCTCAAAGGATGGTTCCCTGTTAGCAACGGCGATGTGTGCGCTTTCAGATGCGAATTTGAAATGCCTGCGCGGTGAAGTTTGGCTCTGGAACGTGCCGGATTGGGGTCTGATAAGGGTCCTGAGTGGTCCTGTTGATTGGGTCGAGGCGGTAGCGCTTTCACCCGAAACAGCGCTTGTTGCGGGCGGCAGCAGGGATTTCGCCGTTTATCTATGGCGGCTCAGGGATGCAGTTCTCCTACGCACATTAATCGGTCACAGTGAGGGGGTATCGGCGATAGCCTTCTCCCCTGATGGTCGCTTCCTGGCAACGGGTTCTACCGACGAAACCGTGATCCTCTGGGCCATAGAGCCATGATTTGGGCTACTCAACCTGGACGGGCCGCATCGATCGTGTTTTTTATATTGAGTTAGTCCCGTTGAACGATAAAGCCTGATGAAATCCACTTGCCCCTCTGGTTAATCCATCCTATAGTGCCGCAATTATTCGGTTCTTCATATCCACAATCCCGGAGGTTGACCAATGACAACTTCGTCTTCTCTTACACGCTCGCTCTTCTTCACCATCCTCATCATGGTGCTCCTTGCGGGGTGTGGCGGATCTTCAGCGGAGGTAATAGCACCTGAACCTGACTCAGATGTAAAGCCGACAGCGCCGAGCGGGGAGGCGGGCACAGCGACGATAAGGATTGAACGAACGGGACGTGTAACCGGCGAGGATCTACACTGGGAAGTATCCGGAGAGTTTCCAATTACGCTTTACTTCGATGAAGGAGATGATTCACCCATCTTTTTCTCTACAGGCAAGGGCACGGGAGTGATGGCGAGTGTTGACGTTGGAACAGCGGGTATAACGGCGCATACGACAGCTATTTTTGATATTGATTTTGAGGTGCGCGGGGCTTTCAACGCCAAAGATTGCAGTGTGGAAATCTATATTAAAGAAGTATGGGCGGAGGGCGCAGAAGTAACCATGGAGGTAGACGGCAATGTGCTTTCCGGGCAGACGGACGAGTTCATTATATTTACTGAAAACACGTATGAATACAAGTCCATGAAGTTCCCATTGGGTGTCGGGCAAGTAACCAAACAGCGAACGATTGGGAATACGGCCTGGGATGCAACCTTCACGATCACCAGTCTCAGCGTTCCCGAATTCACCGGCTGTGGTTCATTCGATTATCAGGATGAGTCCTTAGACCCGCCTGGAAATGGATCCTGAGAGGGAATCCAATCTGTTTATTTATGATAGGCCACATACACATCCGCTTCGATGATCTCATCATCGATGACGTAGTGGTGGATGAAATACAGGTTGCCTTCAGTGTCCAGGGTGGGTTCTCCCGCGAATTGTGAGAGGATGAGCTCGGGTTCAGACCATCCTTCCCCTATCCAAGAGGAGCGGAAAATGCCCGGGGTGCCGAGGTAGGTCCGGGTAATCCATAGCTCACTGCCATCTTGGGTGACGAAGGGCCGGCTGTCGTGTGCGTCGCTGTTGACCTCGCGCACGTTCTCTGGTTGAGCCCATTCTCCATTGACCAGATGGGTAACCCAAATATCATAATTGCCGGCCCCGCCCTCGCGGTCAGAGTGGAAATACAAGGTTTCCCAGTCAGCGGTAAAGTGGAATTCTCCCATCTCGTACTCGACGTTTAACTGCTCTCCGGCGTTCTCCCAATTCATCCAGCGGCCGCCACGATTCTCGGCGCGCCAGATATCAATGCCGCGGTAATTCCCCTCGCGCGCAGAACAGAACCAGATCTCATCGCCCTGGGTGAATTGACATCCATCCAGCGAAACCTTCCCCGGCTCCTGGAGCACAACTCTTTCAGGTTCGGTCCAGACTCCATCCATCTTCCTCGTCATGTAGATTCCGGTAACACCATCCATGAGTTGTTTTTCAGGCGCAACGCGCACATCGGGGGTAAAGAAGAAGGTAAAGACGTTCCCATCCGCGGAGATGAAGGGGGAATCCTCGGCACCGGAGGTGTTGATCGGGCCCTCCATGGGGACGGAGGGTTGCCATTCATCGGAGTGCAGGATAGGCGGGTGATGGTCGGTAGATGGCGCCATTTTAATGACATCGTCAGGGAGTGCATCCATCCTTGTCGGAGGTTGGGTCGGCAAGAGTGGAGGTGCCTGAGTTATTTCAGAAGGTTTTGGGGTTTCACAGCCGGTGAGAGCGAAAGTGACCGAGAACCCTACGAGACATGTCAGGATGATGGTTTTCAGTAAACGCATGGCCGTTCTCCGATAAGTGATTCCATAGGTGATGTTGCCAGTCTTTGAATTATCCTGAGGGCATGATTGCCTGAATAGTCCGATTTCTTTGTCATATAATATATCCCCTTCCATATGTAATTGTTGCAGGTGATTGTTGATATGGTTACAACAGGATCCATGGAAACCTTCTCTGGAAATGAGGCTGCACTTTTACTCAAGATTGGGTCTGGTGGGGCAAAATCATCTACAGATGTAAGCACAATTTCCTATAAGACTATTGGCTGGAGTGTGGTGAAATACTAGTCGAGACAGGATACACAATAGTGTAATGAGTTCCTGCCGCATTCAGCAAGGGGAAAATGCGATGCTTTCTTGTCAGTCACATCGGTTCTCGCGCCTGCTATTTGTAATGTTATTCGTTGCCCTGCTGTTCCTCACAGCAGGCTGTGACCGTTTGGAAGAACTCCAACCTCTTGTGCTTGACCTGATTGGCGGAGGGGCGACACCATCCGCGCCGCTCCCTGACCACATTGTTGAAGCAGTTAAAGATGTGCCCGATCAGGTAGTAGATGTATCACCCGTACAGCTTCGTACGGAGGCGGCCGAGATCTTGCGCGTACTCTCGATCTCCCACCCATCCCAAGACCTCACGGATGTTGAGACGCGCATCTTAGAGGATGTTAATCTTTTCCTCGATGAAAGCAGGCTGGAGGATTCCTCGGTATTGTCGCGCCATGTGGATGTTGCCAATCGCCTGCTTAAGTTGGCCTCTCAAAAAAACCTGCAACCAGAGGGTCAGGAAGCATATCTTCAAGCGTTCAAAACGCTTCTTTTATCAGACTACCAGGTTGTTGCCCTCTCGGCCGCCGATGCGGAAGTTGTCGTAAAGTCAGCACGCGTGGCTGGTGATGTGATCTCGGATGTTGGAGTGCAGGCAGCCGAAAGTGAACTCGAACGTACCCGGGAGCTGATGGTGGCGCTGGATGGCGCCTGGCGGCGTGGCGATGTGCGCGGGGGGATAAACCTGCTTGTCCCAGCCTGGGAGTCGTCGGCAGCCGTACGCTCCGTATGGGGTCTGCGATACGAAGGGGACTATGAAGAAGATGGCGTCATTGAATTATTTGAATTGAGTCTTGGCTCCAGCCCCTTTGGTACGGACTCGGACAGTGATGGCTTGAGCGATTATTTTGAAATCATCGTTATGGGACATCAAACGATGCCCGGATTAGCTGACACAGATGATGATGGCGTGATGGATGGGGATGAAGACCTCGACCTTGACGGTGTTTCCAATATTATGGAGCGCGACCTCGGGACGGATCCTATGAAGCTTGATTCGGATGGTGATGGCATAAGCGATCTTGCCATGATCCTGGGGGAGAACATGGGCTCGATTACCGGCGACTCTGATGGGGATGGTTTGAGCGATGAGAGCGAAGAGCGTATGGGAACCGACTTGTTCCATGTCGACAGCGACCGCGATGGGATCCCCGATGGGCAGGAATACCACCTGCAGATTATTGCATTAGATGACATTGGACTTTCAATCGACATTCTGGGGATGGGAGATCACACTCAGTCGATCTCCGTAGAGCATATGGTCGGCGCGCCCGGCTTCGCCGGGAACTTTGGTCAGGTCGGTGATTTCGTGATCATCTCGACCGAACTGCCGTTTCAACTGGCGACTATTCACCTGACCTACGATGAGACGCTTGTCCCCGCCGGCGATGAACTTAATTTGAGATTGTTCCTCTACGATGAAGAGCTTGGGCAGATGGTGATGCTCGAGAGTCCATCCGTCGATATGGAGGCCAATCAGATCCGTGGCGGGACCACTCAACTGGGCCCCATCGGTGTGCTTTACCTGCCGATTTGGCAGGCTGTGAATCCGCAGCAGTAATTTGCTGGAAACTATTGGCTCCCAACCTTATTTCACCGACAAAAACACTTATTTACTTCCGAGACCCGCAAGCAGAGATTGCGCACTCCGGATTTTGTATTCCGA
>CBDTTY010000129.1:0-5733 GCA_965363875.1 uncultured Anaerolineales bacterium
GAAATCACTCGTGACATCGCCCGGGAGAGCAATCTAGACGTGGAGGAAGAAGGTTTCAGGGAGGCGATGGAGACCCACCGCATTGCCTCAAGCGCAGGAGACACACTCGGTGAATTGGCTGATGAGGGCGTCGAATTCTATCAGCAGCTTCTCGCAGATCTTCAGGAAGAGGGACAACTAAGTGAGAACGGCGTTAAGTACGACCCCTATTCCAGTTTTACCGCTGAGGGTGAAGTTCTTGCGATTATCAAAAGCGGCCAAAAGATTAATTCAGCCTCTGCGGGAGAATCTATTGGTGTGATCTTGCCTATAACCCCCTTCTACGTGGAAGCTGGAGGTCAGGTATCTGACATAGGCGTTCTTCAACCTACAAATGGTGATAACTGGGAGATGCGCATTACAGACACTCGGCAGCCAGTTGATGGTTTAATCATCCATTTCGGTGAAGTCAACACAGGCAAACTCAAAGTCGGAGCTCCCGCTAAAGCTTACCTCGACAAACAACGGCGTCTGGATATCATGCGCAACCATACTGCGACGCACTTACTGCATGCCGCTCTTCGACAAGTTCTCGGTGAACACGTACGGCAAGCCGGTTCTCTCGTCGCTCCCGATCGACTGCGTTTTGATTTCACCCATCCACAAGCGATGACGTCCGAGGAAATCGAAAAGGTCGAAGATTGGGTTAACGAGGCAATTCTCGAAAATCACGGTCTCACAATCGTCCACCAACCCCGAGATGAGGCCATCGAGGAGGGCGCGATGGCGCTCTTCGGTGAAACCTACGGCGATACTGTCCGTTCGGTGAGTATCGGCGTGGATAAGCGCATCTCGTTTGAACTCTGCGCCGGCACTCATGTAAACGAGACGGGGATCATCGGACCATTCCTTCTTATCAGCGAGGGGAGCGTTGCTGCTGGGATTCGGCGAATAGAAGCCTTCACAGGTCGGGAAGCGCTGAGAATGATTCGCGCACAGCGTGCCAGCCTGCAGCGCCTGGCTGGTGAACTCGGCGGAACGCCCGATGCGGTCGAACAACGAGTCGAGCATTTAATTGAAGAACGAGATCTCTTATTTAGCAAAATCATCACCGTTCGTAAACAGTCTGCCTTCGCGGCATTAGATCAACTAATCCCGGAAGATGTGGACGGAATCTCGCTTTTGACAGGTCAAATACCCGAAGCAGATCCCGAGATCTTGCGCGATCTTGCGGACCGTTTCCGTGCAAATCATTCCAACTGTGTGGTGGTTCTCGCGTCGGTCAGCGATGAAAAACCCTTAATCGTCGCTGCAATCAGCCCAGATCTTGTAGAGCGCGATTTCCATGCAGGCGAGTTAGTACAAACGATCGCCAAAATTATCGGTGGAGGAGGAGGCGGTAAGCCGTCGCTCGCGCAAGCCGGTGGCAAGGATCCTGCTCGAGTGGAAGAGGCGTTGGGTGCAGCAAAAACTTGGCTTCAAGAACGCCTGAGTTCTCGCTGACCATCTCTCCCCCTTTCAAAAATTGTGAAAACACAAATTGTTTATCTAGAACCTCACGATGATTACAACTCCGTCCGCGATAAATTAAACTGGACACAGGCGCCGCGCGTCCTCATCGTCTGGCCGGGACGCGGGAGAGTGCTCTCTCGCCGCTTCGACCTGGTAATGCTCCAGCGCTACTCGCGTAAACTGGGAATCCAGATCGGACTTGTTACGCTCGATCCTGACGTGCTGCATCATGCCGAAGCTCTTCATATACCAACTTTCGAATCCCTCGAGCTCCAATCCGAAAAAGCCTGGCGAGTTCGAGGTGAACGTATAATCTCCAAACCCATATCTACGGCAGACCCTTCTTCTTTAAAACCGGCGCCAAAGCAAGCATCTAAAAATCATCCTCTACTGAACACCGCCTTCCGAATCGCGTTATTTTCTGTTGGCTTCCTGGCTATTTTAGTCCTGGCAATCCTGCTCATCCCGCAGGCGGCAATCACAATTCAGCCTGAGGCAATGGATATTCTCAAGACCTACTCCATTGAATTAGATTTGGAACAGTCGGAAACTGTCGCGAAGCCGACACTCCTTCCGGCTAAACAAGTCCAAACGGTATTAGAAGGCCAGCTCCGTCTACCAACAACCGGAAGAGCCGCTCAACCAGATCAACCTGCTCGTGGCGAGGTCATATTCACGAACTTGACGGACCAGGGTCTCGTAATCCCGGCAGGGACGACAGTTCGAACGTTGGATCCACCTACACCACACTTCGTAACACAAGCGCGTGTAAACCTTGATGCCGAGAAAGGATCACAGGTCATTGCTGAAGTGGTCGCTTCTTTGCCAGGACCTGAAGGCAATGTTTCCGCGGAAGCGATCCGGGCAATCGATGGGACTCTCGGATTATCCGCCTCCGTTTCTAATCCAAGCCCAATCACGGGTGGCTCGCTCCAGGTTCGAAGTGCCGTATCGCCGACAGACTTGGTTCGCGTTCACTCGGAACTGGAGACCAACTTGTTCGATGAGGCACATCAAGCCTTGCTAAGCTTGGCACAGGAGGATGAAAACCTCATCCCAGGTAGCATTCGAGTTGTCGAAACCATCGAAGAGCGATTTAGCAATGAAATTGGAGATTCAGCCGACTCGCTTGAATTAATAATGATATTGGAGTTCGAGGGGCTGGTATATTCCCCAGATCAACTCTACTCTGCAATGAATTTCGTTGTGGCCGAGGATTTCTCCAGAGATGGGAATATCCAGCCGGGTACACTTAAGATTCTCGAAATCGCTGATATTGAGTACGATGATGCTAGTGAGGAAGCCAGCATCGATGTAACGCTATCTGCCCGGATATACACAGGTATCGACCCCTCAGTGATCCGCAAAATTGTCAGGGGAAAGAAAGTATCGGATGCACTTGAAGACTTGAATGGAAATCTTCCATTTGAGGAAGTCTTAAGTGTGGACATCAGCCCATCCTGGCTTCACCGTTTTCCTCTTCTCGACATGCAAATTCAAGTTCGCTATCCCTGGGAGACAGGCACGTGAGCAGGATCCTCGCTGTTGACCCGGGTGACAAACGCCACGGTCTGGCTATTAGCGATCCAACAAGGTTGATCGCTCGTCCTCTGTTGGTACTTGAGCACACTTCACGAGCTGCCGATGCACGCGAGATCGTCCTTGCGGCAGAAAAACATGAGGCAGGCATAATATTGGTTGGCGTTCCCTATGATTCAGAAGGAAACCCAGGCCCTCAGGCTAGGAAAGCGCTGCGCCTCTTTGAAACCCTTTGCGAAACCACAACCATCCCCATCCTGACTTGGGATGAGAGCGGTTCAACCCAGGCTGCCCTCCAAATTCACAAGGCGGATCAACTTCTTGATGCACGGGCCGCGGCCGTAATTCTGCAGGAATATCTCGATGCCCAAATTGATTAAGTCCTGTTTACTGGTGTTCTTTTTCGTTGTTTTTGGTGTTGTCATCTGCGTAGGCGTTTGGGCTGTCGGTGCAGCAGTCTTCGGACTTCCAATGGTTCCGGAAAGCGTTGGCGAGCCCGACCCCTCGCTCACCCAGCTCCAGGAGACGGCTCTGGGGCTGTATCTTCTTCTAAATCAAGATGCGCTTGATGCCCCAGCCGGACCGTCCGGCACAACGATCGACCTCACGGTGCTTGAAGGCGAAACAGCAAGCGCCGTCATTCAACGCCTGAGTCAGGCTGGTATCCTGAACCAACCCAATGTTCTTCGTTTTTATCTGCGCTATCGCGGTTTAGACCGGGGTATTGATGCTGGCCTTTACACCCTGCGCGGTGAGATGACAATTCGGGAGATTGCAGAGGCGCTCCAATCTTCACAACCCATACAGAATACAATCACGATCCCCGAAGGATGGAGGCGCGAGCAAATCGCACAATTGTTATCGGATCTCAATTTTGGATTTGGAGAGGGCGAATTCCTTGAAGAGACTTCGACCCCTCCCCTTTTTTTTACCCATAGTTTTGAGATGCCCACTTCATCCACTTTGGAGGGCTTCCTCTTCCCAGACACATACTTAATAGATCCAGAGTCAAGCGCTGAAGATTTCGTTTTCGCGATGCTCACAAATTTTGAGAAACGACTCGCCCCGGAAATCCGCCAGGCATTTGCCAATCAAGGCCTGACAATTTACGAAGGCGTGACGCTCGCTTCAATAGTTGAACGCGAGGCCGTCCTACCCGAGGAACGGACTCGCATTGCCGCAGTGTTCCACAATCGCCTCAAACTTGGCATGCTCCTCGAAACCGATCCAACCGTTCAATTCGCACTCGGCGTTCAAGCGGATGGCAACTGGTGGAAACCTGCGCTGACATACGATGACCTGGAGATTGATTCGCCTTATAACACCTATCGCTATGCGGGCCTTCCAGTCGGCCCTATCGCAAATCCCGGCCTCGAGTCTCTCAGGGCTGCGGCCTTCCCCGACCAAACGAACGAGTTGTACTTCCGTACACTTTGCGATGGATCCGGAGGGCACGCCTTCGCCGTGACTTTTGAAGAGCATTTAAACAACGCATGCCCTTAGACCTTAACTGCCAAGTCAATATGTTTGTTAGATCCTATTTGCGCTCTGTCCATACCGCATCCAACTTGGAGAAATCATGGGAACATCGAAAATAATTGCTCCTTATGGAACCTGGGATTCGCCCATTTCAGCATCATTCGTTGCCCAGTCAGGAATGGGGCACAGCGCATTGCCTCGTGAGGTTCTTGTTGATGGGTTTGACATCTACTGGGTCGTCGGTAGACCCCAGGAAGGTGGCCGCTATGTCATCCTTCGTCACTCTGACGATAAAAACAGCGAGTGCATCACCCCTCCGGATTTCAATGTTAGGACTCGCGTTCATGAATACGGCGGGGGCTCATACTTCGTCGCCGAAGGAGTAATCTACTTCTGCAATTACACCGACCAACGTCTCTACCGGCAAAAGAAGGGAAACTCCCCACAACCGATCACGCCTGAACCTGACATCGCCGCCGGTCTGAGGTACGCAGCGATGCGCATTTCTCCCGATAAGCAGTGGCTGGTGTGCGTTCGAGAGCGGCACGCTTCAGAAGAGCACGTTGAGAACGAATTAGTTATTCTCCCTCCAGATGGCTCGGTCAAACCCGAAATCCTCGCTTCAGGTCACGACTTCTACAGTTCCCCTCGTTTCAGCCCGGATGGAAAGAAGCTCGCCTTCCTGACATGGGACCATCCAAACATGCCCTGGGATGGGACCGAACTATGGGTTGGGGATTTTAGAGATGGAAAGCTGGAGGACATCCACAAAGTAGCAGGCGGTATGAGCGAATCCATATTTCAGCCCGAGTGGAATCGCCAAGGAGTCCTACATTTTATTTCCGACAGGACCGGTTGGTGGAATCTGCACGCGTTCGATGAAGGCGAGATAGTATCCCTTCACAAACGCGAAGCTGACTTCGGAGTTCCCCAATGGATGCTGGAGTACTCAACCTATACATTCCTCCCCGATGGCCGGATCGTTTGCTTATTTCTCGATATGGGGAAATCCCGTATCGGCATTCTCACCCCTCAAGATGGGAAGCTTGAAGAGTTCTCAACACCCTTTTCCGCTTTCGAGATGCCGACAATCCAATCTGATGCTCTTGGGCAGGTCTGGTTCCTCGCCGGTACACATACAACCGAGCCAGGTCTTGCGGTGCTCAGCCCGGAGACAGGTGAGTGCCATACCGTCCATATTTCAATGGAGCATGAAATTGATCC
>CBDTTY010000130.1:0-5687 GCA_965363875.1 uncultured Anaerolineales bacterium
ATGCCCCCCATCCGGTTGACACTCAAGGATGCGGCATTCTATACTGCCGCGAGTGAAATTGAACTTGTGGACATTGTTCCAACAGATGCAAGGCATTGGGTCCGAAACTGGTTTGGTGGTTTAACCAAGACCTTTTGGATAACATCGCTATTGCCGTCAGGGAGATACTCCTGTACGGGGCAAAGGAAATGAAACCTGGCTTATGGAATACACTACGCTCTTCCTGGACCTCGATGACACACTATACCCACACACAAGTGGTTTATGGGAGGCTGTCGGTGGTCGCATCCAGAGTTACATCGAGATGAAATTGAACCTCTGCGCCGAGGATGCATCCCTGCTACGCGCCCAATATCTCGCCCAATTTGGAACCACGCTGAACGGCTTGATGCGCAACCATCAGATCGACCCGATGGAATATTTGGACTACGTCCACGATGTTCCGGTCGAGAACCTCATTCCCCCAGATCCTGAACTTCAAACCATGTTGGCCTCAATCACCATTCCCCGGATAATCTTTACAAATGCTTACCTCGACTACGCCATGCGAGTCCTGAAGCAGCTTGGTGTTTCGGATCTTATAGATCAGATCATCGATATTCTCACATTGGATTTCTCGAACAAACCAGATCCTGATGCATATCATCGTGCCCTTGATCTCGCGGGGAATCCTCCCTCGGCGACATGCCTGCTGGTAGATGACCGTTACCCAAATCTTTCGGCCGCGGCCGAATTCGGCATGACGACGGTTCTCGTCGGTGATGGAGTCGCTGAAGGAACTATCGATTACACTATCGAACGGATACACGACCTGACCAAGGCTGTCCCCAGCTTGATTAGTGAGTAGGAAAGCATTCATGGAGATTAATGGTTGGCTGATTGTCATCGCCATTCTGGCCTTCGTAATTCTCATAAATATCGGATTGGCGCTCGGCGCAATCCGCAGGATGAAAACGAAGCCAAAAGGGATTTTTCGAGAATCTATTGGAGAGATGCTCAACCCCTGGAAAAAAGAAGATGAAGCACTCGACGAATTACGTCAGCGAGTTGATGACTTGAAGAGCAGAGATGGAGGGACTGAGTGAGCAAAACAAACAATAGTAAACTTATCTCTCTCACCGATGCAGCAGCGATGGTCAAACCGAAGGGCTGCCGGCTTGCCCTCGGAGGTTTCACACTTTACCGTCGACCCATGGCGTTTTCGTTGGCTTTGTTGGATCGATTTCGCACCGAGAACACACCCGCTGATATTACATTAATCAACTTCACATCAAGTGTGGAAAGCGACATACTTGTGGGTGAAGGCATGGTCTCAAAAATCCGCACCTGCTATTTTGGCCTGGAGGTTTTCGGCTTAGCTCCGCATTTCACATCTGCTGCTTCAGATGGATCGATCCAGATTATTGAAGAGACGGAAGCCAGCCTGGCATTCGGGATCCGGGCGGCAATGGCAGGAGTTGGCTTTATGCCCTCGATCGCCTGGCAAGGGACAGATTTGTTACGTTTGCGTCCCGACGTAAAAACAATTGAAGACCCCTATTCCGGCGAGGCCCTTACCGCTTTCCCGGCAATAAATTGTGACGTCGCGGTGATCCACGCCCTGGAAGCCGACCTTGACGGGAACGCCTGCATAGGCGCTAATCAAGGCGTAGATCGCGAGCTATCTCTGGTCGCGGACAAGGTCATCATCACCGCCGAAAAAGTAGTCCCCCGCCTTGAGAAGGTAGACATCGTTGGGATTGTAGTTGACGCAGTCGTTGAAATCCCTGGTGGAGCATGGCCCACATCATGTTATCCATCGTACGCCTTAGATGGTCTAGCCATCCTTGATTATGTGGAACAAATCGGCAGCGAAAGCTATCGCCCACTGCTGGATACGTGGTTAGCCCACCATAATCTGGCCTAACGACCGCGAATTCATTGGCACTCTCCCGCAATCATCCGAGTATGTTATCCTTTACCCCATTCAAACAAAATTGAGGGATTCGGCAATATGACATCAAAAGTAAAATTTATATTACTTGGCTTGTTCCTAGGGACACTTTTATCAGCGTGCATATTCGCAAGCGGTCTGGCGATAGGTGTTGTAATCGGCCAGATGATCGGTTACGAATTTCTGCCAGGTTGGCTGGAGGATCCTATCCAGCAATCGTCGCTGGTTGTAGAAACGAAGAGCTACACATCAGAACCGCCGGAAGGCTCTGATGAGTTATTTGCTCCTTTCTGGCAGGCGTGGGATATCGTACACGAGGAGTTTGTTGACCAGCCGCTTGATGATGTCGCACTCATGAGAGGGGCAATTTCCGGGACATTAGACGCCCTGGGGGATCCCCATACATCCTACATGGACCCGGTTACCTACCAGCAAGCGAATATTCCTCTCCATGGCTCTTACGAAGGAATCGGAGCCTGGGTGGACACGAATGCAGAATTCCTGACGATCGTATCGCCCATGCCCGGCTCCCCGGCAGAAGAAGCAGGGCTGGAGCCCGGGGATGAGGTGGTCGCTGTCGACGGTGAAGATGTAATCGGAATCGACGCAAACATCGTAATTCGCAGCGTCCTTGGTCCTGCGGGAACGACGGTTCACCTGACCATCAGGCGTGAGGGAGAACCCGAACTCCTCGAGTTCGAGATTGTCAGAGCGGAGATTCAGGTTCCCAGTGTCGAGAGCGAGATGCTCGAAGGAGATATCGGCTATATCCAGCTCTACAATTTTTCCAACGAAACTTCAGATGATCTACGTAGCGCTATCCGTGATTTACAGCAGACTGAATTGAATGGGTTAATTCTCGATTTGAGAGGCAATGGCGGTGGATTCCTGCTCACGGCAATCGAAGTGGCTTCAGAGTTTATTGAAGATGGCGTGATTATGACCGAGAGATTCGGAGATGGAAGCGAAGAGATCTATGAAGCCCTTGGGGATGGTTTGGCGACGGATCTACCTCTCATCGTTCTTGTGAACGGCGGATCAGCGTCCGCCTCGGAGATTGTAGCTGGTGCAATCCAAGATCATGAGCGCGGCCTGCTCGTGGGGGAGACGACATTCGGGAAAGGCTCGGTGCAGAATTGGATTGCCCTCACTGGAGAAGAAGGCGCGGTGCGTGTGACCGTCGCTCGTTGGTATACGCCAAAGGGGAGACAGATCGCCGGGGAGGGATTAGAGCCTGATTATGAGGTCTCGTACACAGAAGAGGACTTCGATGCCGATATCGATCCTCAGCTCCAGAAGGCAATAGAGCTGCTTACAGAATAATCATCAACTTCAAGAGGTTGATTAAATGTACTTCGATACAACCTATCTATGCTTAATGGCTCCAGCGTTCCTGCTTATGATATTCGCTCAGTGGTGGGTTTCATCAACCTACAAGAA
The DNA here is from genome assembly GCA_965363875.1 of uncultured Anaerolineales bacterium. Lineage (GTDB taxonomy): Bacteria > Chloroflexota > Anaerolineae > Anaerolineales > E44-bin32 > E44-bin32. The sequence continues at coordinate 3,374 of CBDTTY010000130.1, forward strand.
GTGGAGCAGGATAGAGAATAGCGCCCGCATTAGCGGCGCGGGAACCGCCAACCGCTTGATACAATACGGCGGTCTAAACGACGTGCGTGTCGAACCCACTGGTGGAAAATTAACCGATCATTATGACCCTCGCAGCAAGACTTTGCACCTTTCCCGCGGTGTTTATGAGCCGGCTTCCATCTCTGCTATGGCTATCGCCGCCCACGAACTGGGGCATGCAATGCAGGACAAGATCGACTATTTCCCTCTTAGACTGCGATCTGCACTCGTTCCCGTCGTTAATATCGGGTCTTCTCTTGGTTGGATCCTGATCATCATCGGGTTGATGCTGCAAGTCGTGAATATCTCCTGGCTTGGTGTTGCTGCCTTTGCAACTAGTGCGCTCTTTGCCCTGGCCACGCTGCCCGTTGAGCTTAACGCCTCCTCACGAGCAAAAGCTCTCCTTGCAGAAACCGGGCTGATCCAGACCCAACAAGATCAGAATGGGGTTAACGCGGTTTTAAGAGCCGCAGCGTTTACGTATATCGCCGCGCTGGCCACAGCTCTCCTCCAATTGCTGTATTGGGTGATGCGGATTTCAGGTTTAAGCAGCCGCAGACGCTGATTGCCATAGTTTGAGTAATTAATCAGAAGTGCACTATAACCTCCCGCATGTTTTGAACCTGCGGGAGGTTTAATAAGTCCTGAGCTCGGAGGTTCAGCTCGGAGCGGAGAAACGCAGCGCAAACCCGCCTGTCCACCCAAAGAATTTTGCAGGAAAGCCTAATAAACAAAAGGTGTGAGGAAGGATTAGACCCCTATCTTTTGACGACCCTCCGCTAGAATGCTACAATCCACCCATGCAGGGAAACACCATAGCCAATCAACCATGCAGAACAGAATCTGCATGGGATCGGAAGTGCAGAATCCCGAATTCTGAAATGATAAATATTTTGAGAAACATTATTTCCTAATTGACCTAAGGTTTGCTGCCCCTCTAGAGTTCGCCGCGAGTTTTACGCAACTCCTTGAGAGATAAGTCCCAAAACCTTTGGAACTGCTGAAGCCAGGGTCAAGGGGAAAGATCCATCATCCAGGGAGCATGCGTGGAACCTTCAATGATCGACGCCACGTTAGAAGCGATTCGTACAGCCCTCGAAGCAAACCGCGTCGAGGAAGCAATCGCCGCGCTTACTCATCTACACCCCGTAGATCGAGCTGAGGCCTTTGCCGATCTCGACGATCAGGACCAGGCCGTAATCCTCCCCCAACTCGACATCAACGACACAGCCGACCTGCTCGAGGAACTCGACGATGAGGAAGCAGCCGACGTAGCCGAGACGCTTTCGACACCCTTCCTCGCAGACATCCTCGATGCGATGGAACCGGACGAGGCAGCAGATGTCTTGGGTGACCTGCCTCCCAGACTCGCCGCGGATGCATTGGCGGAGATGGAAGAATCCGCAAACGTAATCCCTCTGCTCGTTTTCCCCGATGAAACCGCCGGTGGTCTAATGACCACCCACCTCCTCACCTTGGCGCCGGAAATCACCACGGCCGAGGCGATTGAGTATTTGCGCCAGACAACATTGGGATCCGACACCCCTTACTATTTATATGTTGTCGAAAAAAATTATAAATTGCTCGGTGTAGTAGGACTGCGTGATTTAGTAATCGCTGACCCGAAGCGAAGGATCAGGGAGATCATGGACCCCGATGTGATCTCCGCCAAAACAGACCTGGATCAGGAAGACGTTGCCCGCCTTATGATCCGCTACGATTTGGCGGCGATGCCTGTCGTTGACGATGCCGGCAGTCTCCGCGGTGTGATCACCTACGATGACTTGGTGGATGTTATCGAAGACGAGGCGACTGAGGATATTTACCGCCTTGCGAATGTCCCCGATTCCGACCTTTCCTTTGACAGCCCAATTGGTCTCTCCGTTCGCAGAAGACTGCCCTGGTTATTATTGAGCGGCATTACTGCGCTCTTCGCTTCCTGGGTCATCTCCCAATTCGAATCTCTTATTGCCCAGGTTGCATTGCTGGCCGCGTTTCTATCTGTCGTGGCTGGATTAGGCGGGAATACAGCCACACAAACGCTGGCCATCATTGTCCGCGCCATCGCACTAGACGAGATCGAGCCACGCGATGCCTGGCGAACGCTTACAAAAGAAGCTGTAGTTGGTCTATTTCAAGGTCTCTTCATCGGCGCTGCAGCTGCTGTGGGTGTCTACTTATGGACGGGGAATGAAGTCCTGGGTTTAGTCCTCGGCCTCGCTCTTGTTGGCAACATGATCCTCGCCACAGTGATTGGGACGCTCGTACCGCTTAT
>CBDTTY010000131.1:0-5662 GCA_965363875.1 uncultured Anaerolineales bacterium
ATTCTGGGACCAGAGCTTGGTTGCTATCCGCCGATCGATATGTTAGATTCGATGCACCTCTCGTTTATTGAGGAAGGGGAATGGCTTCGACTCCAAAATCCACGCTCGATGATGGTCTTATTGATGGCCTCCTTTGCGCGATATGCGGCGCGGATGCGCTACATGTCGTTCACATGGAGAATCTGCCCGATTACGTCGGTTGTGAGAGCTGTAAATCCGCGTTTCTCTCCGAAGACGGCGGTGAACGTGTCTTTTACGGTCAGATCGGCGAAGGCTACCCATTGACGGAGCGGTTCGCACTCAAACAGTGGGTTTGGTTGGAGGCAGTTGATAACAGAGCGCGCGAAGAACGCATTACGCCCGAACAGGAAACCCCAATCTACGTTGAACCTGAACTAGAAGAAATCACCCCACCCGAAACCGAAATCGAAACCCCTGAAGCGCCCATTTCGGAGACAGCTGCTGACATTCTGGAAGCACCCGAATCTGTTGACCTCCTTGAAGAACGACTCGGAGAGCTAGATCTTGGTTTAGGAGCGGCTGCGATCCCGGGCGTGAGCGATTTCGAGGGAGATTCAGCGGATCACACCTCCGAAGAAACGGATGACCTCGCCTCTTATTTCCGATCGATAACCCCGGATGAAGAGACCGATCTCGAGCCATCCCTGCCAGAAGAAAAAGATTTGCCCATAAGCGCGGGAATATTGGGCGGAATCGGGCTTGAACTCGCTGACGAGCAGGCGCTGCCAGAAATCGCAGATGCTCAAAACGAAGAAAGCTTCAGGGAACCCGATGACGCCTGGGACCAGGCCATCAAACAAGAAGCCCCTGAAACGGATGAAATCCCACTCCCGGACTGGGCCCAACCCGCAGACGACAGCGTCGAGCCCTCGCTCGAGGGGTTCGCCCAGGAAATTGAGACACCCTTCGACAACCTGCCCGCACCCGAGGAGCCTGAACAAGATTTCCTCTCGAATCTACGTCAATCCGCCGGCGTCCCGCTGGAATCCGAGCCCATCCCAGATCTGCACATCTCCGAGGTTCCACTCGAATCTCAGCCCATCTTCCCACCACTAGCTGATGCTGAGGCCGTCGAGAGCGCTGTGGAACCGGAATCCTTCGCATCAAGAATCGAGTCGTTTGCCCAGACACCGCCAACGGACCTGGAACCGATCGAGAAAACGCCGAGCATGCAAGAAGTACCTTCTCAAGAGATTGACGTGGCTGATGCCGAAGCGGTCCCAGAAGAGGAAGCTGTTCTCCTGGATACAGATCCGCCGCCGGGTTATCGTCATCGGGTTGTTATCCGTGGCGAAAAAGCTGTCTTCCCAGGCGGCGATTGCGCCCACTGCGGTCGAACCCCTGTCAAAGGTCACCTCACAGTTGTCGGATCGCTGCCCGATGGCCAGAACATCACTCAGCGAACAACTACAAACTTTAAGATCCCGCTATGCGCCGAATGCCGTAAGCGCGCTGGCCAACTCAGTGAGGAGGCTAAAGAGGCAAGGTTGCAGGCCCATCTGCTATCTGCGATCGGCGGGATGCTGCTGGTCGTCGGCGCACTAGCGCTCGGAATCATCAAACCAGCCGAATTACAGCTCTTTGATATTCTTATCCTCGCCATTCTATTCATCGTTGGTTACTCCTTACCAGCCCTTTTCCTACTGGGTCGTGTTGGAAAATATCCGCCGCCGGATAGTGCAATGTATGTCCGCTCCACGCTACTCATTCCCAAGGAAACACAAGGGCTCGAGACAGCCTTCGAGTGGCGCAACCCGGAATATGCCGAACGATTCTTTGAAGCGAACGTGGCTCACACGCTCGGCAAGCTCTCCAAGATAAAGGACAGGGCTGCTCCACCCAGAGACCTCGGCTGACTCGATCGCCTGACCCTGGATCATAATGTCCTCACCACCCAATCTCCCTGACGAAACCGCTCCCTGCCCGGTTTGCGGCGAGCCTATGCAGCTGCTGCCCGAACTGAACGGCTCCGACGATGCCCCTATCTGCCTACAGTGTTCAAAAGCGCGTGAGCCCGGGCTTAAATCCTTTGAGCCTAAGCTGACTTCCGCTCCACCTTCGAAAGATGACTCCTGCAGCCGATTTAGAAAAATCCTCGCAGAGGAGCAAAGAACGAAAGATGACCCTCTTCCCGGTTGGATGATGGACGAACTTCCCGAGGAGGCCCGGCGCCTCCTTTCAGGTCATGAACTTCCCGTCGGACCAAGTCTGGGTCCTAAGCTAAGCGACGACCTCGCTAAAGCCCTGCGCGACCAGGGATATGTCATCCATGAAGACGAAAAAGGTATGCATCTCGGGGGTGCTCTTGTTAGCCGGGGCGGCACACCCGCGGCGATGAGTCCATACGACGTTATCCGCATAGCCGCGGAAATGGAAGGCGGCTTAGCGCCGCCAGATGAACTCCTTCGCTGTAAGAAGTGCGACGCTTTAATCCCTCATGGAGATGAGCGCTGCCAGTGGTGTGGCGAATCTGCAGCGTAATTTGAATTCACACCATTTCCCCTTTTTGCTCCCGTTCCAATGAAACCGTGGAACTGCCTATTTGTCTCCACAGATGTCCCCGCCCCCCTCTTGAGAGCCTGAAACCACACCGGGATAACCAACATCTCGTTTCTGTCAGACTCATAACCCTTGTTGCCTGCGCCCTCGTGTATCCCTTCCCTGACAAATCGAACAGGTAATTTCAAGCGCCTGATATAATAACGATTCGTCTATTCATACAACGGCCTGGGTCATAAACACATGGCAGAAGAGAAAATAACAGTCGTTGGCGCCCGCGAGCACAACCTCAAGAATATCTCTGTCGAGATACCCCGCGACAAGCTCGTCGTCATCTCCGGTATTTCCGGTTCAGGGAAATCATCACTTGCCTTCGATACAATCTTCGCCGAAGGACAGCGACGCTATGTCGAATCATTGTCGGCATATGCGCGGCAGTTCTTGGGGCAGCTCGATAAGCCGGATGTTGATTATATTGATGGGCTCTCCCCAGCCATCTCGATCGACCAACGCGGTGTTTCCCATAATCCGCGTTCGACTGTCGGGACCGTCACAGAGGTGTACGACTATCTGAGGTTGCTCTTCGCCCGCATTGGTCTACCTCACTGCCCTATCTGCGGTAAGGAAGTCAAACAACAATCTGCCCAGGAGATCGTCGACGCCGTCTCAACAATGACGGACGGCAGTCGTATCATGATCCTTGCGCCGATGATCCGCGGCCGCAAGGGCACTCACCTGGCTGTCTTTGAAGAACTCAGGCGCTCCGGATTCGTAAGAACCCGCGTTGATGGAGATGTCAAAGCGCTTGATGAGGAATTTGAACTCGATCGCTACAAAAAACACGACATTGAAGCTGTCGTCGATCGCCTCGTCATCCATCACGACGCAACCGAGGATGGAGACGCCTTCCTTACCAGACTTACCGATTCAATTGAGACCGCTTTGCGCTGGGGCGAGGGCATCCTCTATATCACTGACTTGAGTTCTGATCCGCCGGTCGATATCCCTTTCTCCGAACACCTTGCCTGCCCCGATCATGGCACAACTCTAGCTGAGATCGAGCCGCGAACATTCTCATTCAATACACCTCATGGCGCATGTCCAGAGTGTCAGGGGTTGGGCAATAAACTCGAAATCGACCCCGATCGAGTTATCCCGGATAAATCCGTCTCTATCGCCGAAGGCGCTCTGGTGGCAATGGAGTGGTCCAAACAGAGCCGTGATCACAAGGGATACTACTGGCAGATGCTGGAAGCCACCGCTAAAGCTTTCGAAATCGACCTGGATTCCGCCATCGGTGATCTGCCTGAGGATAAACTTCAAGTCCTCCTACATGGCACTGAGGGGAAGGAAGTGCCAGTTCATTATGAAAGCCGTGACGGTCGCTCCTCCACATGGTGGACCGCCTACGAGGGCGTGATAGGCAATCTCGAGCGGCGATACCAGGAGACGCAATCGGACTACGTCCGCGGGAAGATCCAGGAATATATGTCTGAACGCCTATGCCCCTCCTGCAACGGGAAACGTTTGCGAGTGGAAGCGCTCGCAGTCACGGTGGATGGTAAAAACATCGTCGAGACCACACACTGGCCCGTGTCAGAAGGGTTGAATTGGATCCGGAGACTGAGCGGCAGGAAGAGCCCACTCAACAAGCGCGAGAAGACGATCGCGAGTCGAATCTTAAAAGAGGTCGAGGATCGTCTAGGCTTCCTGGTGGATGTGGGCCTGGAATATCTCTCGCTCGACCGCACTGCCGGCAGTCTCTCCGGAGGGGAAGCGCAGCGCATCCGCCTCGCAACCCAGATTGGTTCTCGTTTAATGGGTGTCTTGTATGTACTCGATGAGCCATCCATCGGCCTCCACCCTCGCGATAACACGCGACTTATTAAAACCCTGGAAGGTATGCGCGATCTGGGCAATACGATTCTGGTCGTCGAGCACGATGAAGCAACAATCCGTGCCGCGGATTGGATCATCGACCTTGGACCTGGGGCGGGAGAAGCAGGCGGTCGGTTGGTCGCGGAAGGTACGGTTGAGGAAGTCACCAAAAACAAGCGCTCAATCACCGGTCGATATCTGGCGGGGAAACTGCAGATAGGAACTCCAAAAACTCGCAGAGAGGGGAATGGGAATACGTTGACCGTGATCGGCGCCCGTGAAAACAATCTCAAGGACATCACAGTTCATTTCCCGCTCGGCGTCTTCACCTGCATCACAGGCGTTTCTGGATCAGGGAAATCCAGCCTGATGGTTGAAGTGCTTTATAAAGCCCTCGCCAGAGCACTCCAGAAGGCGCGCTCCAGACCGGGGGATCACGACCAAATCGAAGGTATCGAACACATTGTTAAAGTGATTAACATCGACCAGAGTCCCATCGGTCGTACGCCGCGCTCCAATCCCGGAACGTATACCGGGCTTTTCGACCACATCCGCGCACTATATGCCGAGCTTCCAGAATCAAAGGTTCGCGGATATAAGCCCGGGCGATTCTCTTTCAATGTCCGCGGGGGGAGATGCGAAGCATGCCAGGGACAGGGGCAGCTGCGCATCGAGATGCAATTCCTTCCCGACGTTTACGTCCCCTGTGAAATATGCCAGGGTGCACGCTTTAATCGTGAAACCCTACAGGTCAGGTTTAAAGAGAAGACCATCGCCGACGTCCTGGACATGCCGATTAGCGAAGCGTTCGAATTCTTCTCGGCTTTCCCTAAGATGATCCGCCGGCTGGAAACGCTCCAAGATGTCGGTCTCGGCTATTTAAGAATCGGCCAACCAGCTCCAACTCTTTCCGGTGGCGAAGCCCAACGAGTGAAGTTATCGCGGGAACTTTCCCGAAGAGGGAACGGGCATACTCTGTATGTGCTCGACGAACCGTCTGTCGGCTTACACGCCGCCGACGTCCACAAACTTATCGAGGTTCTGCAGCGCCTCGTCGATCAGGACAACACTGTCCTGATTATTGAACACCATCCAGACATCATTAAAGTTTCCGATTGGGTCATCGATTTAGGCCCTGATGGCGGCGATGGGGGTGGTCGGATCATCGCCGAGGGCACACCGGAAGAGATCTCGATGAATAGCGCGTCCTATACGGGTAAATTCTTAAAACCTCACCTGAAGAAATAATTTCGGCTCTCCTCCA
>CBDTTY010000132.1:0-5586 GCA_965363875.1 uncultured Anaerolineales bacterium
GTTCCATCCTCCATCATCGATGGTTCCCACATTTCCATGCCGAGCTCAACCATCGCCTCGATGCCCATCGCTTCGATGGCTTTACTGCGCGTCATTTCGATCAATGCCGGTGCGTAGGGGCAGAAGGGTGTCGTTAGGATCATTTTCAGTTGGACGCTCTCGTCATCGATCGACACATCTCTTATCAGGCCCAATTCGATAACATTGAGTCCGAGCTCAGGGTCCATCACTTCGCGCAGTCGATCTCGAAGCGTTTTGGCTGCTTCCGGATGGGTTGAATCCGCGGCCCATATTGTCGTTGGGATTGTTTCTTCACTCATGTTCTTTTTCACCCATTAACTGGACAGAGAAGGCACAATGCGCATCACCATCCAACATGCTCTGTACCTGCTCGACCGGTAAGGATAATGCCTTGGCGATGAAGGTCTGATCGATCATGCAGACCTCGGGGTGTTTCTGTCCAATTGCTATATAGGGGCAGCTAAATGCACGGATCACGACGATGTCTCCGCGCCGCTCGAACTCCGCGGTGAAACCCTCTTCGTTAAGCAGTTCAAGGAGACGAACCAGGCGCTCTGTCAATGGGAGCCCATCGAGTTGGCTGGCATAATCCTCGGCCATCGAATCGGCGATGTTCGAAAGTACACCCTCGTAGTAAATGAGGGGCAACGATTCCTTCATCTGGTCGAGAAGTCGATTGGTAAGGCGGAGATAGTGGGTGGGGAAGAGCTCGTGAGCCTCTTCTGTCAAAGAGAACAATTGATGCGGTCGACCAACACCATGCTTCTCTTCCTCAATACACAGCAGACCGTCAACTTGCAGTTTCCCCAGGTGGTGGCGCACGGAAACAGGGGATATGCCCGCCGCTTCAGCCAGTTCCTTCACTGTGCAGCTGCTGCGGGCACGTAGAGTCTGCAGAATCGTCTCGCGTGTTTGAGAGGCCATTTTCTGCAGTATAGCACGCCCTGTCAGTGGATGTCAATATTTCAGATATTTATGATATATATTCGGGTGGTGTACCGGAATCCGGGTGATTAACGGATGGAATATATTAGATATTTCTCACAAATATTGACATCAAGGAAGGGTGCGTGCTATAATCTCGCGGTATTCCAAGCGCTGTAAAGGTCGTGGTAAAGAGGCCGGAGGGTGTCTAATGACGGATATTTTGGAAGTAAAAAACCTGCATACTTCCATCGAAGGACAGAAGATCCTTAAGGGTGTGAACCTTATTGTCCGCGAGGGGGAGACCCATGCTTTGATGGGACCCAACGGAACGGGCAAGTCGACGCTGGCGAACGTGTTAATGGGTCACCCGGCATATGAGGTGACAAAGGGTCAGATTCTCTTCAAGGGTGAGGACCTGACAGAGATGGCTACAGATGAGCGGGCGCGAATGGGACTGTTCCTCGCCTTCCAATATCCTGTCGCCATACCAGGGGTTTCCGTCGCCAATTTCCTGCGTCAGGCGATTAACGCTCACCGAAAAGCCCAAGACCCAGAGTATAAAGGGATCTCGATCCCCGAATTCCGTAAGCTGCTGAAAGAGAAGATGGACTTGCTCGAGATGGCGCATGAGTTCGCGGGTCGCTACCTGAATGACGGATTCTCCGGCGGCGAGAAGAAGCGCGCCGAGATTCTGCAGCTCGCAACGCTGGAACCCTCGATCGCAATTCTTGATGAAACGGATTCTGGCCTGGATATCGACGCTCTGCGGATTGTAGCCAATGGTGTGAATACACTCTCAGGCCCCAACCTGGGCGTCCTGATTATTACCCACTATCAACGAATTCTAAATTACATCAAACCTGACAAAGTGCACATTATGCTCGATGGTCAGATCGTTGAATCCGGCGGGGCAGATCTGGCGCAGCACCTGGAGGAGCAAGGCTACGACTGGGTCCGTGAAAAGCATAATGGGAAGGTACAGGGGTAGGGAGGCTTCGGCGGTATGGCTTCATCAGGGGATATCAAGAATCTCCAGGATATCGACCAATATAAGTATGGGTTTAGCGATCCCGATGTCTCGGTCTTTAAAACCCGCAAAGGTTTGGATCGAGAAATTGTGGAGCAAATATCGGCAATAAAAGGCGAACCGAAGTGGATGCTCGAGAACCGTTTGAAGGCGTTCGAGCATTTCATGGAACGCCCGATGCCAACTTGGGGCGGCGATATCAGCGGTCTTGACCTGGATGACATTTATTACTACGTCAAACCGGCGGAGAAGGAAGGGCAATCCTGGGATGATGTTCCTGATTCGATCAAGGAGACCTTCGAAAAGCTGGGTATCCCGGAGGCGGAGCAAAAGTTTCTCTCTGGCGTCGGTGCGCAGTACGAATCGGAAATGGTGTATCACAGCATCCTGGAGCACCTCGAAGAACAAGGCGTAATATTCCTCAGCATAGAAGAAGGCTTACGACAGCACCCAGATCTATTCCGCGAATATTTTGGAACGGTCATCCCCTATACCGACAATAAGCTCGCCGCGTTGAACAGCGCGGTGTGGTCGGGAGGGTCTTTTGTCTACGTCCCACCCGGTGTGAAAGTGGAGCTCCCGCTTCAAGCATATTTCCGACTGAATGTCGCCAACATTGGTCAATTTGAACGCACGATGATCATCGTCGACGAAGGTGCGGAGGTTCACTACGTGGAGGGCTGTACGGCACCGACCTACTCGACGGATTCCTTACACAGCGGTGTGATCGAGATCATCGTCAAACGCGGCGCTCGCAGCCGCTACACCACGATTCAGAATTGGTCGAACAACGTTTACAACCTGGTCACCCAGCGGGCGATGGTTTTTGAGGATGCCTCCCATGACTGGGTGGATGCCAACATCGGCAGCAAACTTACGATGAAATACCCATCGTGCTATTTGATGGGGAAGGGCGCACGCGGCGGGATCCTTTCCATGGCTTTTGCCACGGATGGACAGCATCAGGATACAGGCGGCAAGATGATCCATGTCGCACCACATACGACCAGTAAGATTACCGCTAAGTCGATAAGCCAGGGCAGCGGCCGCTCATCCTATCGTGGTTTGTTGAAAGTTCATGATGGTGCGGTCGGATCAAAATCGAACGTTGTTTGTGACGCCCTACTCCTGGATCCGCAATCGCGCTCGGACACTTACCCCTATATCGAGATTGACGAGGATGACGTTAGCATCGGGCATGAAGCCTCGGTGAGCAAAGTCGGGGAGCAGCAGCTTTACTACTTAATGAGCCGTGGATTGAGCGAGGAAGAAGCGATCACAATGGTTGTCTCTGGTTTCATCGAACCACTGGTAAAAGAGCTGCCGATGGAGTATGCCGTGGAGATGAACCGCCTGATTCAGCTTCAGATGGAAGGCTCGATCGGGTAAGTGCGGCCTCCGGTCCGCGTCATCCCAATCATAGATTATTAGTTGAGGTTGTACAGAGCATGAGTTCCCGAACTGTTAGCCGGCGTAAACGAGTAGTACGAAAGCAGGAAGCGCCGGAATTCAGCTTCACACGCGAAGATGTCGAGAGCATCTCTCAAGCTCTTGGCGAGTCAGATGCGCTTAAAACACAGCGGATGGCAGCATGGGAGAAATATAAGTCTCTCTCGATGCCGTCGACGAGTGATGAGGCATGGCGGCGGACGGACATCCGCGGCTTAGATCTTGATCGGATCAGAATGCAGGCGAGTGCGAAAACGCCTGCTGCATCTGAGCTGCTGCAACCGCTTGTTGCCGAGTCTCATGGCGCTCTATTGGTTATGCGACCGGGACACGCTCCTGAATTTCAAGCGGAAGAAAGTCTAAAGGAACAGGGAGTGGTATTCACGGATTGGGCTACTGCTGTGCGGGAACACGCAGAGATCCTGGATCGTTATATGGATACAGTCGTTCCGGCTGAAGACGGCAAGTTCGCCGCGCTCGCTGCCGCGATGAGTCAGGAAGGCGTGCTGCTCTACGTCCCCGCTGGTGTTCAACTCCAACAACCGCTGCATTCGATTTTCTGGGCGCCGGGCTCCGAAGCGGCGTTTTTCCACCGGGTGCTCATTGTTCTTGAGCGTGGAGCGTCGGCAATGTTCTTCCACGAAACCGCTTCACCGACGGAAAATGAAGGCCAGACGGTTCACGCTGGGATTGTCGAAATCTCCGTAGCGGAGGAGGCCTCACTGAAGTTCGTCGAAGTGCAAAATCTTGGCAGGCATGTTTGGAACTTCACGCATGAACGAGCGAAGGTCGGGCGTGAAGGGCGGTTAGACTGGATTTTCGGTGCGGTTGGGAGTCGACTGACGAAGACTTTTTCCGATCTGGATTTGACGGGGCAGGGGGCGGAGGGACGGTTCTCCGGATTCTACTTCGCCAGCGAACGGCAGCATTTCGATCATGATACGCAGCAGAATCACCTGGCGCCGAACACGATGAGCGATCTGCTTTACAAGGGCGCCCTAATCGATCAGAGCCGATCTGTTTGGCAGGGAATGATCTATGTTGCACCTGAGGCGCAAAAGACGGATGGTTTTCAGGCAAATCGCAACCTGATTTTAAGCAAGAAAGCGCGCGCCGATTCGATTCCCGGTTTGGAAATCCTGGCAGATGACGTACGCTGCACCCACGGCGCGACGGTGGGCCAATTAGAAGATCTGCCGATTTATTATTTGATGACGCGTGGTTTTCCACGTGAGGAGGCTGAGCGAATGATGATCGACGGCTTCTTCGCGCCCATTATGGAGCGCATCCCCTTCGACGGCGTGCGGGAGCGTTTTCGGGGAATGATCGAAGCGAAACTTGGCAATTAAAGGCGGACTGCCATACAATAATAAGCTGGTCCGTCTGAGATAAAAAGCGAGAGATAGTACATGGCAAGAGAGCTAAATGACAGTGCGACAATTAACAGGATAGATAAACATATTCACGCGGTTGGAGAGGTTGTTGAAGTTTACTGCGACCATAATAGGGATGGCCGCCGTGTGCGTGACTGGCTGCAAGGTGTCGTCGTGCAAGTGGACGAGAAAATGGTTGCAATCCAGTTCACTGAAGACGTGTACCTGACCGACGGCTGGATGGTCCCCGATCGAGTCCTCTGGACGCAGCACAGCAGCGAAGCCATCCGTCGGGCAAAAAGAAAACGTAAACGCGCAAAGCGCAAATCCTGACAGGCATTCCTAAATCTATATGAGTGAGGGTTAAATGGGAATATCCTTCGAATCAACCACGCTTGACATCCCGGCGATACGTCGGGATTTTCCAATTCTTGAACGTGAGACGGAACCTGGAGTTCAGCTTGTTTATCTGGACAACGCGGCGACATCTCAGAAGCCCGTGCAGGTAATCGAAGCGATGGATTTTTATTATCGGCAGATGAATGCCAACATCCATCGCGGCATCCACTGTCTGGCGGAGGAAGCTACGGTTGCCTACGAAGACGCCCGCAAGAAAATTGCATCCTTCATCGGCGCGGAGAGCTGGCGGGAGATTGTCTTTACACGCAATACGACGGAGTCGCTCAACTTGCTGGCGTACAGTTGGGGCCGGGCAAACCTGAAAGCAGGTGATCGTATCCTGCTGACGGAGATGGAACATCACTCGAACATCGTGCCCTGGCAGATGCT
>CBDTTY010000133.1:0-5536 GCA_965363875.1 uncultured Anaerolineales bacterium
CGAAGTTTGCGATCCGCGAAGGCGGTTTGACGGTTGGCGCGGGCGTTATCACAGATATTATAGAGTAGGAGATTTGCGCCTACGGCAATTCAAATTGGCGCAGAAAATTAGAATATGGCTAAGAAAGATGTTCGCCCAGTCGTTACCCTGGAATGCACCGAATGCCAGGAACGAAATTACACGACCGAGAAAAACCGTCGAAATGACCCGGGTCGTTTGGAATTCAAGAAGTATTGTAAGCGTTGCCGAAAGCATACGCTGCATCGCGAGACCAAGTAGGGGTTGTAAAAACCCCACACAGGCGAGTAGCTCAATTTGGCAGAGCACCGGTCTCCAAAACCGGGGGTTGCGGGTTCGAGTCCTGCCTCGCCTGCCTGATCGAGCTGCGACGCCTGAAGGCCAATGGCGTCGTTTAATCTGAGGAGCGTTTGAGTGGCAAAATCTAGAGCCGCCTCAAAGAAGAAATCAAATCCCGTGGTCCGCTATTTGCACGAGACAAGAGCGGAGTTGAAGAAGGTTACCTGGCCTACACGTCCTGAGGCTACCAAGTTAACGATCATCGTATTGATCGTTGTCGCATTTATGAGTATGCTGCTGGGTACCCTGGATTATATTTTCTCAAGGGTGATGGGATATATCATCGGCCTTGGATAGATTGGCGAATAACAATAATGGAAGAACATCTAAAGGAAAACGGTAATCCTCAGGACGAACCCGAGATCGAAGAAGTGGTATCGGGCGAAGAGGAGATTCTTGAGGATGCCACCAAAGAATCAGAAACATCGGTGGTTGAAGTAATTGAGGCATCTGAAGACGCGGATGAACGCTCGGCCGAGACAGAGTCGGCTGATGATGAATCTGAAGATGCCGTCAACGAATCCGCTGGAGATAATTTGATTCCAGTCGAAAGTGATGAATCTGAAGATGAAACCACGGTGGAGAATGATTTTGTCGCCGTTGAAGATGCCCCCGCGGATTTAGAGAATGATGCTCCTGAGCTGGCAGAAGCGGAGCTTGAATTGGAAGCAGCAGAAGAAAGCGAAGTGGAACCCGCTGCTGAAAAACCAGAGGAGACGCTTGAAATTGCGGATGGTCATGAACAACCAACAGCAGCCGTTGAAGCCGAAGTGGAGAGAGAAGAAGAAGCTGCGAGTGACCGTGATTGGTTTGTGATTCACTGCTATTCCGGATATGAGAACAAGGTTCGTTACAACCTCGAGCAGCGGATCGAGACGATGGACATGAAGAATAAGATCTTTGATGTGGTCGTTCCTACTGAGGAAGAGATCGAGGTCAAAGATGGAAAACGCCGAACCGTGGAGCGACGCGTTTTCCCAGGGTACATTCTTGTTCAGATGATCTTGGATGAGGATTCGTGGTATGTCGTGCGCAATACTCCGGGCGTGACCGGCTTTGTGGGGATGGGCAACGAGCCGACCCCATTGCGACCGGAGGAAGTAGCTAAAATCGTTAAACGTATGGAAGCGGATGCCCCGCGCATTAAATTGGCGTATTCAATCGGACAAAAAGTGCGCATTATTGATGGCCCATTCAATGATTTCATCGGGACTGTAGCGGACATCGATATGGAGCGGGCAATGGTTCGTGTGATGGTCTCGTTTTTCGGTCGTGAAACACCTGTAGAGTTAGACTTCCTGCAAGTTGATAAAGCGTGATCTAGAAAGATCGCACGTGGGAGGGCTATTCTGCCCGCTAACACCACAAAAGGAGTAAACACGTGGCAAAGAAAATTAAGGCAATTGTTAAGCTTCAAATCGAAGCGGGAAGGGCCAATCCGGCACCCCCGATTGGACCGGCGCTGGCTCCCCACGGCATCAACCTTATGGTTTTTTGCAAGGAGTACAACGCGCGCACATCAAGTAAGACGGGGGAAATCATCCCGGCAGAGATTACCATTTTCGCCGATGGCTCCTTCAATTTTATATTAAAGACCCCCCCAGCCGCAGTTCTATTATGCAAAGCTGCAGGCGTTGAGAAGGGGTCTGGCGAGCCAAACCGGGAAAAAGTTGGCAAGGTCACACGGAATCAAGTTCGTGAAATCGCTGAAATCAAGATGAAGGATTTGAACGCTGTCGACATCGAAGGAGCAATGCGCCAGATAGAGGGGACGGCGCGAAATATGGGTATCGTTGTCGAGGGTACGCTTGAAAATTAGTGGGAGGGCTGGCGTAGACCAACCCGTGAGGACCACAGGGAGTATTTGAAATGCCAAAGCATGGGAAAAAGTATCGCGAAGCACTTGCGAAGATAGATCGGACGAAACAATACGGACCGATGGAAGCGCTGAAGTTGGCGCAGGAGACTTCGTTTACGAAGTTCGACGGCACCATTGAAGTACATATACGGCTCGGTGTCGACACACGACATTCCGAACAACAGGTGCGAGACACCGTAATGCTGCCGCATGGCCTTGGGCGAACCGTTCGCGTTCTTGTATTTGCTGAGGGTGATGCTGCACGAGAGGCTCAAAAAGAAGGCGCGGATTACATCGTCGACGATGAAATCATTAAACAAATCCAAAATGGTTGGTTTGAGTTCGACGCCACAGTCTCAACACCAAAAATGATGAGCACGGTAGGGCGCCTAGGAAAGATACTGGGACCCCGCGGATTAATGCCAAATCCGAAGGCTGGAACCGTTGTTCCCGAGGATGATTTGCCGCGTGTGATTAAGGAACTGAAGGCGGGAAGGGTAGAATTCCGAACGGATAAAACTGCAAACTTGCATGTCCCTATTGGTAAAGCTTCATTTGAAACGCAGAAGCTGTTCGAGAATTTTACTGCACTTATAGATTCGGTTCGGCGATCAAAGCCAGCCGCGTCAAAGGGAGCGTTTTTCCGAACGATCACTGTCACGAGCACGATGGGACCGGGGATACGGATTGAGCCCAGCGCAGCAATCGCGGTGGTAGAATAGGCACAGGAGTGAACCGAGACAGATACTTTTAACGGAAAAGAACACGACGCTTCGCCGAAGACAGCAGGTGCCGAGTCACGAATTGACGGCTTAATCTCCTGCCCAGGTGAAGGCTTGAAAGCAGTAAGATCGCCAAAGAACGCTTTCTTTCATAGCCTTTGCTTCAATGGTCATCGCGAAGCAGAGGCGACTTTTATTAATACAAGGAGGTGAGTGAAATTGGCAATCACACGAGAACAGAAGGAAGAACTAGTTGCTCAGTACACGGACATCTTTAATCGAAATACTGCTTTGATATTCACGGAAAATACTGGGTTGAGTGTTAAGGAACTCGAAGAGCTGAGGGGGAGGATTCGCGAGATCGGCGGCGAGTTCTACGTAATCAAGAATACACTGGCAAAGCGAGCGATAGATGATGCCGGGATACCGCAACCAGAGGGTAGCCTTGATGGGCAAACAGCGATCGGGGCGACAAACGAAGATGTCACAGGATTGGCGAAAGCAATCGTCGACCTCGACAAAGGGACAAAAGTATTTCGGGTAAAGGGTGCGGTCATCGACGGAGAAATATTCGATAGCACCCGAGTGAAGAGCTTGGCGGCACTACCGCCGATGCCCGTTATCCAAGCGCAGTTACTCAGCATGTTACAGGCGCCGGCATCTCAGATCGCCAGGGCGTTAGCGGGTTCTGTGCGCCAAGTAGTGACTGTTGTTAAGGCCTATTCTGAAAATGAGGCTACAGCGGCGTAAATACAACTTAAGAAATATTTGAATTAGAAAACAATAAAAAGGAGATCGTAAATAATGGCAAACATTGAGAAAATTGCAGATGACCTCGGCAAACTAACCATACTTGAGGCTGCTGAACTCACCAAGTTGCTGGAAGAGAAGTGGGGTGTTTCAGCCGCAGCGCCGGTTGCTGTTGCGGCCGTTGCTGGAGCCGCAGCAGGAGCAGGTGAAGATGCGGAGGAGAAGACCGAGTTCGATGTGATTATTAAGGATGTTGGACCTAAGAAGATCGATGTAATCAAGGCCATCCGCCAGATCACTCAGCTTGGCTTGAAAGACGCAAAAGATCTCGCCGAAACAGCGGGAGCGAAGGTTCTCGAGCAGGCAGGCAAAGAAGTTGCGAATGATGCAAAGAGCAAACTCGAGACAGCAGGTGCTACGATCGAACTAGCGTAGTGCATACGCAAAGAACGAATATGAAGCCGCCCTCAGTGGCGGCTTTATCCATTTCATCCGGCGCTGTGGTATAAAGCCTGCTAGTTGTAAGTCAACCTGATTAAGATGAAGTTTTGCCATACTGGGTATCCTTGCGATATTTCTCCTCAATCCGCCTTACCCCCTGCGGGGATGCTTTCTTGCAGGATGCTGAGCGATCGCAAGGGGCGCAAAACGAAACCGGGGATTTTGTCCCTGACACCCCGGGGCTTTGCATGATAAACTCGGCGACGAGGAACCAGGTGTTCAATGCATGAGAAGATATTGATCGTCGAAGACGAGGAGCGAATTCTGCAATTTCTGCGCCGAGGTTTGGCGTACGAGGGATACCGCGTTCTGACGGCTGTGAACGGGACAGAAGGGCTTCAAGTTGCAAGGGATAACGCTCCTGATCTGGTTATCCTCGATTGGATGCTTCCTGAGATAGAACCAGGTTTGGATGGATTGGAAGTGTGCCGGAGATTGCGCGCCGCCAGTGATTTGCCAATCATAATGCTTACTGCGAAAGAATCGGTTTCCGATCGAGTACTGGGCTTGGATGCCGGGGCAGATGATTATCTTGTTAAACCTTTTGCACTTAATGAACTTTTAGCCCGAATCAGAGCGCTTGTTCGGCGAGCCAAGACGGAATCGCCGGAAATCCTAACATTTGTCGATCTGCAGCTGGATTCAGGGACCCATCAGGTATTTCGGGGCGAGCGGGAAGTTGAACTGACCGCAAAGGAGTATGAACTTTTAGAGCTCTTCTTGCGCAACCCGCGACAAGTCCTCACTAGAGATGTTATCTACGACCGTGTATGGGGCTATGATTTTGGGGGAGAGAGCAACATCATCGAGGTTTATGTGCGCTACCTGAGACAAAAGACCGAATCGGAAGGAGAACCGCGCCTCATCTATACTGTGCGAGGCGTTGG
Source organism: uncultured Anaerolineales bacterium (assembly GCA_965363875.1). Classification (GTDB taxonomy): domain Bacteria; phylum Chloroflexota; class Anaerolineae; order Anaerolineales; family E44-bin32; genus E44-bin32. The sequence continues at coordinate 5,076 of CBDTTY010000133.1, forward strand.
ATACGTACTTCGAGAAAATTCGTGACTCTTCGTGCTCGTTTAACGCTCTGGTATACCGCTGTTCTTGCTGTAGTATTGATCCTCTTCGGTAGCATTGTTTATATCTCGCTCTCCTTTAACCTCATAAACCAAATAGAAAACACGCTTGATCGCACTGCGGACGACATCCTGCTTACGATGGCGGATGGAATTCCAGAGGATTTGGCAATTACACTTAGGGCATTAGATCTAACTTCCAATGTGTCGGTTCAGATCTTGCGGGATGATGGGGAGATCGTGTGGCAGTCAGAAAATGCGCCACCAGTAGAAAGCGCCTTCGATCCAAAAAATCTCTCCATGGACGAAAATGTTTTCAGCACTAAAAATATTCTAGGGGTAGATTACAGAATACTAACCGTGCCAGTAGTATCAACGCCCGGGGACGAGGTCTTGGGGTATTTACAACTTGGCACATCTTTGGC
>CBDTTY010000134.1:0-5514 GCA_965363875.1 uncultured Anaerolineales bacterium
TTGGCGGTGGCAATATAGCCTTCAGCGGGGTTGTAAGCCCGCGGAAGTGAATCGAAGGGGATATAGTCGATCCATTCGTACGCCCCGGTCCAACCGGGAACGGGCATCGTGCCGTCTCCAGCAGCCCGAATCGGGATCCGACCAGGCGCTTGATAGCCAATGTTCCCCTCAACGTCGGCATAGACGAAATTCTGACTGGGAACATCCCAATAGGCGAGAGCGGCGCGGAATTCATCCCAATTCGAGGCTGTATTGAGCATCAACATGCTTCTTATAGTCGTCCCGGGTTGGAGCGCGGTCCAGGAGAACGCGAGCGGCTGCCAGCCATAGGACCACTCTTCTTCCACCCCACCGATCACATCGTTGATGATCGGGCCGTGGTCGGTGATGCGAACGTTGACAACCTCAGGGTCGTCCTGGCCGGCAATGACGATCTCCTCACGGATGATCTCCATGTCCTTCCAGCGACCCATGAACTCATACTGATTCGGGTTCTCCGGGTTGATCTTCTCGATGAACAGGTCCTGGACGTCGGGTCCGAGATTTGTCACGCCCCAGGCGATATGGTCGTTATGCCCGATGACAACGCCCGGAATGCTGGCGAAGGAGAAGCCGACGACGTTAAATGGGCATTCGGGACCGATGGGTTCGCAGTGCAAACCGACTTCATACCAGATTGAAGGCATCTGGATGCCGAGGTGGGTGTCATTAGCGAGGAGCGGTTTACCACTCTCCGTTCGTTCGCCGCTGATGACCCAGTTGTTACTGCCGATCCCTTCACCAAATCCAAGGACGTTTAGATCGAAGGCGTCTTCCGGAACAGCCGCGAGGGAGGCCTCGTGGACGACATCAGCGACGATGGTTGGGTAATCATCGTTGTAGGGAGGCATTAATTCATTTACAGACTCCGTTCCTAGGTGGGCAGCAATTTGAGCGCGTGTTAATTCGGCACTGCGGTTGCCTCCCAAATCCCAGGCCATCAATTTTGCGTAGGTAAGGGTGTTCAGTGGTGTCCATGGTTCGGGATCAAAACTGACTCCTGTAAGACCGAGCACGGTGAATTCCAGGCCAAGACTGCCACTATTCTGTTCGATATACGCGTTGACTCCTTCAGCGTAGGCATCCAATACATCGAGTTCCACTTCGTCGTACAGTTCAAGCTCCTGGGCTGCCGTTCGATGCCAGCCTACTGTGCGGATGAAGCGATCATTTCCTAACGCAGAAGGACCGAGAATCTCGGACAGCGTGCCCGATCCAGAACGACGCCAGAACTCCATTTGCCAGAAGCGATCCTGGGCATGAACAAAGCCCTGGGCCATGAAAAGGTCATGCGCATTCGCGGCGTAGATATGGGGGACGCCGTAGGAATCACGGAAGACATCCACTTGTTCAAGAAGGCCGGGGAGGCGAAGAGTTCCTTTCGTTTGTGGAAATGGACGTCTAACGAGCACCACCCCGATGATGCTGATCAGGATAAGAAGAATTAGGAGAACTGAGACAGTAATTACCAATACGCGTGGAAAACGGATAGACACTTTTTCCTCCAGATGGCGAATATGACGCTGGTTTTAGCATCAATGGAAATGGAAGTCAATTTAAAGCATGAGTGACGACCGTAAATGGGGGAGGTAAAATGGGATTGACCCAATTTCTTATTCGCTTAGCTGGATGTGGTATGTATAATGATTGCAGAGGTATTTGTGGTCAGGTGAGAATTGTGTTTATTGACTGATCCAGAAACCTTCTGATAATTGGATTGGCTAGGTGTATAAGCGATCGAGGCAGTGGTATCTTGACTGGCATTGGTAACAACCATCGTTTGCACGTGTTTTCGTTCAAGGAGCTATGGATCGGGCGATGAAGTCGAGATCTGCGATCATTCTCATCTTCGTTTCGTTATGTTTCTGCATCGGCCTCGGGACGGTCCTCTTAGGCGAGCAGACCACGGCGTCCCCGTTAAGTTCCATTATTCGGTTTTTTCCCGAGGGTGGCTTATCACCTCTACTAAACCCGGAGCGCTCATCTAAGACGACGGTTCTCATACTGGGCATCGATCGTTTCGATCGACCTGATCCCGAACTCGTGGCAATCTGGCTTCTCACAGTTCAGCCTCCTGAAAAGAATGTGATCCTTTATGGTGTTCCTACGAATCTGGATCTCGTCGAAGGTGCAAATGTCACCTTAGAATCATTTTTCGCTTGGACGCCTGATGAAGTCGTCGCTCCCCCGTTCCTGGAAGCGATTGAACGGGCGTTACGAGTCGAAGTCGATATCGTCGTCGTGATGGACGAATATGCCTTCACAAGCATGGTGGACTACCTGGGCGGGCTGCCTCTAGAGGGTGATCTCGGCTTGCCTCTGGATGATCACCATCTGACCGGTCAGCAGGTTCTAGCTCTCCACACTGTTTTTGCCTCTGACCCGGACAGCCTGGTCAGCTTGCAGGCGAATATCATCCAGGGGTTAATTCCCCAGGTTCAAAAACTCGGGGCTAATCCCGACCTGGATCTTTTACTTGCCTTGTTGCCAGATCACGCAAACGTTTCGATTCATGAGGCGCAGCTCGCAGTCCTTCTGTCTCACCTGCTCCCTCTGGACCCAGAGTTGATAGAGATCCAGGTGATCCTCTCTCCCGTACCCTGATTCGACCCAATTTACTCGAAAATCAAACCACAGCTCAATTCCGGTGAACCGGTCGGATTTGGATCGCTGGACTTGTTCAAGCAATGATTCAAGGTGTTTCCAGGTTCGTATTTCGGCGTCTGCGGCAGCGGATTTCGTTAATGGATAGGGAGTTCCATAGATAGTGCAAAAACCTGCGTGGGGAGCAGCAGAGATGCCTTTTTGGGGTGTCTGGGGAGACTATCCAGATACCCTTTGATGACCTGGCGAGGTATAATACAGTAGCGACCCGCCGCCGGCGGGTTTTCGATAGAATCTATTCAAAAAATGTGAGTGATTATGGAAATTGGCACCGTTCATCAGGTTGATATCGACGATCAAATGCGCGGCGCGTATCTGGATTACGCCATGAGTGTAATCGTAGCGCGCGCATTGCCCGATGCACGGGATGGATTAAAACCCGTTCATCGCCGGATCCTTTACGCTATGCATGAAATGGGCATCCGCCCTAACTCCTCCTATCGTAAATCAGCCCGGATCGTTGGAGAAGTCATGGGGAAGTTCCACCCACATGGCGATTCTTCTATCTACGAGGCGATGGCTCGCATGGCGCAGGATTTCTCGATGCGCTACATGCTGGTTGATGGCCAAGGGAACTTCGGCTCGATCGACGGCGATCCCCCCGCGGCGATGCGATATACGGAGGCCAGGACGGGACCAATGGCTGCAGAGCTATTGGTCGATATTGATAGAGGAACTGTCGATTTCGCCGATAACTTTGACTCCTCTTTACAGGAGCCAACTGTCCTGCCGGCCAGACTTCCAAATTTGCTTCTGAATGGAGCATCGGGCATTGCTGTAGGCATGGCTACAAATATACCGCCCCACAATCTCGGGGAGCTGGTTCAAGCCCTCAACTATATGTTGGACAACTATGATCGCGTCGAGGAGATTCCCATCGATGAGCTGATGTCCTTCATCCCCGGCCCGGATTTCCCAACCGGCGGAATTATCGTCGGGAATGAGGGGATCAAGCTGGCGTACAGCACCGGAAGAGGCCGGATCGTGGTTCGGGGCGCGGCGCACATTGAGGAGATGGGAACCAACCGCCACCGTATCGTCATTACCGAGATTCCCTATCAAGTTAATAAAACCGTAATGATCGAGCGCGTTGCCGCGTTGGTTCGCGGAGGCCGGATCGGGGGTATTTCCGATTTACGAGATGAGTCCGACCGGCGTGGCTTGAGCATCGTCATAGAACTTAAGCGGGGTGCACAACCGAAGAAAATCCTCAATCAACTCTATAAATTTACGACGCTCCAGACTACTTTCGGGGTACAGCTCTTAGCCCTAATCGAAAACGAGCCGCGCTTGCTTTCTTTAAAGCGCGCGCTGGTTGCATATATTGAACACCGGCGTGTCGTCATCACCCGCCGCTCCGAATTTGATCTTGAGAAGGCGCGCGCTCGAGCGCATATTCTGAAAGGATTGTTGACCGCATTAGCAAAGTTAGACGATGTGATCGAAACGATCAAGAAATCACCTGATGCGGAAAAAGCGAAAGAAAGCCTGATGGAGCGCTTTAAACTTAGCGATGTCCAAGCTCAGGCGATCCTCGACTTGCAGCTTCGGCGTCTGGCTGCGCTCGAGCAGAAGAAAATTAAACAAGAACATAAGGAAATTCAGAAACTCATTAAATATCTCGAAGATCTGCTCGCGCATCCTAAGAAGATCTTGGGGCTTATCAAGGAAGATCTAACCCAACTTGCGGAAAAATTCGGCGACCCGCGTCGCACTCACATCGCCGCGGAAGCCACGGGTGATTTAAGCGAGGAGGATCTGGTTGCCGATGAGGCAGTTCTGATCAGCATCACCCAACGCGGCTACGTCAAGCGCGTACTCGCAAAGACCTATCGCCAGCAAGGTCGGGGGGGCCGAGGTGTCCAGGGGCATTCAATCAAGGAAGAGGATGAGGTCCTTATGTTGATCCCTGCCAGGACGCTCGATACGGTCCTCTTCTTCTCCGACCGCGGGAAGGTCTATTCTGAGAAAGCCTACCAGATTCCGGACGCCGACAGGACTGCCCGTGGTATTCCCATGGTGAACATCCTGGCGTTGGATGGGGAGGAGAATATTACCGCTGCAGTCGTCGTGCCGGATTTCAAGGCAGCGAGTTTTTGTTCGATGGCGACAAAGAAAGGGAAGATGAAGCGAGTCGAACTATCAAAATTCGCTTCCGTGCGACCTTCTGGATTGATCGCTATTGGTCTTGAGAAGAAGGATGTGCTCGGCTGGGTTCGCCTGACAAGCGGCGATGACGAAATCATACTCGTCACGGAGGGGGGGCAAGCGCTGCGTTTCCACGAAACTCAAGTTCGGTCAATGGGGCGACCGGCGATGGGGGTGAGAGCGATCCGATTGCGGAAGAGGGATGCAGTGGCAGGGATGAATGTCGTCAGCCAGGGCGAAGACCTGCTCGTTGTGACCGTAAAGGGTCTAGGGAAGCGAACGCCCGTTGGTGAGTATAAGAATCAGAACCGTGGAGGTTTGGGTGTTGTCACAATCGATCGCAAGAAACGCTCCGTCACGGGCAAGATCGCGGCAGCTCGAGTTGTGAACGATGATGATGATTTAACGATCATCTCCAGCGGCGGCATCGTGCTGCGGACCAAGATGGGGCAGATCAAGCGCGCCAGCCGATCGACGATGGGCGTGCGGGTTGTAAACCTGAAGAAAGGCGAGACGGTTGGCGCCGTCGCCATCATTTCAGCCAAAGAGCTCAAGCAAGCCGGCGTGGAGGAGTAACGATTCGCTATTGAACCTCACCTCGGGCGGAATAATGTCCTGACGGAAGGGTGCGGGAAGGTGTGCTTTCGAACATCTTCAACCCCT
>CBDTTY010000135.1:0-5483 GCA_965363875.1 uncultured Anaerolineales bacterium
CACCTGATCATTTTTCGGATCGCTCTACTTTCGACTGCGCTCCTCGCCACGGTCGGGTTCGCTAAGTCCGCCGCAGTCGCGCACCCAGCCATTCCTAAAATCCCTGCCAGTAAAATCTATCAGGTGCGCATTGATGGTATACCGGTGCCGGTGAATGACGAAAGCCACTTCGATTTTCACACGGCGTTTTTATCCATCAGCAAGCCGGTCACCGTCGAGGTGGAGTTCTCGCCCGGCGTCTCGTATACCTCGATACACCCTCTTCGTCACGGGTTCGCGCCTCAAGTCGAAGGAAACAAAATCTCCTTCCTGCTGAACAAGCCGCTCAAACTAGTCATCAAATCCAAAGGAGGTAAGAAGAACAAACCGCTGGTTCTGTGTGCCACACCCATGGAGAAAGATGTGCCTGCTTCCGGTGATGCAAAGGTCATCTATTTCGGCCCCGGCGTTCACGAACCCGGTGTCATCAAGCCTGTCTCTGGTCAAACAGTCTATCTCGCCCCAGGCGCACTCGTTAAAGGCCGTATCGAAGTGCGCGATGCCACTGGTGTGACTATCCGCGGCCGCGGCACGCTCGACGCGCGCGGCTACTCGGTGCGTAAAGATAAAACCCACGCCATCCTTTTTGAGCGCTGCAAAGACGTCCACCTCGATGGCATCGGCATCCGCGGCGGGAGCTGGTGGATGACGCTCTTCCTCCTCACCAACGACGCCTCCGCCACTCACCTCAGCATCATTGGAAAATCCGTCAATACCGACGGTATCGACATCGACGGGGTGAAAAATTTCGTTGCCCGCGATTGTTTCATCCGCTGCGAAGACGACGGCTTCGGCTGGCACGCACTTGATGCTGAGGCCAACGGTCAGCCGCCAACCGAAAATGCCCTAGCGGAGGACTGCGTCATCTGGAACACCCATGCGGGCAACGGCCTGCGCCTAGGAGCATCCATGGAGACCGAGCTTTTCAAAAACATCACCTTCCGCAACATCGATGTGCTCGAATACGCCGGTGCCGCCATCTACGCCGACCACTCAGACTGGGCGACTTGCCGTAATATTCGCTTTGAAAACTTTTTCATCGAATCCAAAGGGAGCAAGGGGAAAGCGAGCGTGATCGACATCTACATCGCTAAGACGAGATACAGCAACAAGACCGGCTTTCGCGACGCGCGCGGCGCTTATGACGGACTGGAATTCATCAACGTCACCGCCCCCGCCGGGACCATCCGACTGCGCGGGCACGACGCCGGCCACAAAATCGAAAACGTGCTCTTTCGCAATTGCCGCATCGGCGGCAAACCCGTGAACAACTTGAAAGACATAAAAATCAACAAATTTGTCAGCGGTGTGAAATTCGAAACCACGCATTGAATATCACCCGTTCCTATCTGCGGCTAGTCTCAAGAACAACGTTCGCCTCCCTGCCTTGAAAACATTATAACCATGCACACCGCCGACTGGACAGTCCTCATCGCCTACCTAGCCGGCACCGTCGTCATGGGCGTGCTGTTAGGCAGGCTTGTGAAGAACTCATCTGATCTCTTCAGTGCTGGTGGCGAGTCTCCGTGGTGGGCGAGTGGTCTGAGCGCATTCATGACCATGTTTTCTGCCAACACCTTCGTGGTTTGGGGAAGTATCGCCTTCGGCTTGGGGTTTGTGGCGGTGATGATCAATCTAATGTATGGTGTCGCCGCACTTTTTGCGGGATATTTTATTGCCAGCAAATGGAAGGGCATGGGGATAGAAACCCCGGCTGAGTATGTTAGGATTCGCTTCGGGATAGGGGCCCTGCATTTTTATACATGGTCGATGATGGTGCTGCGAGTGATCGGTACGGCTGCGGCACTTTATGCACTGGGGAAAATCCTTGTCGCCTTAATGCCCCTGGGCGAAGGCAATCCCTTACGTGATCCTGAAACGGGTAATCTCTCGCTGCGCTACGCGATCCTTATTTTTGGCAGCATCGTGGTTCTTTACACGATGATTGGTGGTCTATGGGCGGTATTAATGACAGATGTGCTCCAGTTTATCATCTTGAATCTCGCAGTCCTCTTTGTGGTTCCTCTTGCGCTCGGACGGGTAGGCGGAATCGATGGATTCATCTCAAAGGCGCCTGAAGGTTTCTTCAATCTCGTCAACGAGGCCGAAGGCTACACCGTATTTTTCCTGGCGGGTTGGGCGGCAATCCACTTCTTCATGATCGGAGCCGAGTGGGCATTTGTGCAACGCTATCTCTGTGTCCCCACCAAAAAAGATGCCCGTAAGAGCACCTATCTTTTTGGCATCCTCTACCTTGTTAGCCCTGTCCTCTGGCTGCTTCCACCGATGATTTACAAGGTCATTGATCCAGCCGCCGACCCGGAGCAGGCCTACATCCTCTCCTGCAAAGCCGTGCTCCCCATTGGCATGCTCGGGCTGATGCTAGCCGCCATGTTTTCCGCAACCGCTAGCATGGTGAGTTCCCAGCTCAATGTTTTTTCCGGAGTGCTGACCCATGATATTTACAAACCCCTGGCGAAAAAAACCGATAACCGCACGATGGTGAAAGTCGGTCGACTTTTCACCATTCTCCTCGGTGCCTTGCTCATTATCATCGCCTTGGAGATTGAAAAATTCGGACAGGTCAAGGATCTGATCATCAGCATTACCTCGCTGATGGTTGTGCCCCTGCTTGCTCCCTCTCTGTGGGGATTGTTTAGTCGCCGTATCAACGGACGAGCCGTCTGGATCACGGGCTTGAGCGGCTTCTGTCTCGGCGCCATCATCCGCTTCGGCTTTGGCAAAAACGGATGGTTTGAAGGCATGACATCGATCAATGATTGGGTCGTCTCCAACACCCATTTTCTCAAGACCTTTGTAGGTGTCATTTTCCCGGTCATCGTTCTCAGCACAATCGAGCTGATGTCCCGTGGTGAATCCGAGGGATGGAAAAAAATCGCAGCACTCTCCAAACAACAAGATGAGACAGAGCATCAGGGAACAGCAAGAGCCAATCCGATCGCCGCGAAAGTGGTCGCCTGGTGTCTGATAGTCTGCGCACTGATGATGTTCTCATTGATCGCCGTCAATGAGTCTGAATCCACCGTGGTTCTCTCGGTATTCGGTGCCACACTCGCTGTGATTTCCTGTATCATTTTATTCTTCTGCCGTAAGTCAGCACCCTCTAACAAATTTTAAACAATTCACTCTATCCATGATCCAAGAAACAGCATGTGACTCACGAAATCTCCGTGAAGAAAAAATCGAATCCGATCTCGTCATCGTTGGCGGTGGCCTGGCAGGTGCGTGTGGTGCCATTACCGCAGCGCGAGAAGGCTTGAAGGTTGTTCTCGTGCAGGATCGCCCCGTGCTGGGCGGCAATTCCTCCAGCGAAGTCCGTCTCTGGGTCCTGGGCGCAACTTCTCACATGGGGAATAATAACCGCTGGTCGCGCGAGGGTGGTGTGATCAATGAGGTCATGCAGGAAAACCTCTACCGCAATCGGCAGGGCAACGCGTTGATTTTTGATACCATTCTTTTGGAAAAGGTCATAGAGGAAAAGAACATTACCCTGCTTCTCAACACGGCTGCCTATCACGTCGAAAAATCCGATGCCGATACCATCTCAGCCGTGCGTGCGTTTTGTTCGCAAAACTCGACACAATACCTACTCACGGCACCTCTGTTCTGTGATGCCTCAGGCGATGGCATCGTAGGTTTCCTCTCCGGTGCCGCTTTCCGCATGGGAGCCGAGAGCAAAGAGGAATTTAACGAAGGTTTTGCCCCCGATCAATCCTACGGAGAGCTGTTAGGTCACTCGATGTATTTTTACAGCAAGGACACCGGCACACCCGTGAAATTCACCGCTCCGAGCTGGGCACTGAAAGATATCACCAAAATCCCCCGCTACCGTCAGTTCAGCGCGAACATGCAGGGCTGCAATTTCTGGTGGATCGAATATGGTGGTCGGCTCGATACGGTTCACGCGACCGAGGACATCAAGTGGGAGCTCTGGAAAGTCGTTTACGGCGTCTGGGACTATATGAAGAACTCTGGAAAATTCCCTGAAACCGAGACCATGACACTTGAATGGGTCGGGCACATACCAGGGAAGCGGGAGAGTCGCCGATTCGAGGGTGACTACATGATTCATCAGCGCGATGTGATTGAGCAAACTCAGTTTGATGACGTTGTCGCCCACGGTGGCTGGTCGGTCGATCTCCATCCAGCGGATGGTGTTTATGCTGAGGGCTCTGGCTGTAATCAATGGCATTCCAAAGGTGTTTACGGCATCCCATACCGTTGTTATTATAGTAAAAATATTAAGAACCTCTTTCTAGCAGGCCGTATCATCAGCGCCACGCATGTCGCGTTCGGCAGCACTCGGGTCATGGCGACCTGTGCTGCAGGTGCACAGGCGGTGGCAGTGGCTGCGGCTCTTTGTAAAGAAGGCTCACTCATGCCGCGTGATATCCTCAAGCCCGGTCATCTGGGCGAGCTTCAAGTGAGACTCGATCGGGTCGGACAGTTCCTCCCCGGAAAAGACATTAGCGATCCTGATGACCACGCGGCGACAGCATCGATCTCCGCGAGTTCTTCCCTCAGTCTATCTGAAATCAAACCTAACAAGGCGTGGGTAGCACTTGATCATGGCTGGGCGATGTTGCTTCCACTCAGCACGGGAGCGTGCCCCAAGTTTACCTTCGAGCTTAATACCACTCAAACTGGCTCCCTGCGCGTAGAACTCATCCGCTCGGCGAAACAAGGCAATTTCACCCTGGATGATCTTGTTGAGGCAATTGAGATTCCTTTTGGTGAAGGAGGCTCAAGCATCTGTGCCGAATTTCACACTGGCATCGATCGCGCGGGATACTATTTCATCAAATTGTGTGAAGCACCATCGGTACATATACGCTTGAGTGGTGACCGACTAACAGGAATTCTGGCGGTCACCAATGCTTATAACAAAGCCGTCGCAACCTCCAGTCTCCAAAGTCCACCCGACGATATCGGAATTGATACATTTGAGTTCTGGTTACCCAAACGCAGGCCTGAGGGATGTAATCTGGCCATGAAAATCGACCCGCCCATCGAGCTTTTCAATGCTACCAATGCTGCCTTGGCGCCCTCGCGCCCGACGAATTTGACCAACGCATGGATTGCCGACCCCAAGGATCAGGCTCCTGAATTACAACTCCAATGGGACAGCCCGATCCAAATCAATCGAGTGATCATTGAATTTGACCCTGACTGGGATCATCCCATGGAGACCGTCCTCATGACCCACCCTGAGGAAGTGGTGCCCTTCATGGTGAAGGATTTTGATTTGGTGACCGATGACGGGGAAATCCTAGCCGAGGTGAGAGATCACCATGGCGCACGTTACGTCCTAACACTTGATGAGACAATGAGCGTCAAATCTTTGACGGTGAAAGTTCACTCCACCCACGGTACCCCCGCCGCTGTCTTCCGTGTAAGGGTCTTGTAAGGATATTTTTCTTCAA
>CBDTTY010000136.1:0-5446 GCA_965363875.1 uncultured Anaerolineales bacterium
TCACGGCAGGAAATTGTGCGGGTTTACCCGACCCCAGACTTCGCTGCGCATTTCGAAATGCAAGTGGGGGCCGGATGAGTTCCCGGTGACTCCCATCGTTCCGATTGCGCCGCCCTTGAAGACAGCTTGACCGCAGCCGACGTTGATCGTATCGAGGTGGGCATAGAGCGTCTGCCAGCCGTTGCCGTGGTCGATCACAACCACGTAGCCATAGCCATAATTATTCCAACCCGAATAGACCACGACACCGTTATCGGAGGCGAAAATCCCGTGTCCGATGGCGCCTCCTATGTCGATCGCTTCGTGGACGCCAGGAATGTATGGATATCCCGAGAGCCAGCGTGAGGAAGTCGGCCAGTCGAACACGCCTGTCCCAATCGGGCCGCTGGACACAGAGCCGCAGTATCCCGGCCCTAAGATGCTGGCCGCGGCCGGGTTGGAGCGAGTAATGGTGATCATCTGCCAGGTCGGTGCATCGCGGCGCCCACCGGTTATGAGGATGAGCGAGCCATCCTCGATGCCCGGATTGGCGAAGTCTACATCGAAGCCGATGTTATTCCCGGGCCACTCGACGATCGCCTCCGGTTCGGCGTGAAAAGAGCCCGCTACCTTTGAGATATTATCGCCCTCCGACCAGGAGTAGAGGACGCCATCGATGGGTGGGATATTAAGTTCCTGACCCGGCTTTAGTGTATGCGGATCTTGCTCGAGTGTGTACCAGTTCCCCCATAGGATAGACTCTGCTTTAAGGCCATATTTTTCGGCGATGCCGAATAAGGTGTCGCCTTCCTGAACAAGATATTTTAGAATATCGAATCGTGGTCGGTCAGGGATGATCGTATGCAGATCGGCTTTACGGTAAATATCGCTGGTCTCTCCAGGGGGGTCGAAGGAAGGCAATATTTCGGGATTTAACGTGCTTAAGGTATTTGGAGTTGCTTTCTCTACGGATGCGGTTTCATCGCTAGGAGCGGTACCGGGGGGAAGAGTTTCTGGGGTTGAACCCGTTGAACAGCTCGCCGCAAGAATGAGGAACACACTCACCAGGACGATGTTGATTCGGCTGGCGAAGGGGGTTAAGCTCTCTGAGTCAGGGTAAATATCACGCGGGCGCATTTTCTGAAGATCTCCGGCGCGTGATCATATCAGCGCAGAAGATCACGGTCAAGACGGCGAGTAAACAACTGATCTCATCATAGAAGAGCTGATGAGAGAGCAATCTCCAATTTTCCGCTCACAGGACTTTTTAATAATCGATTCAACTTGTGCATAAGAGACAACCGAACCTACTCCCTAGCGTGGCATTGTTCTTGCATGATTCTCGCATGAATCGATGGTGACGTACTATCTCAAGCGTCGTGAATCAAACCGAGATCGCTATGCCAGGATTCCTATTGGGATAATCTCGCCAGTGACGCAAGATGTAGTGGCGGGTTTGATAGGGCGCCCGGTTGCTAAGGTAAATATCCGAATGAAGCATAGAATGATATACCGCTGCGTAATCATCAACCTATTTATTGGGTTGCTGTTGGGCGCTTGTATGTCTCCTGATGTATCGGCTGAGATAGGTAACCCTGAGCCGGGCGTTACGCCAACCGCGACGCTGGCAGTTGAGCTACTGGTGACCCCACAGAGCGCAGAAGGAGCCCGACGGGAAGCCCCTATCCCCGCCGCGCCGCGGCCTCTGGTCTTCCCGACGACAGTTCCAGAACCCGAAGTAACCTGGCGTCCCCCGCCGTACCCTGTCCCCTGGGCCGTACAACCGCAGGACCATTTTTTCTTCGGTCGCCCCATCCCTTCGGGGGAGGTCAATTGGCCGAACGCGCAATACCGATACGGCAGCACATTGTTCGGTGCGGAGAGTATGCATACAGGGGTCGATATGGGTGCAGAGCGAGGCACACAGGTGTTGGCGGCTGGCCCCGGAGAGGTGATCTGGGCCGGGTATGGGTTGTACCGCGGGCTTGAAGACCCTACAGATCCGTATGGCCTTGCAATAGCGGTCCGTCACGACTTTGGTTATGAGGGGCAGCAACTCTACACTGTATATGCCCATTTGGGGTCGATAGCGGTCTGGAGCGGGGAACGCGTGAGGACGGGAGATTTGCTGGGCACGGTGGGTGAAACAGGACACGCTACAGGACCTCATCTTCATTTTGAAATTCGACTGGGAGAGAATCGCTACTTCAGCACTCGCAATCCCGAGTTGTGGATGGTTCCTCCAGAGGGGTGGGGAGTCCTGGCGGGTCGTATAGAGAATTCCTTTGGTGGGGATCTTCGCGAGCAGTTGGTCCAGATTCGATCTCTTGAAACTGACCAGCGCTGGAATGTGTGGACCTATGCCGAGGGCACAGTCCACCCGGATGATTATTACAATGAGAATTTTGTGATCAGCGACCTCCCCGCAGGTCCTTATGAGGTCAGAATTGATTTTGTGGGTCACCCGTTCACGGCTCAATTCCTGCTCCTCCCCGGCAGGGTAAATTTCCTGACCTTCCACGGCAGAACCGGTTTCGTGATCGAACCGACTCCCACCCCGGTAGACCTGACTCATCCCCCAAGCCCCTAGGCGTAATTAGGAGAACTCGGCCCCTTCCCGGATCTTTTTGCGCGGGAAGCGGTAATGGATGAATCCGCAATCGCTTATCGAATTTCAGCGAGCGGATTTAAGACAACACCCCAGGAATGATTGCGTGGTTGCAGTGATAGACGTCGCTGTTGGCATATGACACCCGTCATATTGTCAGGGTGGCCTTTTGAGTTAATATAAGGGTATCCTAACTATTCGGGTGTGCGGTTAATTTGGTCAGGGGAAGCAGCATGAAAGAGTTGCACAATTTTGCCGAGAGCGAAGAGATGTATTTAAAGACAATCGCCGAGATCTCTCGTCATGGGGACCTCGTTCCGGTCACAAATATCGCTGAGCGGCTCAGCATCTCGACGGTTTCCGCGAGCGAGATGGTACACAGGCTTCAGGACCGCGGATTGCTAGAGCACACACCATATAAGGGTGTCCGCTTGACTGATGATGGCTTGAACCGGGCGGAAGGCATCCTGCGGCGGCACCGATTATGGGAATGTTTTCTGACGGAGCATCTCGGGCTTCCCTGGAAACAAGTCCATGATTTTGCCTGCCAATTAGAGCATGTTAGCGAGGATGCGCTGACGGATGCGTTAGACAAGCACCTTGGCTTCCCTTCTTTTTGCCCACATGGCAACCCTATACCGTCAGCGCAGGGCGTTCTTGAAGTTAGGGAGACGACACCGCTTTCTGATCTCGACGTCGGGCAGGAGGGAGTCGTTCTTTGTATCCGCGAGGAGGATGGTGTGATACTGGACTATCTTGATGCTCGTGCAGTCCGACCCGGCAGCCTCGTTCGTGTTGAGGAGATCGCTCCGTATGATGGACCGCGGTCGGTCTTGATGGATGGAGAAAAGCAGGTTCTAGGGCGTGAGGTGGCAGAGCATATCCTTATTGAGTTGGTGCACGACAACGAAACGGAGTGAGTATTGAGCACAGAAACAGAACGCAAATATAAAAATAGACCTCTCAGCGAAGTGCCGTCGGGTGGACGCGTGCGCATGGTTGGATTTGGGCGCCATTGTCGCCGGTCTCGGCGCCTGGCAGAATTGGGAATAAACCCGGGCACTGAGATCACGGTTATTCAGTCGGATCCTGGGCAACCGCTGTTACTGCGGGTGCGCGGATCACAGTTGGCGGTTGATCGCAGGGTGGCTCATCAATTGTTCGTCGCCCCGCTGGAGCCGATGCCTGAGTTTGTAAATTGGCGGAGGGGTTGGCGCCGCTGGGGGCGCGGAGGCGGGCCTAAAGGTCGCGGACGGAGAAGCGGACGAGCTCGAAGGGGGAGAAACACTTCACTCGATGACGTTGATCCGATGCAATCCGGTAGAGACGAAGATGAGACGTAATACGGATCTGACAATTGCTTTGGCGGGGAACCCGAATGCCGGAAAAACCACGGTATTTAATCGCCTCACCGGTTCGCGGCAGCATACCGGGAACTGGCCTGGCAAAACGATCGAACGCAAAAGCGGTTGGTACAAACACGCTGGCATGTGGATAGAGGTCGTGGACCTTCCGGGGACATATAGCCTTGCGGCGTATTCCGAAGAGGAGATTGTAGCGCGAGACTTTTTACTTGAAGGGCAAGCAGACGTCGTTGTGGTCGTGGTAGATGCCTCAAACCTGGAGCGGAACTTATATCTTGTGGTGCAGATCCTTGAGCTGCAGATTCCAGTTCTCATAGCTTTAAATATGACGGATATGGCGGAAACAATTGGTTTCGAGATTGACAGTGACGACTTGTCAGAAGGGTTGGGCGGCGCCCCGGTGATCAGGATGGTTGCCGCTCGAGGAAAGGGGGTTGAAGAATTGAAAGAAGCGATACTACATTATGCGAAACAACAATTCAAAGAACGAGCGTCGGATCCGATTATATGACGGACCCTAACTCCAACCCTGCTTTTCAGATCGATTATGGTTCTGTAATCGAACCTGAAATTGAGAACCTGAGAGCGCTCATCGAAGAGCGCTTCGTGCTCCCGGATCAAATTAAACCGCGTTGGCTTGCCGTAAAGGTGCTTGAAGGGGAGGTGGACCTTCTCGAATATTTTCTCGGCGTTGAAGATGCCCGTGTTGTTCTGGCACAGGTTCATTCGATCCAGAAGCGGCTGGAGGAGCGGGTCCCTGAAGGGCTGGATATTGCCATTGCCGACAGACGCTATGAGCGTGTAGGCGGGATCGTAGAACAGTCACTCACGCGCCCAAAGGAACCTGCCCGCACGCGCGCAGAGCGGGTAGACCGGGTTATCACACATCCGTGGCTGGGGATTCCGATATTTATGATGGTGATGTACCTGGTATTCAGCCTTGTTGTTAACGTCTCGGAGCCATACCTGGAGTGGATCGACGCGGTTGTTTCAGGACCGATTACAAACTGGGCAGGAGCCTTGCTTTCCTCAATTGGCGCTTCCACCTGGTTGCGCGGGTTGATCTTGGACGGGGCGATCGCTGGTGTTGGCGGTGTGTTGGTCTTTATTCCTGGTCTCGTGGTCCTATTTTTCTTTATTGGCTTACTCGAGGATAGCGGCTATCTGGCGCGCGTTGCGTTTGTGATGAATCGCTTCCTCTCATTCTTGGGTTTAAACGGAAAGAGTTTCGTACCATTAATTCTTGGCTTTGGCTGCGCGGTCCCGGGGATTTATGCGACGCGGACGCTCGAGAGCCGCCGCGACCGCTTGCTCACTGCGTTGCTGGTACCCTTCATGTCGTGCTCTGCGCGGCTTCCAGTGTACGTTGTGTTTGGGATGGCTTTCTTTGGTCGAAGCGCGGATTGGATCATCTGGGGTTTATATGCGCTAGGAATTGCAATGGCGGTCTTGTTGGGATTTTTCTACTCGCGGACGCTGCTTCGATCTTCTGAAG
>CBDTTY010000137.1:0-5422 GCA_965363875.1 uncultured Anaerolineales bacterium
TTCTATCCCAATTTCGCCTGGCAGCGTCGATTCTTTGACCACATCATCAGAAATGAGAATGCCCTGTACTTAAACCATAAAAAAAGCGCGCCTGGGCGAGCTTTTTCATGCACATACTCCCTATCAAAAATATCGTCAGGTAAGAATTCCCTGCAAACGCTTCACAATTTCCTTGGCTACATCTTCGGGCGAACCCCTTAAGAATTCCTTGCTGCGTTCACGAATTTCTGCCTCGCGCAAACCTGATACGACAGTTGGCGAACCTGTCAACCCAATATATCCATCCTCAACATCTACATCATCATGACCCCATATCACGACTTCAGCTTCCTCAAACGCCCAAGGTTTGCGATGGTAATCAATAAATCTTGGTTCGTTCGAAGCAGTCTTCACAGATATCACCGCAGGGAGATCAACCTCTTGGATTTCATACCCGCCTTTAATTTCACGCCTTACTCGTGCGATTCGCTTCTTTCTATCAACAGATAATTCAGTAGCCAGGGTTACCTGAGGCATGTCCAACCATTCAGCCAGACCAGGAGGGACTTGCCCGGTAGCTCCATCCGCCGATTCCTCTCCACAGAAAATGAGATCAATATCACCGATTTTTTCAATCCCTTTAGCAAGCGTGTACGTTGTAGCCAATGTATCTGCGCCAGCAAACTCGCGATCGCTCATCAAGAAGAAACGTTCTGCCCCCATCGCCAAGCCCACACGCAGAATAGATTCGAAGAATGGCGGTCCCATTGAGAGGATGCTTATGCGCACAGACTGGTCATCCTTCAGTGATAGTGCCATCTCAAGCGCATTCATATCTGGAGGGTTTATCTCCGAACGTACTCCAGTGCGCTCTAAAAGTAGCGATTCCTTATTTACCCGAATCTCCTCCGATTTCGGTACGACCTTCATGCACACGACGATCTCAAGATCAGACATGGGCCGACTCACGTTCGCTTTTTAACATTTTGATTAGTGCAGGCAGGATTTTATGCGCATTCTCGACAATGCAGTAGTCAGCATGGTTAAAGATTGGGGCTTCCGGATCCGAATTAATGGCGATAATCGTTTCAGCATCCTGGATCCCAACGATGAAGTGGAACGCCCCACTGATACCAAAATTTAACGCCACTTTCGGTCGACAAACGACGCCTGTTTGACCTACTTGCCTCTCTCGTTCAATATGCCCTTCATCAACTGGGGGTCTTGTAGCGCCGACTTCGCCATCTACCAATGCTGCCAATTCACGCAAACTTTCAAAATCACCATCGATCCCTCGCCCTCCACAGATCAGCACTGGTGCTTGCGTGAGATCAACCCCTTCGCCCACATGCCGCTCGACAATACGTGAGCGGATATCTGCTTTCTTGAGCTTCACCTTCATCTCCACCAGATTCCCTTGCCTGCTGGGATCAGGATCGTTCGCAATGAATACCCCAGGACGAACAGTGGACATCTGCGGATAATGATCTGCCGATTCAAGTAGCGCGATCACGCCACCGCCGAAACCTGTTACCTCGCTGATAAGCACACCACGGTCCTCGTCTAAGATTAGATCCGTGCAGTCCGCATTCAATCCTGTCCTCAGCCGTACTGCAAGCCGCCCTGCCAGATCACGTCCATTCGCTGTAGCGCCCAGCAAGAATACACTGGGTTTCCCTTCTTTAATCGCCTGCATTGTGGCGTGGGAATAACCGCAGACATCGAATTGCTCCAGCAACGGATGATCAAGAAGCCAGACCTCATCAGCGCCGTATGAATAGGCTTGATTTGCCCGATCCGAAACATCGCTTCCCAACAGCAAACCACAAAGTGTCCACCCCGCTCGATCCGCTAGATCGCGTCCTTTTGACAAAATCTCAACGGATACGCTTGCAAAACCATCCCCTTCTATCTCCAGGAATACCCAGAGAGCTTTATTCGCTTCAGACGGAGCATACAGCGAGGCGACCACTAGATACTACTCCTCCACCACATCATTCTTCGACTCTTGATCCAAAGCCATTTGCGTTATCTCGGCAATATCACGCACCTTAAGCTTCGTAATCCCCATGCTCCCGATTGAATCCTCCAAGCAGGAGATGCACAGAGGACATGCTGTCGCGATGATATCAGCGCCAACATCAAGCGCTTCCTGAACACGCAAATCGGAAAAGCGCTCACCCGGTGGAGTCTCCATAAACATTCGTCCCCCACCACCGCCGCAGCAGAGCGTGTCTGGCCCGGAGTGTGGCATCTCTATAACATGTGCATCTGGGACGGTTTCCAAAACCGCCCTTGGGGAATCGGTAATCTCATTCACCCGCCCAAGCAAGCACGGATCGTGATAAGAAATTTTCGAGGGTAGACTCCCATCTAATGCTAGACGTTTTGCTTCAATCAGGTCAGCGATGTATTCGGTGTAGTGTAAGGGTTCAAAAGATTCATTGATCCGGGGATAGTGATTCTTGAACACGTCGTAGCAATGTGGGGATAGCGCGACTAATTTTCCCACGCCAAATTTCTCGAAAATATCTACGGCATGCTGTGCCACGTCTCGGAAATACGGGGAGTGTCCGAGCCGGAGAACGGTTTCCCCGCAGCATGGCTCTTCCTCTCCCAAAATACCGAAACTCACATCTGCAGCTCTCAACACCTGCACAATCGCTCGGGCAACAGATTGCGCCCTGCCATCGTAGGAAGCCGTACAACCGAAATACAACAAGATCTCATGTTTCGCAGAGTCAAATATCTGGAGATCGAGGCCGTCCGCCCAATCCATCCGTTGTGAGGGTGGTTGTGACAGTGGATTGTTATTCCAATAAACCGACCAAAGAACTGGCGTTAATCCGGCAGGGACCTCCCGCCTCTCCCAGAGAAGTTGTCGGAGACTCTGGAAGATCTCCACGATCGGCACTCCCCTCGGGCAGTAGATTTCACATTGCCCGCAAGCGGTGCAACGCCAGATCGCTTCCTGGGATTCCAACAACCCCAACTGCGCACCGCGCATAATCGATCGCACCGACAAGGGATCGCCACCTACTAATCCCCAAGGACAGATCGCCGTGCAGACACCACACTGATAACAAGGTGCGGCTTTGCCGTCTGTGATCTCGATCAGCTCTTCCCACAGAGCATCATCGATTTCGATTGGTCCCTTATCAACCGTCATAGATTAAATCGGTCCTTACGAGAGGATCGCATTCTCGATCTCTCGTTCAATCTGCACCTTCAGTGGTGAGAGTCTCTGAAAACTTGTGGATGACCTCATCCATTTCTGCTATCTTCTCCGCGAACTCTTTCCCTTCTGCTGCAGAAATCCATTGCAACTGCAGCCTGTCGGGCTGAATCCCCTTCCTTTCGTATTTCCTCTGCCAGTGTTTAAAGCGTTTCCATGTCAATTTGTTGGCATAGTTATAGTGACAATCAGAGCCGGTATCGGTCAACCGGCAGCCCGTTATGAGGACTGCCCCCGCTCCCTGTTCAAATGCCCGGGCAACAAAATCTTCCTCAAAACGTGCTGAGCACATGGTTCGGATAATCCGAGCCGAAGTGGGGTATTGCCGCTTCTCGATCCCTGCTAGGTCTGCTCCTGCATAAGAGCACCAGTTACAGGTGAAGACGAGACACTTCTCCTCTGCCTTCTCAGCCAGAGCGGCATCAACCTGTGCCATAATCTGTGATTTTGTGAAGTAAGGCATGTCAATAGCGTCGAAATTACATTCAGCCGCACAAGTTCCGCATCCCATGCAAGCTGCCTCAAGTATTTTGACTTTCCCCTCTCCCACAGGACCTGTCGGCTCGATGGCACTGTATGGACACACCTGCACACAACGCATACAACCGATGCACAGTTCTTCGTTGACAACAGCTGTCAGTGGCTCTTTCTCAATCACACCGCGGGATAACAGCGCCCCAGCCTTCCCCGAAGCAGCGAGGGCCTGTGCAACCGATTCGCGTACATCTTTCGCTCCCTGAGCTACGCCACCCAAATAGATACCCTGGTTCGCGGTTTCGGCGGGGCCCAGCTTTGGATGCAGTTCCATGAGGAAGCCATCTTCGCTGTGTGAGAGTTTAAGTTGATCGGAGATCGTATTCTCCTGAGGCCGTAAGCCCACAACCAGGACAAGCAAATCTGTGGGAATTCGTACCTTCGCTCCAAGCAGTTCATCATCAAATTCGACATGATCATCTTGGAACGTGATCGCATCCTGAGGCGGGCGATCCGCATCGTAACGGAAAATCTGGACGCCCGCGGCCATCGCCCGTTCGTACAGCTCCTCCGCATGACGGCTGTAGGTGCGGATATCCTTCGCGACGACACGAACTTTCTTCCCCATCTTTCGAAGCTGCATTGCTTGCGCGATCATCGAGGTGCAGCAGTAACGCGAGCACCCTTTTCCATTCTGCCTTGAACCAACGCAGGAAATGAACGTGATCTTTTCCGCTTCCAACGCATCTCGCTCAAGCATGGATTCCAGTTCCAAATTTGTGATCACATTGGAATTCGAACCGTATGAAAATTCCTGCGGAACATACGGGACGGATCCGGTGGCGATGACAACCGCACCAACATCAAGAGTCTGCCCGTCATTCAGTAATGCGCTGAAATTGCCCACGTACCCACCTATCGTCTCGATCGTTGTTCGAAGGTGAACGTGAGCACCACTCGCTTCCAGATCTTTCCTTTTCGCCCGTAGCAGGTCCTTTGCCGGAATATCGGCCGGCGCGATTCGATGCAGATGGTTGAGGGTTCCTCCCAGGAGACCTTCTTTCTCGATCAGATGTGTTTCAAATCCCTGATAAGCAAGAGTGGTTGCCGCGCTCATTCCCGCAATCCCCCCGCCGATGACAAGAACGCGCTGGGTTAACGGTAAATAACTGATCTCAAGTGGTTCGAGTTGGCGCGCTTTCGCGACCGCCATTGCCACCATATCGATGGCTTTTTCGGTTGCCGCTTCTTTGTCAAACTTATGCACCCAAGAATCCATATTACGGATATTAGCCATTTCCAAGAGGAACGGGTTCAAACCTGCTCGAATGAGCACGCCACGGAATATGGATTCATGTGTCTTTGGTGAACAAGCGGCAATTACAACACGATTAATCCCATGCTCGCGTATCGCCTCCTCGATCTCTCTCTGCGTATTACCCGCGCACGAGAACATCTGCTCTGAAGTGTAAACGACATCAGGCATATCTTTTGCTGCTTCGATTACACGCTCTACGCCTACAACCCCGGCGATGTTGCTGCCGCAGTGACATACAAAAACACCCACATGCGGAATCTCAATGTCCTCCATGGGTTCGATTTCGGGTTCTTCTGGCCATGATCGATCGCTTAAGAATCGCAGTGCTAGAGATGCCGCGCCGCTCCCTTCCGCTACACTATCGGGGATATCCTTAGGCCCGCTGGCACATCCAGCCGCATATACCCCCGGTCGAG
>CBDTTY010000138.1:0-5390 GCA_965363875.1 uncultured Anaerolineales bacterium
GGGATCATGCTGCGCCGGTTGGCGGAGTCGTCAAGCGTCCGCTCGAGAAGGGATGTGGCGCTATTCTGCCAGGCGACATCCACCCAGGCCGCGGTCTCTCGAGCCAGTGAGCAAATCTTCTCCGCTGCTACCGGATTACGTTTGAATGGCATCGCGCTCGATCCGACTTGTTTATCACCAAAGGGTTCCTGAAGGCCGCCGATCCCGGGTGATTGCAGCAGGCGCAGATCGAAGGCGAACTTATGTAAGGCGCCCGCGACGTCGGCCAAGCCGCTGATCAATCGGTAGTCTTGCATGCGCGGGTAGGTCTGCGTCGTGATTGGAAATGCTTCAAGATTGAGGGAGTTCATGATGTTCGACTCGAGCTGTTCAGGTGTGATATCGGAGTCTGCTAACATATCTACAAATGGGCCAGAGGTCCCAACCGGACCGCGAATGCCTTTCCCGCGTAGCCTGCGGTGCAAACTCAGGAGAGTTTCGAACCCCTCTAAAAGGTCTTGGGCGTAGACGCTCAGGCGGTAACCCAGCGTCGTTGGTTCGGCAGGCTGAAGGTGGGTGAAGCCCATGATGGGTAGATCGTGAGTCTCCTCGATGCGCTCGGCGAACGCCAACAGCAGAGTCCGCAGGCTATCGAGCACGAGGGCGAGTGCAGCCTTCTGCCGCATGACATCGGCGTTATCCTGGACGTCTGCGGAAGTTAATCCCCAATGCAGGATTGCGCCGCCCGACGGGCATTGCTCAGCGAAGGTACGCAGTTCAGCCATTAGATCGTGCCCGATCTCGGCTTCGATTTCGCAAGCCCGGGCTAGATCGATCGCATCAACCTTGGCGCGAATCTCTTTAATTTGCTCAGGAGAGACAAGATCAGCAGCTGATTGCGCCTCAGCGACAGCAAACCATACGCTGCGCCAGGCGCGCCTCTTGGCCACCTCAGACCATATTGCGCGCATCTCCGATGAACCGTATCGAGTTGAGAACGGGGATTGGTAGGCCATCTTCTCCTCTATGTTTCGTCCGTCGCAGCTTTTCCCAGGAGATCGCCTTCTATTGCGCCTCCCAGTCGTTCTTCTGCGAGCTGTTTGTACTGCGGATTAATTTCGTAGCCGATGTACTGCCTTCCGAGTCGAAATGCTGCCAGACAGGTGGTTCCAGATCCACAGAAGGGATCGAGGACCACGTCGTTCTTAAAGGTGTAGAGGTCGATCAGGCGCCTGGGAAGCTCCTCAGGAAATGGAGCCGGATGTCCGATCCGCTTTGCAGAAACGGCGGGGAAAGTCCAGATGCTCTTCGTCCACTCGAGGAAGGACTCGCGCTCGATCGTATCTTCTTTGACTTCAGGTTTGCGTGAGAAAGACTCCTTTGAAAAGACGAGTATGTACTCATGGACATCGCGCAATACAGGATTTGATGCTGACTGCCAGGATCCCCATGCCGTGGAGGGGGAGGCGCTCGCGGCTTTGTCCCAGATGATTTCTCCCCTCATCAAGAAACCGATTTCGAGCATGGTTTGAATGATTAGAGCATGCAGTGGCAGGTAAGGCTTCCGACCCAGATTGGCGATATTAATGCAGGCTCGCCCGCCGGTTACCAACACCCGGTAGGTTTCTTTGAAGACAACATGCAGTAGATCGTGGTATTCCTCAAGGGTGAGATCCTCGTCGTACTCTTTGCGGACGTTGTAGGGTGGCGAGGTCACCATGAGGTGGACGCTGTAATCAGGGATTTCGGACATATCGCCCGATGATTTCAGGTGGAAACAATTAAGGCTTTCTTCAGGGATAGGATTCTCAGCGTGGGGTGAAGTGATTTCTCGCTGCTGTCCCTGATAAAGGCGGCTGCTGTAAAACGGTGAGGCGTCATGGCTGATGCGCCCCGGCGCCCCGAAAGAGCTTGTTTTTGTGCCCTTCGATTTATTCCTACTCAAGGTTATTCCTCAGTGAATGCATCTGCACTCTTAGTGACCAGACCCCCCAAAACCGAAACTCTTAAGCTTGTTTTCGTCATTGCGCCATCCGGGCAAGACTTTGACACGTAATTTCAAGTAGATTTTGCGGTCTGTTGCGGCTTCGATGTCCTTTCGGGCAAACGTGCCGATCGTCTTCAGCATTGTGCCACCCTTACCGATGACGATCCCTTTCTGGGAATCGCGTTCAACAAATATTGTAGCTTCGATATAGGCGCCATGTTCGTTCCGTTCTTCGAATTCATCGATCCGTATGGCGAGGCAGTGCGGAACTTCGTCGCGCAGATTTTTCAAAGCAGCAGCACGGATCATATCGGCGGCGATATCGCGCTCGTACGCATCCGTAATTGTTTCAGGTGGGAAGAGACGAGGGCCCTCGGGTAATTCACCTTTGATGCGTTCGATCAATTCATCCAGGTTATCCCCTCGAGTCGAGGAGATCTCCAGGAAGTCAGCTTCAGGGAGCAGGGTTCGAAACGCTGCGCGCCGGTCTGACATGCGGTCATCGGGCACGCGATCTGCTTTTGTAAGGGCGATGATGGCAGGTATCTGTCCTTGGATCTCTCTGATCTGCGCCGCGACCTGTATGTCTTCTTCGTTCGGCGGTCGGGTGAGGTCGAAGAGCGCTAAAACAACATCCGCCTCACGCAGAGAAGAAAGGGCTTCCTCATTCATCTTCTCGCCCAATTTATGCAGGGGTTCATGAATCCCCGGTGTGTCGACGAAAATCAACTGCGCGTCCGGAAGCGAGAGGATTCCAAGTTGGCGCTGGCGGGTCGTCTGCGGCTTCGGTGACACCGCCGCGATTCGCTGCCCAAGGAGGCGGTTGATAAGGGTGGATTTTCCCACATTGGGGCGACCGGCAAGGGCGACGAAACCAGAGCGGTGACCATCCGGGATTTCAAGTGATTCCATGGCCTAATTGTGGTGATAAGGATGTGTGCTGTCAAGCTGCGCCTCCATTCTCCTTGACATGCGAATTTCAGCTAGTTATGATGTTTCAACGTGTCTCTTGTCTGTAAGGCAGGCAAGTGCTCTGCGGCCGACCTTCGACGAGTCCTATGGGTTCGTAGACAGATGATCGCTGATTGAGTCTATAATTAGGACTACAAAATGCTGGATCTGACACGAGATTGGCATTCGCATTTATAATAAACCATCCAGACGACCGGACGATCGGATTTTGATGATCCTTTCCGGAATAAATCTCGAAGTCATCAATTTGGTATTGTTCCTCGAAATTCCGGGGGAATCAAAACAATAAAGTTTATTCGTGGCAATGAGATTAATCGAAGGGTGAAACCGTATGAGTATCTTCTCTCGTAAAAAAACAAACCGCTTTCTCGAACTGCTAATTAAGCAGGCGGAGTATTCTGTTATGGGGATGCAGAAGCTGCTCGAGTACGTTAAAGAACCTAGCGAAGCGCTTGCAACGGCGGTGACCCAGCTTGAGAAAGAAGCCGATGAAGTGCGTCGGATCCTGATTGACGAACTTAATAAGACATTTGTTACTCCGATCGATCGCGAGGACATCTTCGCACTCTCATTAACGATCGATGATGTGCTCGACTATGCCGATACAACGGTAGAAGAGATGCACCTGCTCGGTGTGCAGCCGAACGCCTACATGGAGCGCATGGTCTCCCTTCTGACGGATGCAGCGCGTGAGATCCACATGGGTGTGCAGCGATTGGAAGATCACCCCAATGTCGCCAACGACCATGCCGTGCGGGCGAAAGCTTTGGAGAATCGGATGGAGACTGTTTATCGGGAGGCGATCGCCGATCTCTTCGCAATGCCGCGCGATATCGATCACGTAGTTGAGATGCTGAAGCTGCGCGAGATCTATCGTCATCTCTCCAACGCTGCAGATCGTGGAGACGCAGCAGCCAATGTGATAGGGGATATCGTCGTTAAGAAGATGTAATAATTAGATGCATCATGAATTAAATATTGGGGCTGCCCAAAGCGCCTTTTTGGACAGCCCTTTTTTAATTTTGAAATGGTGTCGGTGATATTTAGGCGTTTTTCTCAGCCAAGCGGTGCAGCTTGTTGCCCACTTCGCGCCATTGGATTTTCGAGATGCCGAGCTTTTGTCGAATTCTGTCGTGGTCTAAACCATTGACATAATCGATGAGAACTGCAGTCCAGCGGCACATCTCGAAGGAGAGATGCTTCTCCAAACCAGCGGCTTTTCCAATATCCTCGAGTAAGTACTCCAATCTGCGCGGCGACCAGGGGAAGAGCTGGTTGGCGGGTTCGTACTGCTTAAGGTATTCCTGGTATGCTTCAATCCAATCAGAGGTTAGATCAAGTTTGCGCTCCTTATAGCGCTTACTCACACTTCCATAGCGGATGAAAAGAATCGGTCCATCCACAGTATTCAAGTCGATATGATTCAGATGGATATTTAAGCATTCCCCCTTCTTTATCCCCGTATCGAGCAGCAACTTTAAAAGCGCGTAGGGACGTGCATCGGGAGCAGAACCCTTGCGCATTAATTCGGCGCTTTTTACCACTGCATCGACTTCTTCTTGTGTGAGCACTTCTGGCAGCGGGCTGATGACCGATTGTTGGGGGATCGGGGCTGCGGCATCCTCTTGGAGGACGCCGGTCTCTGTCAGCCAGCGGTAAAAGGCTTTAATCGAGGTGATGCGGCGGGCGTAGGTCTTTGGGCTGCATGAGACGCCCCGCCGGTTCAGCATCCAATCGAGGAAATTCTTAAGATCGTTTGTGCTTATCTGGTTGATGGGCTGACCAGTGCCAACGAACTTCCCAACCAGGCGCAGATCTCCTGTGAATGCCTTGACCGTATGAATCGAACGGCCCTGCGCTTCGAGCGCCTCGCCCCAGGCGTTTATCGCCGCGCTGAGGCTGGAATCGGATTTAAGGGGCGCGGTAGCCTCGCTCTCGGAAACGCTGCTGGTTGTCTGGTACGAAAAGAGAGGGAGATCCTCAAGCGGCTCATCCATGAGAGCCTCCTGTAAAAGTCGGCTTCGTGTAGTCATTCATATCGTCAATCCTAGTTTGTGAGATGGGAAATGTCAAATATGAAAGCATTGATAACGGTCAGCTCGTGAAGCGCAGTTCTAATCTTGAGGGGGATTTTCGAAAATTTCGTGAAGCATGGGCTCTATCGCCTCCCAGTCGGGCAGGAGGACGGAGGCGCCGCTATAGGGCACTCTCCATTGTGGAGCCATTGAGGGATCAATGGAATAGCGGTGTATTCGATCCGGATCGGCGGCCAGTTTTGTCGCCAGCGGCAGCAAGCGGAGGGCGTCCTCGACGGTAATATCTGTTTCAACATAAGAGCGAAATTGAGCGTAGAGGTCCGGTACTCTTGAGAGCCCCTCGAGGGTTAACATCTTATTGAAGATTGCCAGCATAGCCTCTTGCTGGCGGCGCAAACGATCAAAATCCCCGGTAG
>CBDTTY010000139.1:0-5382 GCA_965363875.1 uncultured Anaerolineales bacterium
GAGAGGGTGGGATTGATTCGTTCGCTTCGCTCACTCACCCCTTCGGGGCGCGCTTTGCGCGTCCAAACCGGCAAGCCGGTTTGTCGAACCCACGGACAACCCTCTTAGCATAATGTGTGCAACAGTTATCGTGTCTGAATCATGTCATTACGACTGTGTAATCCGGCTTTTCAGGCCAGCTTCGTCGGAAGCGGTCATGGGTACCTGATTCGTAGCCACGCGCTCTAAAACCAACAACTCGTTGTATTAGATACTAATTCGATCAGCAGCTTGTCCAAAGAAAGCCCCAGATCGCCGGCAATAAACCCAAGAACGGCGGTGTTCGCCGGCCGTGTCTTGGACGCGTGGCTGGCCCCCTGGCCCCGTTGCGAAATGGTCGCTCTTGGGTCACGGCGTGCCCAACATCTCAATCTCCTGCAACCTGAACATTAGATTGATTTCCGGCAGGCGATCCTCAATGAGATTGTTGAACGCTTCGATCTCCTGATCGATCTGGGCAGACACTTCAAGGCGATAGGCTTCGCCCTGGTCCGTGGGCCGGTAGTCGCCCGCAGACTCGTGCGTCGCCAGGTACGCCAGGCGATTGTTAAGCTTGATACCGAAGTTAAGCGGGTCCTGGCGCGCCTCGTTGCGCGTCTCGTGAATGTTATTTTCGATTACGGTGGCTTCTTCGCGCAGAGAAGCGATGGTCTCGAGAATCGGCGCCGCCTCCGGGTTACCCTCAAGCTTGGCTTCCAGGTAATCGAGATCATCATACATCTTGCGAATATCAATCACGGCCTGGTTCGCCTCTGAGAGCTTGTCCCGCACTTTGATAAGGAAGTCGAATTGCGCTTGCAGATCCGCCAGGGAACTGTTCACCCGCGGATCTTTCAGGATCTCGAATTCCTGCTCAACGCTCTGACCGCCGAAGTTTAAACGCGCTCGATAGGTGCCTGGTACGGCGACCGGCCCCTTCGTATCGGAGGAGTACAACACGATTCCCTCGAAGGACACCGCGTCCGGATAACGCATATCCCAGACAAAGAGATTGGCACCCTCCTCAGGTTCCAGCTTGTCGCCGTCTTCGTCTTCGTCTGCATTGCTCGCAGACATCTCGTCGTCATCTTCTTCAACATTGCTCTCAAATCGTTTTATTAGCGTGCCGTCCGATTCGAGGATTTCGATGCTCGCGGGATTGTCCTCATCCGGGGTTTCATTGAGATTGAAATAGAACATCACACCCGGGGGATGGTTCTCACCGTCAAGGAGCGGGTCGCGCTCGCCCCGGCCAGGCTGCCGTATCCGGTAGCTCAGCTTGGGCTGGAACAGGTGGACGTCCGCGTTCGCAACGGACTCATCGAGTTGGTGAAGCGGCGTAAGGTCATCAATGATCCAGAAGCTGCGCCCCTGGGTTGCCACGATCAGATTCAGATCGCGGACCTGCAAATCTGTAATTGGAACCTCGGGTAGATTCAGTTGGAACGGCTGCCAATTGCTACCGTCATCGAAGGAGATGTACAAGCCGTATTCCGTACCTGCGTAGAGCAAGCCCGGACGCTCCGGGTCTGCTCGCACAACGCGCGTGAAGTCCGGAGACTCTATTCCGTCGGTGATCCTGGTCCATGTCCTGCCGTAATTCGTGGTCTTATACAGGTAAGGCGCGAAATCTCCGGATTTGTACATCGTGCCAGCCACATAGGCGCCGCCCAGCTGCGTAGGATGGATATCAATCGAATTCCACATCAGTCGCTCGGGCGCGTTCGGAGGAGTGACGTCGTCCCAGGTCTCACCGCCATCGCGCGTAAGGTGAATCAATCCGTCATCGGAGCCGGTCCAGAGCACACCCTCTTCATAGGCGCTCTCATTCGCCGTGAGGATTGTGGCGTAGAACTCGACACCGGAGTTGTCCTGGGTAATCGGTCCGCCCGAGGAAACGATGGTCTCGGGGATCGCGCGGGAGAGATCCGGGCTGATCGTGTCCCAGCTCTGGCCTTCGTTCCTGGACACGTGAACCCGATGCGAGAAGGCGTACAGCATGTCTGAATCGTGGTGCGAGAAGAAGGTCGGGAAGTTCCAGTTGAAGCGGTACTTCATGACCTCGACGCCGGAACCTGCAGGATTCAGAGGCCAGACATTAATCGACCGGCGCTGGGCGTTCTCGTGGTTGTATCGGTTGAGGTAGCCCTTGTAATTCCCCCCATAGATGATGTCGTTGTTGTCCGGGTCGATGGCGTGATACGCACTCTCACCCCCCGCTGTCACTTCCCAGTCGCTCTCCGTAATGGCAATGCCATCGGACCGATGCAAAATACGGATCGAGGAGTTGTCCTGCTGCGCACCGTAGATGCGGTACGGGAAGTGATCATCCGTGGCAATCCGATAGAACTGCATCGTCGGTTGGTTGTGATAAGTCGTCCAGCTGTCTCCCCCATCGGTTGAGACCTGCGCGCCGCCGTCATCGGCAATGATCATTCGCTGATTGTCCGCCGGATCTATCCACAGATCGTGGTGATCACCGTGAGGAGCATTGTGCAGGCTGAAGGTCTTTCCGCCATCCGTGGATACGGCATAGGAGACGTTCATCACGTAGACCTTATTTTCGTCCTGCGAGTCCGCGATGATCCGCGTGTAGTACCAGGCCCGCGAGCGCAGGGCGCGGTCGCTGTTGGTCTTTTCCCAGGTCTCGCCGGCATCATCGGAGCGAAACACACCGCCGTCCTCGGCTTCGATTATCGCCCAGACGCGATCGGGATTAGCAGGCGAGACGGTCACACCAATTATCCCACGGGGCGCCTCAGGCATGTTTGGAAGCTCCGTCAGCCTTTCCCAGGTGGCACCCGAGTCAGTGCTCTTCCAAAGGTCGGAGCCCGGCCCGCCGCTTGAGAAATCGTGGGGCGTGCGGCGCACGTTCCAGGTGCTGGCGTAGATGATCCTCGGGTTGCCTGGCTGAAACACGAGATCGACGGCGCCAGCATCTTCGTTAGCAAAGAGCACCTTGTTCCAGGTCTCACCGCCGTCGGTACTCTTATACACACCGCGAGCCTCGCCAGACTGCCAAAGGTCGCCCATCGCGGCGACGTAAACGATGTCAGGGTTCGTTGGGTGAACGCGGATGCGACCTATGTGATGCGTTTCCTCCAGACCGAGGAAACTCCAGGTTTTTCCTGCGTCTGTGGACTTCCAGACGCCGAAGTTCGAAGACACGTTACCGCGTACGGTCTTCTCGCCGAGGCCGGCGTAGATCACATTGGGATCGGACTCCGACACCGCCACGGAGCCGACTGATCCCCCGAAGAAGCCGTCGGAGATATTGCTCCACTTGCTGCCACCGTCGATGGTCTTCCAGACACCACCCCCAGCTGAGCCGAAGTAATAAGTACCCCGGTCGCCAGGAATACCGGTCACGCTTGCCGAGCGGCCGCCGCGGTAGGGTCCGATCAACCGGTACTCCATTGCGCCGTAAAGCGCCGGGTCATAATCGTCCTGGGCTTGGGCCACCGGGATTTGCACGCCCGCCACAAGCAGGATGAGTGAGAGGACGGCATTGGTGAGAGCGCGATGATTAATCATGAGGAGGGTCCTGTAGTCGTGCGGATTCGTTGCCTAGGCGGAAGAGTATAAACGTTCAATTTTCTGCGTCGTAGAGTTTAGAAATTCTTCGTGAAGATTGGCGGTTTCCATCCAAGAAGCATGATTGCAAATTTAGCCTCAGGCAGAAATGAACGCGTAATCCAAACTTAACTTGCTCATCACCATCATTCTAGTGTCAATTTGAATCTTCGCCCAAAGGAGCCCCGCCGTGCAAACCGGCATCCAAATCGCTGGCGCGTTTTGTCGAACTGGAGCTCTCATCTGCATCAGGGTTACTCCTAAAAAAATGGGGACCCATTCGGATCCCCATTTTTGTTTGGCGCGCCCGGAGAGATTCGAACTCCCGGCCGCCTGGTTCGTAGCCAGGAGTACAAATTAATAATTTCAGTCAGTTACAGAAGGGATTCCCAAAAATACCCTCTAAACACCCCTAATACGATCAATTACATAGCCATTGTTTTGGGAATTGATCGACGCCTAAATTGCCTTCACTGCATGATCAACCGCGCGCGTTTGTCCGATGCTGGCGACATATTGCCAAGTTCACGTTAAATGTCCGCTTTACCCGGTGGTCTCAACCGATCGACGCAACACATTCATTAAATTTATCTGCTGGTGAGCAAAAGGCCAAGGTTTTCCTTGGCCGATCATTCAACTCACAAGCGACATTGTTTAGGTGTTGCTGAGAGTGTACCGATAGATCGGTTCCCTTGGGAAAGTACTGTCTTAAGAGTCCGTTCGTGTTCTCGTTTGATCCTCGTTGCCAGGGACTTTGCGGATCGCAAAAATAAACATCGATGTCTGTCGCCAAACTAAATCGCTTGTGATCCGAGAGCTCTTTTCCCCGATCCCAGGTAAGCGACCTGTAAAGTTCCCGTGGCAATTTCTTCGACTGCTTTATGAGTGCGTTGATGACCGTTTTTGTATCTTTGCCGTCTATTTTTGCCAACATGACATAGCGGGTATGGCGTTCTACCAATGTCGCCATGTAACTGTCATTGGATCCGACTATGAGATCCCCTTCCCAATGACCAGGCACCGCTCGATCTTCAACCGAGGCCGGCCGTTCGCTGATCCTGACCATGTCCTTGATTTGTCCCTGACCTTCGCCACTCCCGTTGCCGGGTCTGGAATGACGCATCGTACGCCGTGTGCGTAGGTGCTTTATCAGTTCCTTCTTAAGCGCTCCGCGGGCTTGAACGTATAAACTGCGATAGATGATCTCGTGTGACACCTGGTAATTATCATCCTCCGGATAGGTCTGTTTCAACCAGCCAGCAATCTGCTCCAGTGACCAGCGCTGCTTGAGCTTGCTTGCCACAATATGTGCCAAGGCGCGATTCCTAACCAGTTTACAGGGCTTTCGACGATGCGCCCGATCCCAGGCGGCTTGCTCGGCTTTGCTGGCTCGGTAATCTCGACGACCACCATTGCGATTAATCTCACGACTCACCGTTGAGGCTGCACGACCCAATAACTCTGCTATCGATCGAATCGACTGGTCGGCCGCAACGCCTCGAGAAATCTCTTCTCGCTCCGATAACGTCAATGCCAGTCTTGAGCGACTTCGTTGCCGTGGACGTATTCCTCCAGTCTCCGACAGAATGCGCTGAACCGAAGAATGTCCTCGATCAAATAGACGAGCGATGACACGCATCGAATCACCTTTCTGCCAAAGATCCCACATCAGGTTTCTTTGTTCTGAGCTGTAGTAAATCCTCGATCGTTGCTTCATTTTCAACATCTCCCTCTCCAGTGCTAGAGTGTAGATGTTGCATCGACCGGTTGAGGTCACACCCAATACCAGCC
>CBDTTY010000140.1:0-5377 GCA_965363875.1 uncultured Anaerolineales bacterium
CCTTGAGGTCTCTCACAATGTAACAGAACGTCTCTATTGGAATCTTTGGGCAAAAGAATCTAAAATCCGCACCGAGGCTGATGTGATGGATATGTATTATGGTGATGGCGAACCCGGCCGTGAGCTGATGAAGGCGGTCTGCAGCGAATGCCATTCAGCGACACTCTACGATGGATTCTTGGAGAGCGGCGACAATGCGGTTCGACTCTACAACGAAGCCTATTTTGCACCCGCTGAGGCTATGCGTGCCGAGTTAGCAGAACTGGGCTTGCTCAAAGACAACCCATGGCAGGATGAATTCCAGATCACCTACTACTATCTATGGCACCACGAAGGTCGCCGTGCTCGTCAAGGCGCCTTGATGGGTGGGCCAGATTGGGCTCACTGGCACGGATTCTTCGATTTGATGCAAGATATTTACAGACTTGAAGAAATCTACAATATGAGAATCGAAATAGGCGCGATTGAATAGGTTCAACAATCTAACGCTGTAATGAAAGCCGCCCTCAAGATCGGGGCGGTTTTCTGTATATCCAGCCTTGGCAAATAGCGTGGATCTATTGCCATGATATGATTGCGATCTGGTATGCCAAATTTGTCGATCTCTCCATTTGAGATATCGCTTGAAATAAACTCATTGGTCCGTCAGTAGCCCAAAAGCTGGCATCCAATTTTCAGTACCCTGGGATTCTCACCCGCTTTTTCTTCCGCGAAGGGAGAAGATGCGCTTGCCAGATAACTTATGGTAAGCCCTCCTACTGTACATGCCCAGAGCGTTACTTTTTCCAAAGACCCGGGTTCTTTGTTTCAAAGGGGCGATAAGAAGTGAGCTTCAGGCGAGGCGAGATTCAATATTCGTGACATTTAGGATGGATGTTGGTGTAAAATGATGGCAAAGTTGTCTACAACAGTAAGGTTTAAGCGCAATCAAACCGAGGTAACTACTCCGTTCAACATCCCTAGGTGTGAAGGCAAACCCGGGGGATCCTCTCTATTTCCACCCTTTGCTCAATTCAACTTTTGAGAGAGGAGAATGTGAATCCTCGAATGATGATGGCCGGGAGAGGCTAGAATAAATGGTCCGTGTTCCTTTGCGCATGGGGATTGATATCGGCTCCACAACAGCCAAGGTCGCCGTTCTTGGTCCGGAGAACGAACTTCAATTCTCCGCCTATCAGCGCCATAAAGCAAAGATCGACAAAACCTTGCTCAATATCCTTGAGGAAGCGCGTGTGGTTCTTGGAGATATTCAGGTGAACCTCCTAGTAACTGGTTCGGCAGGGATGGGCGTCACCGAGCAATATAATCTCCCCTTCATCCAGGAAGTGGTCGCCTCCGCTGAAGTCGTCAACCAGCTTTACCCTGAAGTCAAGACACTGATCGACATCGGGGGCGAAGATGCCAAAATGATTTTCTTTGGCGGCAACGGGATTCCGGACATTCGCATGAATGGATCTTGTGCTGGCGGCACCGGGGCATTCATCGATGAAATGGCTTCCCTTCTGGACATCTCGGCACTTGAATTAAACAATCTTGCTGAACAACATACGACGATTTACCCCATGGCTTCACGCTGCGGTGTTTTCGCAAAAACCGATGTCCAGAACCTTTTGAGCCGTGAGGTTCCCCGCGAAGATGTCGCTGCCTCTGTGTTTCACGCCCTGGTTTACCAAACCCTGGCAACGCTTTCCCGTGGGTACGAACCCGTCCCCTTATTTGTCTTCAGTGGTGGTCCCCTCACGTTTCTACCGGCACTGAAAAACGCTTTTATGGAAGTTCTCCAATTAACCCCGGACTGCGTTCTGGATGTGGAAAAATCCGAATTGCTTCCGGCTATTGGAGCGGCTCTTGCCGACAAATCCGAACGGCAGGGATTCCATTTATCAAAGCTTATTGAGCGGTTAAGACAATCAAACGGGCGATCTCGACAAGGGGAGAGAAGGCTCGATCCACTTTTCAAAGATGCATCTGAACTTGAACGCTGGGAAGAAAACCGGACCCGCCAAACGACTGCTCGCGTTGATGTTCACGAGGTCCAGGGCAAGGACTGTTTCTTGGGCGTTGATTCCGGTTCGACGACAACCAAAATTGTTCTCATCGATGAGTTAGGCCGGATAGTCTTTGATTATTATGCCAATAACAAGGGCAATTCAATCAAGGCAACCCAGGCAGGGTTAATCCAACTGCGGGATTTACTTTCTGAGGTAGACCAACCCCCGAGAATTGTCAAAACCATGGTCACTGGCTATGGCGAAGACCTTATCCGCTCGGCATTTGCTTTTGACAAGGGTATCGTGGAGACCCTTGCTCACTTCCGTGGAGCAACAGCGTTCGACCCGGACGTGTCTTTTATTCTGGATATCGGTGGGCAGGATATGAAAGCGATCTTCGTCCGCGACGGACATATCCAGAATATTGAGATTAATGAAGCGTGCTCCTCAGGATGTGGGTCTTTCTTAGAATCCTTTGCTGGCTCGATGGAATATAACGTTTCCGAGTTTTCGGAGATGGCCTGCGTCGCCGAGAACCCCTGCGACATGGGTTCGCGCTGCACCGTCTTTATGAACTCGAGGGTTAAACAAGCGTTGCGCGAAGCTGCCAAAGTGGAAGATATCTCGGCCGGATTGGCCTATTCGGTCATCAAGAACGCACTCCATAAAGTCCTCAAGATTACCGACACCTCTGTTTTGGGCGATCATATCGTCGTGCAGGGAGGAACCTTTCTAAATCCAGCGGTCCATAAAGCCCTGGAGAATTTGCTCGGTAAGTCCGTTCTCTATCCTGACATTGCCGAACTTATGGGTGCCTATGGGGCGTCCCTTACCGCCCGGGATGGATACAAGTCCAATGGAGCTTCTTCGAGTGAATGCTGGTCGTTCACCAACATTGAGGCCGCTTCTGATTATCAGAAGCGGTTGATCAACTGTCATGGATGTGAAAATCAATGCGCAGTGACCAAGCTGATTTTCCAGAACCAGAATGTATTCTTTACCGGCAATCGCTGTGAACGCATCTACACGAACAAAGGTGAACGAAAACGCCCGGGATTCAATTTACCTGAATTTAAATTCCAACTCCTGTTCGATCGCGAAAGCAACCCTGAAGGCGACCCCCTTCTTACGATCGGGATCCCCAGGGCTCTGAATATATTTGAGAATTTCCCATTCTGGAACACGCTCTTTATCGAATGCGGAATAAAAGTACACCTCTCCAATCCCTCGAGCAGCGAGCTCTATGAAAAAGGTGCTGGGACGGTGATGTCGGAAAATATCTGCTTCCCGGCGAAACTTGTCCATGGTCACGTCTTCGATCTGATTGAGGCTGGCGTCGATCGCATCTTCATGCCCATGGTTTTCTTCGAGAATAAAGAGTTTTCGGATGCAGACAACCATTACAATTGCCCTATTGTCTCCGGCTACGCGGATGTTATCACCAGCGCCATCAATCCTGAAGAAAAATATGGTATTCCACTGGATCAACCGACGATTACGTTCGGCGATGTTGGGCTTTTAAAGCAGGCTTGCCTTCAATACCTCTCAGGCCTGGGGGTTAAACCGGGAACGATTCATAAAGCGTTTGAGCACGCCCTCGCAACTCAGAAGCTTTACAAGCAGAAGATTCGCCACCGCGCTGCTCAAATCCTGGACCAGGCGAGGGCAGAGGGCCGGCCAATCGTCCTACTAATGGGACATCCATATCACATCGACACGCACATCAACCATAAGATTCCGGACATCCTTACAAACCTTGGGGTGGACATCATCACCGAGGACGCATTACCAGTGGAACCAGATTCCACACCCCTTGATACGTACATCTTATCCCAATGGGAATACATTAACAGATACCTCTTCGCCGCCCGTTGGGCTGCCGAGCAAGAGGATGTCGACGTTGTTCAACTCAATTCGTTTGCCTGTGCCCCGGATGCGGTAAGTATTGATGAAACAAAAGGCATTTTAGCTGCCCATGGCAAAGGGCTCACCATCGTACGAATCGATGAGATTGAAAGCACAGGATCCGCAAAACTGAGGCTCCGGTCGATGGTTGAGGCGATGAACCTCCATGACTCCAGCGCTGACCGGGTTGTCACTCCCCGCAAGTCAGTAAAAATATTCGAAGAGAGCGACCGCTACAAAAAGGTCCTTGCCGTTCAGTTTTCGCATTTTACTGATCCAACTGTCTCTGGACCTTTGTTGGATTTGGGATACAACATCGAGCGCCTGCCTCCTCCGGATTCTGAATCCGTTGAGCTTGGTCTCAAATACTGCAACAACGAAGTCTGCTATCCCGGCATTATCATCATTGGGGACATCATCAAGGCACTCCAATCGGGAAAGCATGATTTATCAGAAATAGCTGTGGGTTCATTTGCTACCGGAGGCCAGTGCCGGGCTTCGTGTTATCCGGGTCTCTTTCAACGCGCTCTGATCGCAGCGGGGTACGAAGACGTACCCATTGTTGCCCTGACTACCAACAAGAGCCTCCATGAGCAGCCCGGTTTCGACCTCGATTACAAGCGGTACATATATAAAGCGGTAATGAGCGCAGTTTACACAGACGCGATCTCCGATATGTACCATGCCACAGCTTGCAGGGAGGTAAATGCTGGCGATGCGCTTGCGCTGGCTGACAGGCATTTTGCCCCTCTCTATGAAGGCACTTTGCCCTTAAACCAGGCCTCAATTCTGGAAACGCTGGCAACGGTTGTGTCAGATTTCAACGCTATTGAAACCGTAGATCATGATCTTCCCAAAGTCGGCATCGTGGGGGAGATCTATGTTAAATACAACAGTTTTTCGAATAACCACGTAGTCCAGTGGTTGATGGACCAGGGAAACGAGGTCGTCGTTCCTTCTATATTAGATTTCTTCCTGGGCTGGTTCGTTAGCGCCGGAGTCCAGATTAAAGCGAATGTAAAGCGCAGGGACTTCATAACGGCTTTAGTGATCTTCTTAGAAGCCTATACAAATTCCTTCCTGGCAAAATCGAATGATGTTCTAAGCCAATTCCAGTATCATCGTGGCCACCACTCCATCCGCGATATCGCCGCCAATGCCAAGAAGATAGTTTCGCTGTCGCATCAATACGGGGAAGGATGGTTAATCGCCGGCGAGATTGGAACGATGATGAAAGATGGCATCCCTAATGTGCTTTGTCTACAGCCCTTTGGATGCATTGCCAATCAGGTTGTTGCCAAGGGGGTAGCCAAGAGAATGGTGGAAAAATTCCGTGGCTTGAATCTGCTCTTCCTGGATCTTGATGCGGGTGTAAGCGAGGTTAACTTCTTCAATCGGATGCATTTCTTCATCGAGCGCGCCCGGCTGTCTTTTCAGGGCAAGTAGGTTTTTACAGATCTAACCCTGAGATGACTTGGGGC
>CBDTTY010000141.1:0-5350 GCA_965363875.1 uncultured Anaerolineales bacterium
TGCCTATGAGTGGATCCCTGATTGGGATTTGGGCATCGTCACTGAACTCCCGCAATCCGATATCTTCGCTGATGCGAACGCCTTGGCCCCCTTCACCATCGCCATGATTGTTGGCGCCTCAATCTTTTCGATAGTGGTCGTCGGCTTCGTCGCCAACCGTTTTCTTCTACGCCCTCTTATAAACCTAACGGAGTTTGCGGAACGACTTTCTCGCGGCGATTGGTCCTTCCGCGTTCCCTTAGACCGTGATGACGAAATCGGCACACTTGCTCACAGTCTTAACAGCATGGCGGATGAACTAACCAGTATTTATCAATCGCTTGAAGACCGCGTCGAGGACCGTACGCGTCAAATACGCACAGCATCGGAAGTCGCCCGTGATGCCGTTGCGATCCGTGATGTAGAATCCCTTCTGAATGAAACAGTGAATTTGATCACCTCCCGTTTCGGCTTCTACCATGCGGGTGTTTTTCTGCTCGATCGAGAGCGCGAAAACGCCGTATTGCGCGCCGCTTCTTCGGAAGGTGGCAAGCGTATGATCGCAAGTGGATATAGCCTTTCTGTGGGTAAGGTTGGAATCGTCGGTTATGCCACCGGCACAGGGAAACCCCGCATCGCTCTTGACGTTGGCGAAGATCAAGTGCACTTCGCCAATCCCGATCTCCCCGAGACACGCTCCGAGATGGCGCTTCCTTTAAGTGCAGGCGACCAAATTATTGGCGCTCTTGATGTTCAAAGTAAAGATCCAAACGCCTTCGATGATGAGGATCTCCTGGTCCTGCAAACGATGGCAGACCAGCTTGCCGTAGCAATCGAGAACGCACGCCTGATCGGTGAACTCACCGATATATCCGAGCAGAACCGTCGGGTCATCGAAGTGTTTACCAGCATAAGTGAGCAAACAAACTACGATTCACTGCTCGTCAAAGCCAGCGAGAGCATTCGCGAGATGTTTGGCTTCAATCGCGTGATTATTGGGCTCGTTGAAGGCAATGAAATTGTCGTCCGCAGCGCTTCGGCCGCAGAAGGCATTCAGCCAACACCCACTGGAATCCCTGTCCCCCTCGGGCGCGGCCCTCTAGGACGCGCAGTCGTAACCATGAAACCCGTTACAGCCATCAGCGATAATATCCCGGGAACCAGCCAAAGCATCCATTCCGACGGCACAACAGTTTCTGTCCCTCTCATCAGCCGTGGGGAAGCTATTGGCGCATTCGCGGTTGAGAGCTCTGAGCTCGATGGCTTAGATTCGCGTGATATTGAATTCCTCGAACTGATTGCAAATCAGGTTTCGGTTTCACTCGAAAGCGCCCGACTATTTGAGGAGACCCAACTTAGTTTCGAGCAAATCGACAGTTTGTACCGCCGCCAGACTGCAGAATCCTGGGAAGAACTATTACAATTAATTGAAGAAGACAAACAGGCATCATTTGCCGAATATACCGGCTCACGCTACCCAGACGCAGTGACGGATGGCGGAGATTCAATGGATGCGCCTATCTCTGTCCGAGGCGAAATCGTTGGCAATCTCGGGCTTCTCGCAGAACGCCCGGGTGAATGGACCGAAGACGATCGTGAAATCCTAGAGGCCGTTGCTGACGAGGTCGCGAATGC
Source organism: uncultured Anaerolineales bacterium (assembly GCA_965363875.1). Lineage (GTDB taxonomy): Bacteria > Chloroflexota > Anaerolineae > Anaerolineales > E44-bin32 > E44-bin32. Next base: position 1,615 of record CBDTTY010000141.1, read on the forward strand.
AGTCGAGCAGATGCGTCTGCTCGAGGAAGTCCAGCTACGGGCTGCCCAATTACAAACGGCAGCTGAGGTCGCACGTGACGCCACCGGCTTGCTCGACACAGAAACGCTTCTAAACAGGGTTGTGAGTCTAATCAGCGATCGTTTCGGTTACCCGCATGTCGCCGCCTTCTTACTCGACGATGCGCAGAAAATTGCTGAAGTCAGCGCCGCGACTGGCGAAGCTGGTGCACAAATGCTCTCTACCGGCTACCAACTGCTTGTGGGTTCGAAAACGATTATTGGCTTCGTCGTAGAAAACGGAGAATACTATCTGGCATCCGATGTAAACCAGGATGAGCTTTATCAACCACACCCACTTCTGACCAACATGCGCTCCGAGCTCTCGATCCCACTAATTGTCGGTGAGCAGGTGCTCGGCGCTCTCGATTTCCAGCACACAAACATAAACGCTTTCAGTGGGGACGATATCACAGTTCTGCAGATCCTCGCGGACCAGCTGGCTGTGGCTATACAGAATGCCCGGTTGTTCCAGGAAACACTGCGCCGAGTTGAGCGCGAGCAAACAGTGCTTGAATTAACCAACGTAATCAGATCCAGCGATGATGTAGAAGGCATGCTTCAAACTGCCGTGAAAGAAATGCGTCGCGTATTCGGTGCAGAGCGAAGCCGGATTCGATTGCTGGAACAATCCATAACTCTGAGTAGCCAACCGCCCATAGACCGGCGAGAAAATAAATAGAAGCGAAACTTCTTCTGTCTAACACAAGAAACCAACGGGATGAGGACAACGCATGACCCACATCATAGCCATCGCAAACGCTAAAGGTGGAGTTGCGAAAACAACAACCACATTGTCATTGGGCGCATCGCTTGCGGAGATGGGAAGGAAAGTGCTTCTCATCGATCTGGATCCTCACGCCAATCTGACCCTTTCCCTCGGGTTTAAGCCCGCCTCATTTGAGAGAACTGTCGCCGGATTGCTTTTAGGGAATGATGATCTGAACGGAGCAGTAATTCCTACAAATTTCCGGGATTTGGAACTCGTACCATCGAATAACGAGTTAAACCTTGCTGAACCTCATCTTTTAGTTCGCGCCGACTATATGATGCTTCTAGATACGACACTCAAGGATAGCCAATCTTACGATACGATCATCATTGATTGCCCGCCTACCACTGGGACGCTCACCAAGAACGCTCTCTCTGCGGCGGACTTACTCATTATTCCAACCCAACCGGAGTATTTCTCTGCGCATGCGCTGCGCGATATGCTCAACTTGATCTTAGCGATTCGCCAAGAAAACAACCCTAAACTTAGATATCGAATTCTTCTCACAATGCTCGATAAGCGCAACCGCATCCACCGCAGCCTTGCAGAGCAGATAAGAACCGCATTTAATGAAGCAATCTATGATGTTGAGATCGAAATAGATACCCGGTTACGCGAAAGCGCGATCCTGGGTCAGCCGATCAATCAATACGCGCCAGAAAGCCGGGCAGCTAAACAGTATCGAGAGTTAGCAGAGGAAACAGGGCACTATTCGAATGAACTCAATCGAAGGTATACGACGACGCCTTGAAAACCTGTTCTCGGGGATCTCTAAAGACACCCCAAAAACAGGAACTGTTCCGATAGAAGTTCTCGGTCCTCCCGAAACTGACCGCCCGCGCGGCTGGTCTTGGGAAATCGATAGTGCAGGGCGTTATACTTGGTGCAGCCCTGAAGTGGAAAAAGCTATAAGCTTGACTCCGGATGATCTCCTAGGGAAAGAGATTTTCAGTACCGGGTTTAATGCAGAAGCTGCCGCTGAACTTAAGCAGTTGATAGATTCGGGCCAACCAATCCAGCATCTACTACTGGATTTCGAATACCCTCAGGGCGAACAAGGTACAATCCTCATCCGTTCTACTCAACGCATTGATAAGCAAGGAATGCTTAATGGATATCGAGGGATCTTTCAGATCGTCGATGCTGAACGTTCTCAAAAATCTCGCATGGCGGTCTCGCTACCAACTCCTCAGGATGCTATTGATGCAACCTCTGCCCCCGAACTTGCGGCTTCGTGGGGTCAGATCCTGGGATACGAGGATGATCGAGGTAATCTAAAACCAATCGGTGACCTAGATCAGCCTTCCCCGATACTCGCGGTTCATACGCAAGATCGCCTGGTTATCCCCCTCCGGGTCCAAAATGAAATCATCGGGGTCATTGAACTCGATGGGAAGGTTTCTGATGACCCATGGACTGAAGAAGACCGTATCCTTGCCGAGGCCGTAGCACACGAGTTTGCTATAACGCTTCAGGACGCACGCTCTCACCAATTAACATCGCAAGCCCTCGAAGAAATGCGTGAAGCCGACCGCTTGAAGAGCCAATTCCTTGCAAATATGAGCCATGAGCTCCGCACACCCTTAAACTCAATCATCGGTTTCTCCAGGGTTATCCTCAAGGGGATTGACGGACCCGTCACAGAAAACCAAGAGCAAGATCTATCCGCAATCTACAATGCCGGTCAACACCTCCTTGGATTGATCAATGACATCCTCGATCTCTCAAAAATTGAAGCCGGCAAAATGGAACTAACGTTCTCAGAGGTGAACCTTTCTGAGATTGTCCACGGGGTGATGGCAACCGCTGTTGGTCTAGTAAAAGACAAGCCCATTGAGCTGGTCATCGATTTACCGGACGAACTCCCGAGCATTCATGCGGATAACATACGCCTGCGGCAAATCCTACTAAATCTCGTTTCGAACGCCACCAAATTTACCGAGGAAGGTCATATCGGCATTTCGGTTCGAGTGATCGAACACAGCGGTCAATCCGAGGTTGTCATAGCTGTTTTTGACACAGGGCACGGAATTTCCCCTGATGACCACGATAAAATCTTCGAACCATTTTCGCAGGTTGACGCTTCACCAACAAGAAAGACTGGTGGTACAGGGTTGGGCCTTTCTATTTGCAGGCACCTCGTCGAGCTGCACAGAGGCGTTTTGTGGGTTGAGAGCGTCCCCGGCGAGGGCAGCACCTTTGCCTTCACTATCCCCTTTGAAATGACGGATCAGGAAAAAGAAGAACTCGCACCGCTAATCCTTTGCGTAGATCGAGATTCCGATGTTGCTTATCAATACCGCGCCATCCTAGAAGATGCAGGGTACCGATTTCGCGTGGTCACACAACCCAGCCATACTTTTGAGATCGCGAAAGCCACAAACCCTGACGCAATCCTGTTAGATCTTCTCCACCCCGACCCTGATGTCTGGCAAATCATGATAGAGATACTGGGCGACGAGGCTCTTTTTGCTACACCTATTCTGCTAACCGAATATGATGATGGGCAAGAAAAAGGCGTGATCCTCGATATCACCCGTTTCCTTACAAAACCGGTTCACGAAAACTCCCTTCGCCACATTCTGCAAGAGCTGAATTGTTATCAAAAATCAACTTTCCTCCTTGTGGAGGAGCAACCTGACGAAAGTGAACGTATCCGGAAAAGTATCGAAGGCGGGAGACTTGGAACCGTGCTAGTCGCGGATTCTCTCGAGGATGCTGCCCGATTATTGGAACGAAGCTCGCCCGAGATTATTATTCTCAGCCTTACCTATCCAGGTCTCTCAAGACTCGATGATGGTTTTTTCCTTCAGAAAATCGATGATGAAATTCCTATCATAGGCATTCTCCCTGGCAAACTTACATCAAGCGACATGGAAAAGCTCATCAACCTTTCCGAAACCTTGG
>CBDTTY010000142.1:0-5340 GCA_965363875.1 uncultured Anaerolineales bacterium
TCGGCTCACTCAGCCTGCTAACCCGCCCTGATGCCCTTCTTTTTCTCCTCCCTCTAGGTCTTGAGCGTGCATATCGAATATTCCGTTCGCACAATCGTCGCTTGCCGCTTGCAGAGATCGCATCCTTCGTCATTCCAGTACTCATCTGGTCTATTATTAGTTATATCTACTATGGGGATCCCCTCCCCCGCTCGATGGCGGCAAAAGCGGTTGCCTATCACCTTCCACCTGAGGCCGGAATCGTTCGACTGCTTCAGCATTATGCTACACCGTTCTTCAGCCACCTTGTTTTTGGAGCCTTCTCAATCGCGATTGGAATAATCCTATTTCCGACCCTCTTCATGATTGGCTGGTGGAGAATCATACGGGATAGAACCTGCATCTGGCCCCTGGCCATCTACCCGATCCTCTATCTGTTCGTATTTTCAATCGCTAATCCGCTCATTTTTCGATGGTACCTTACACCCCCGCTTCCCATGTACTTTCTGGGGATCTTTATCGGCATTGAGGTATTAGGGCGGAATCTTCAGTCACCGCTCCCTCTTACCATCTGCAGTATATTAGCGTTCGGCTTCACGCTCAACGGATGGACACTGCATCCGGATCATGGCCTGGATAGACCAGCACCGAAGATGGCCTATATTAAACTTGAAGAAGTTTATGAGCAGGTCGCGTCCGATCTTCAGGGACAGATTCGCGACGAGCAGATCCTCGCCGCAGCAGACATAGGGGTTTTGGGTTACTACACAGGATCTCGCATCCTGGATACTGTCGGCTTAATCTCGCCGGAGAGTGAGGTTTATTATCCGCTTCCCGATGATTTCTATATCACCAACTACGCAATTCCCCCTGATCTAATTCACCATGAAAAACCGGATTACCTCGTGTTCCTGGAAGTGTATGGTCGAAATAGCCTTCTTACGGATCCGCGGTTCCTGGATGAATATGAATTAATAAATCGGTACCAGACCGATATCTATGGATCGGATGGGATGCTAGTTTACACTCGTGTTAAACGATGATATGCGATTATTTCCGAGGGGGGATATTTATCTCGCGGTCTGATCTCCGCGATGAGAACGGTCTTAATTTAGCTGGTTTCACTCCCCGAGAAAGTCAATCAACCGGGCGCGGTGGTTCGGATGGCGCAGGCGAGTCAGAGCCTGGGCTTCAATTTGTCTTACACGTTCACGCGTAACACCCATCTTTCGACCAACCTCTTCCAATGTATAAGTTCGTCCGTCTAAAAGACCATAACGTAGTTGTAAAATTCGAACCTCTCGCGGGGGGAGCGTACCAAGAGCTTCGCTAAGGTTCTCCTTTAGCAGATTTTGCGTCGCAATTTCAACAGGAGCAGGAGATTCAACATCCTGGATGAAATCGCCAAGGATTGAATCCGAATCCTCATCCGTCGGCATCTCAAGCGAGAGAGGGCGGCGGGACACTTTCATTAAATCTTCCGCTTTTCGTGGTGATATTTGCAGCGCCTCTGCGAGATCTTCGGATGTGGGTGTGTGTCCCAATTGCTGCGTCAATTGATGAGAAACCCGCAGCATTTTATTTATTTGATCTCCCATATGAACAGGTACACGAATCGTTCTTCCCTGATCGGCAATAGCTCGGGTTACCGCTTGCCGTATCCACCATGTCGCATACGTAGAAAACTTATGCCCTCTGCGGTAATCGAACTTCTTCGCCGCCCGAATTAATCCGATATTACCCTCCTGGATTAAATCCAAGAAAGGGACACCCCGACCGAGATATTTCTTCGCCACGCTAATCACAAGACGCGAGTTTGCGGTGATGAGGTGCTCGCGAGCGGCCCACCCATCCTCAATCGAGACCTGAAGTTCAGCGCGTTTTTTCTGGGAAAGATTCTCTTGAGCAAGTTTCTCCCGAGCTCGCCGACCCCGCTCGATTCTTTTAGCAATTTCAACTTCCTCTTGAGCGGTAAGTAATGGGACACCACCCACTTCTCGAAGATAAAGACCGACTGAATCGTCCGTATCAACATTACTCAGGACATCCTCATCCGGTTTGTCTTTTTCCTGTGCTGCAGGCTTAGCTTCTCGCTCAGCACCTTCTTCCTCCGCGCTCTCATCTACTACATTAATCCCTGCCGCGAGGAGCGCTGCATACATCTCTTCAAGCTGATCTAAATCTTGCTCGGCTTCTGGGAAGGCGCCGAGGATATCATCTAGCGTGATGTAACCACGATCTTTCCCGAGTTCGATCAGCTGGTCGATCGCGGGATTCTCTAGTTCGCTGGCAAGATTCTCATTGGAATCGATGCTCTCAAGGCGCGAGCCATTATTATTTTTGCCCAAGGGCGATTTCATTGATTTTGAACTTCGTTTCTTCTTACTCAATCTACTTAACTCCAATTCCAGCATACATTCTTCCACCTCACCCGGCAATACCCATCAGGTACAGTCAATGTCGAAACGTTCGAACTTAATTGACAACTGACGAAGACACTGTCGCTACTGTGAGACAATAAGTTTTCTGAAATAATCCAAGTTCCATGAAATTAAGCGCAGACCTGGAAATCTTAGTTTTTCAGCGGGTTCAGGTGCAAGATCAGACGTAGAAAAAGCACCGCTGCCGCGAAATGGAAGGCAACATGTGCTTTTGAAGACCAAAAAATGTGCCGAACCTCCAAGACACTATACATAAAGGGAACACCGAAGTCAATACGCAATTAAACAGGTGTAACTCATCTCTGCCAGAATAATGGAAACGTGAGATCCAGAAATATCAAGTAGGATGATGTGCGGAACAACCGTCTTGACATCACCCAGAGCGCACATTACAATCTTTCGGCTTCCAAACCAACAATTGTATGCTCCACTGGTACTTTAACGATGCTCATTAATGTTGGCTATCACGTTGTATGAGAAATGAGCGACAGGGATCTTGGGCGAGCCAAACCGGCTCGTATTTATATTTAGTCTCACATGGATATTTTACCCAAGTGAAAAACAACCACATTATCATGACCGATTATTAAAAAGGAGACCGAATGAACGAGCTTAATCCGATCGAGCAATCAATGTTATGGGGCGTAATGGTCGTTGCTTTCATCAGCCTGATCTATGCTCTCTGGCTATGGAAAATCACAATAGACAAAGACAAAGGCACACAGAAAATGCAGGATGTTTGGCTCGCCATTAAAGCGGGAGCAGAAGGCTATCTGCGTAAGCAGCTCCGAACCATCTCATTGGTTGTCGTCGCGCTGACAGTTATTCTCTTCCTGAGCGTTTACGTTGTCCCACCCTCAAGAGAGGCTATTGAACGGTTCGGTGACAACGCAGTGATCATCATCGCCATCGGACGTACACTCGCTTTCATCCTCGGTGCGGCATTTTCCACGATTGTCGGTCAGCTAGGCATGCGTGTGGCCATTGAAGGTAATATCCGCGTCGCTGCAGAAGCGGTACGCGAAGACTACAATGGAGCTTTGACAGTTGCATACCGAGCCGGGACCTTCACAGGAATGCTCGTCGACGGCCTAGGCTTGCTTGGCGGAACAGCAATTTTCATGATCTTCGGCCGCGCAGCGCCCGACGCGCTTCTCGGCTTTGGTTTCGGCGGAACTCTCGTCGCGCTCTTCATGCGCATTGGCGGCGGGATCTATACGAAAGCCGCTGACGTCGGCGCAGATCTCGTGGGCAAGGTCGAAGAGGGTCTCCCTGAGGATGACCCCCGCAATGCCGGCGTTATTGCAGATCTCGTCGGCGACAATGTGGGTGACTGCGCCGGAATGGCGGCAGACATCTTCGAATCCTACGAAGTCACAATCGTCTCCACCTTAATCCTCGGACTCGTATTGCTTCACATAACAGGGGATACCTTCTGGATCGTCTTCCCCCTTATCGTGCGCGCGATCGGCGTGATCTCCTCGATCATAGGGACTCTCACTGTCCCCATCTGGGAAAAATTCCCGATCAAATTTCTTCGCGCGAAGGATGCCGAGGAAGCCATGTTCCGCTCCTACGAGGTTTCCAGCATCAACACAGTGGTGTGGACTTTCGTCTTCGCTATGCTCTATGCGGGTGAGTGGAAACTGGCATTGCTTAGTTCCATCGGCGTCGGTCTGGCGGTAGTTTTCAACCCGCTTTCCTCTTACTTCACTTCCTACCATAAGAAGCCGGTGAAGGAAATCGTCGAGTCGATGAAGACCGGCACGGCAACGACTGTACTGTCCGGTCTTGCAGTTGGTCTAGAAGCGAGCGTATGGAGCGTATTAGTCATCTGCGTAGCGCTGGCATCAAGCTACTTACTCTATCTGGGAGAAGCGCCGATTTATGCCTTGTACGGCGTAGCCATGGTCGGGATCGGTATGCTCTCGCATACCGGCAACAACGTTGCCATGGATTCGTTTGGACCGATTGCCGACAATGCAAACGGCATCGGTGAAATGGCTGGCGTTGGCGAGAAAGCCTGGAAAATCATGGCTGAGCTCGACGCAGTCGGCAACACCACCAAGGCAATCACAAAACAAATCGCCATCGCCTCAGCCGTCATCGCTGCCACCAGCTTGTTTTTCTCCTACGTGACCGATATCGGCCTCATGCAGGAACGCCTCGGCGTGGAGGTTCTTGATTCGATTCGAATATCGACTCTTGACACCGTGATTGGCTTTCTAATTGGCGGCGCTCTACCCTTCCTCTTCTCCTCATACAGCATCAAAGCTGTGGCCCGTGGGGCAAACCTGGTTGTCGAGGAAGTAAGAAGGCAGTTCCGCATCCCCGGCGTTCTTGAAGGGAAGGTTACGCCTGATTACGAAAAGGTGGTCAGTATTACGACAGCCGCCTCTCAGAAAGAGCTCCTCAGTCTTACCGTACTCTCCGTGGCGACGCCTCTGCTTGTGGGTATCATCTTCAATGTTGAAGCGCTTGGCGCCTTCCTGGCAGGCGTTATCCTATCCGGGCAGCTACTGGCTGTATTTATGGCCATATCCGGCGGCGCGCTAGATAACGCCAAGAAGTATGTCGAGGATGGTCATCTCGGCGGAAAAGGTTCACCCGCTCATAGAGCCGGCGTTGAAGGTGATACGGTTGGTGATCCACTAAAGGATACAGCCGGACCCGCGCTGAATCCGATGATCAAGGTCGTCAATCTCATCAGTCTCCTGGCAGCACCTGTAATCGTGCAATACCAGGGGACAACTGGCTCATGGATCATCGCCGGCATCTTGCTCGTGATGACGATCTGGGCTATCCGTAAAAGCTCCACACCGATGGCGGAACATGAAATCGAAAAGGCTCTTGCAGAGTCATAAATAAAACCGCCACTGAACCGCTTTCCAAAAAGCCCGGCATAATGCCGGGCTTTTTT
>CBDTTY010000143.1:0-5326 GCA_965363875.1 uncultured Anaerolineales bacterium
GTCAGGAGTTCCCAAGCCCATTCGATCGCTTCCTTTTTGTAATAATCTCCAAAAGACCAATTCCCAAGCATTTCAAAGAATGTATGGTGGGTGTCATCCCGGCCAACATCGTCCAGATCATTATGTTTTCCGGCAACACGCATGCATTTCTGGGAGTCGGCGACGCGGCTGTAGGAACGCTTCCCAGTTCCCAGAAAGACATCTTTAAACTGAACCATTCCCGAATTAGTGAAGAGGAGCGTTTGGTCGCCGCCGGGGACGAGGGACATCGAGGGCACAATCGTATGGCCACGCGCCTCGAAGAAATCGAGGAACGATTGCCGGATCTCTGCGCTGGTCATGGTACCTGTTTTCCCCTTGTTTACCTTCTTGCCTGCCATTAAGCCTCCACTTCAAAGAGGGATTATACGCTACCTGATAAGGCCCTTCAACCAAGTAATGTATAGATCATCCAAGAAACCTGCACGAATCATACAAGGATTCTAGGAATGATGGATATATCTTGACCGAAGTCCGCGGCTTGCGTTATACTTTAATTTACTACGGGGGTGTAGTGTAGCGGCTTAACACGCTGCCCTGTCAAGGCAGAGATCGCGGGTTCGAATCCCGTCATCCCCGCTAGCCGCCTGGAATATTCCAGGCGGCTTTTATTTTGGGTATCCTCGCAATTGCGCACATGAAATGACATTTAGTGGTGGTAAAGCCCTTCAAGTCTTTGTCGAAGCGAGGAACACGCCGCCGGCGATTAATTTTGTTGGAATGGGTCCAGTTCTTGTTCGAGCTGACGGCGGAATTGTTCGGTATAGAGCTTGTAGTAATGCCCTTTATCTTCCAGCAATTCAGCGTGCGTGCCCTTCTCAAGGATCTTGCCGTTTTCGATCACAAGGATGCGGTCGGCGCGTTTGATGGTGGAGAGGCGATGAGCGATGATGAAGCTGGTTCTCTCATCCGTGAGCGCGGCCATGCCCTGCTGGATGAGTGCTTCAGTAAGCGTATCGACAGAGCTTGTCGCTTCGTCCATGATGAAGATTTCAGGGTCGGCGAGTAAAGCTCTGGCTAAGCTGATGAGCTGCTTCTGCCCAACGGACAGCAAGATACCGCCTTCGCCGACTTCGGTATCGTAGCCTTTCTCCAACTTGGTAATAAAGTCGTGTGCGCCAGCGATCTCTGCTGCATTCTGTATCTCCTCAGCGCTGGCATCTAATCGCCCGTAACGCAAGTTTTCACGAACAGTTCCAGAGAAGAGGTGGGGTGTTTGCAGTACCATGCCGATGCGGGAGTGAATGGCATGAAGAGAGAAATCCGTGTAATCCTGGCCGCCGATGGTGATTCTTCCGTTGCTAGGTTCGTAGAAGCGACTGACGAGATTTACGATTGTGCTCTTACCGCCGCCAGTTGGACCAACAAGGGCGATAGTCTCCCCTCTGCGAACGTTGAGGTTGAATTTCTCAAGGACGAGAGTTTCTTTTTCATAGGAGAAATCAACGTCCTCGAAGGAGATATCCCCCTGGATACTTCCGGGATCGAACGCGTCCGGTTTATCTTGCACTTCTGGTGTCGAGTCGGTGAGTGAAAAGACACGCTCAGCGGAAGCGATCGCGTGCTGCATCTCTGCGTAAACCCTGGCCAAATCTTGGATCGGCCACATCATGAAGGTGATGTAGGTGATAAACGCCTGAATACCTCCGATTGTGATTCCGGCTAATGGCAGTTGAAGGCCGCCGTACCAGGCGATCGCTCCGATAGCAAGCGCACTTACGAATTGGACAGTAGGAAGGAACAACGCCGAGAGCCAGGCGGCGCGATAACTTGCGTTGTACATCTCGGTTGTGAGCTCACTAAACTCGTCAAGACTCTTCACTTCACGGTTGAGTGCTTTGATCACCCGAACACCTGCAATTTGCTCATTGTAGGCGCCGGTTATCTTGGAGTTTATTTTTCGGACAAGACGAAATTGGAGAAGAATCTTTTTCTTGAACTGCGCTGCGATAATGATGAGGATGGGGATCATCATGAGAACGATCAAAGCCAATTGCCAATTGATCACTAACATGAAGTAGACTGCTGTACCGATATTTAGCAATCCCCAGGTTACATCCAGCAATCCCCAGGTGACCAGCTGCGCGATCCGCTCAGAATCCGAAGTCACCCGTGACATAATCCATCCCACGGGTGTCCTATCGAAGTACGAGAGCGAGAGGTTCTGAAGGTGATTGAATGTGTTCTTGCGCAGGTCGTATTGGACACGCTCACCAAGTACCCCGGCCAGATAAATGAATCCAAAGATGTTAAAAACCTGCACGATGGTGAGTAAGGCGTAGGTCCGAATAATCTGAAATAGTGCGACGCGATCTCCCGCGAGGATGCCCTCATCGATGATCTGTTTACCGAGGTATGTGAAGTAGGCATCGAGAGCCGAAACGACCCCGATTGTAACGACGAATCCGATCAACCAGGGCCAATGGGGTTTCGTAAGACCCAGGATGCGGAGCACGGTTTGTCCGTTGAATTCCGTTGAGAAATCTTCTTCTATGAATTCAACTGCCGACATCTGTCAGCTCCTGTTCAAGTGCATCTTCGATCTGTGTCTGCATCTCGTGGATCTTCTGGTAGATTCCATCCTCAGCGATTAGTTCCTCATGGACCCCATGCTGTACGATTTTCCCCCTGTCCAAGACGAGAATCTGATCGGCGTTCATAACGCTCTGAATGCGATGAGCAATGATGAATGTCGTCCTGTTTTCCATCAATCGATTTAAAGCCTCGCGAATTTCCGTCTCAGTCAGTGTATCTACGGAAGATGTTGAATCGTCAAGGATGAGAATACAAGGATCTTTTAGCAGCGTCCGGGCGATGGCGATACGTTGTTTCTGACCGCCAGAGAGCGTCACACCTTTCTCTCCCACGAGCGTTTCATACCCTTCTGGAAATGACATAATCGTTTCGTGGATCGCGGCGGCACGGGCAGCGGCTTCAATTTCATCCATGGCTAAATCGCGATTGACGCCAAGAGTTATATTTTCTCGTATCGTCCTTGAAAACAAGAATGGCTCTTGCTCAACGATCCCGATTTGCTGCCGCAGAAAACGCCGTGAGTACTCGTTGAGCTCGACCCCGTCGAGCTGCAAGCTACCATCTGTGTAGTCATAAAAGCGTGGAATTAGATTAACGAGTGTGGTCTTGCCCGACCCCGTAGGTCCTAGTAGGCCAATGACATCGCCGGGTTCGCATTCGAAGGAGATGTTTTCAAGAACTGGGGAACCATCTTCATAAGCGAAACCAATATTGTCAAAGATAATTTGACCGGCCGAGTCGCCGTCTTGTGGGTAAATACCGACATCCATAGGTTCTCGAATTTGACGGATCACCTCTACAACTCGGCTGTATGAGACCACGCCCATGGAGATCTGCACGATGAGGCGTCCCAGGTTTCTCATCGGCCATATGATCCAGATTAGCATTCCGGTATAGGCGACATAAGAACCAATGGATAAGGTCCCGTCGATTGTCATTAAGGCCCCGATGGCAAGTCCGGCGATCATTTGGAAACTGGCGAGAATGTCGGACAGCGGCCAGTAAAAGGCGTGCATCGTGAGCAGACGACGTCCAAGAACAAATTTCCCCCAATTCTCGCGCTCGAACTTCTCTCGCTCGAAAGCCTGGCGGGCGAAGGCTTTCACGACTCGCGTGCCGCTCAGATTTTCCTGAAGGGTTGTTGATAGAACTGCTTCTTGTTCCTGGTATGACTCGTAGAGTTTAGAGATCTTTCGGAAGAAGAAGTAGGAAAGGATGATGATGAGCGGTATCACGACGATTGAGCGCCACGCGAGCACCGGACTTATGCTGTAGATCGCCGCAAAGTTAAGGCCAAAAAGCAGGAGAATACGCCCCAGGCCGATGATTTGATCAGCGAAGAATCTGCGCAAAGCATCGACATCGGAGGTGCTGCGCTGAATGAGTTCACCTGTAGGCGTCTGGTCGTGATAGGTAAAAGTCAGGCGTTGAATATGGTCAAATAAATAGTTCCGTAGCTCTCGGACAATTCCCTCTGCAGTTCTGGCGGCGAGCGCTCCGCTGATGAAGGTAAAGACGCCCTGAAAAAGGGCAAGACCGATAAAGCCCATGCCCACCCAGAATAGGCGCGTTGACGTTGGAGTGCTTGGGAGCACATCATCGATAAAGTACTGGAGCCATAGATATATCGCTGTCCTGGCAAGCGCAGCTACGGCAAGACTTATGGTGGCAACGAGGTAGATAAAGCGATAGCCACGCATCATGCGCAACAAGCCCACCAATCTGTTGCCCGTTACGATATGTTGGAAATCGCGCTGCTTGTCCATTTTACGCTTCTCAGTGATGTGGGAATTTATGGCTAGAAAACGTTGAGCCGATTACCCGTCTGATAGAGATATTGTCGGAAATTCCGGAAGAGATCGAGATGTAGATTTGCGTGTAATCAGTCGTTAGGTGATGGAGGATTCCATTAGTTAACTCTCGATGAAATTGAAAAAGATATTGAATTTTACCATCCAGATTGCCGATCGTGTGAGACTTCCAGCTTGCCGGTGATTGTGATTCGGTCGGGTTGAGTGTTTGCAAGGGGGTAACTTGACACACGCGGAATCGCTATGGTATTCTCAACCGGCTTTCTCAAGGAAAGTACAAATAGGAGTTGCTATGGGGGACGATCTTCGCTACTGGGTTGGATTCAATCGAATTAGCGGTGTAGGCGCGGCACGCTTTAACTTACTCCTGGAAGCCTTTGGAGATTTGGAATCTGCCTGGAAGGCGACGGCGGCAGAATTGCGCGAGGCTGGTTTAGGACAAAAAACTATCCAATCCATCCTATCAGCTCGTGATGAGATGGATCTTGACCGGGAACTGGAGCGGATATACGAGCAGGGCTTTACCTTACTTACGGTTTATGATCCTAACTATCCCGCCAGGCTCCGTGAGATAGGCTTGCCGCCACCGCTTCTCTACCTAAAAGGTGAATTGGGAGATAACGATCGCCTGGCTGCAGCGATCGTGGGCACACGACGAGCGACGCAATATGGAAAATCAGTTGCGCGCGAAATCGCTTATGTCCTGGCTGGGTGCGGAGTAACGATCGTCTCAGGGCTCGCTCGAGGGATCGATGGGATTGCCCATCAGGCAGCGATCGATGCCGGTGGACGAACCATCGCCGTGCTGGGTTCCGGGTTGGATAAAATCTACCCGCCTGAACATCGTGGCCTGGCAGATAAGATCGAGATGCAAGGCTCTGTCCTAAGCGATTACCCTCTGGGGACGAAACCTGAGGGTCGTAACTTTCCTCCACGCAATC
>CBDTTY010000144.1:0-5266 GCA_965363875.1 uncultured Anaerolineales bacterium
GGTATGTTATGTCCAAGCCACGAGTATTTGTGACCCGAATCATTCCCGACGAGGGGCTGGAGATGGTTCGCAGTGCGGCGGATGTCGAGGTGTGGCAAGGAGAGCTGCCACCGCCTTATGAGGTTTTAGTAGAGAAGATCACCAGCGTGGATGGGCTGCTTTGCTTGCTGACCGATACCATAGACCGCGCCCTAATCCATGCTGCAGGCGAATCACTTAGAGTGATCAGCCAGATGGCTGTTGGTTACGACAATATCGATATCCCAGCAGCGACTGAACGCGGAATTCCCATAGGAAATACGCCAGGGGTCTTGACGGACGCTACGGCAGATTTCGCCTGGGCTTTGCTTATGGCTGCTGCTCGACGTGTAGTGGAAGCCGATAAATTTACCCGCGATGGCCATTGGAAAACATGGGGACCTACCTTGCTGCTGGGGCCAGATATCGCCGGCGCAACCTTGGGGATCGTGGGTTTGGGGCGTATCGGTCAAGCTGTCGTGAAGCGTGCGCAGGGTTTCCAGATGCGAATTATCTACAATGACATCCAAAGACACCCTGACCTCGAGGAGAAGATGGGTGTCGAGTTCGCATCATTTGACAGTTTGCTGCAAGAGTCCGACTTCGTCAGCATTCACACTGTGTTGTCGGAGGACACGCATCACCTTTTCGGAGAGAAGCAATTCGATCGGATGAAGCCCTCAGGGATTCTGATAAACACCGCGCGCGGACCTATCGTGGATCCGATTGCGCTTTATTCAGCGCTTCACAAGGGAACGATCGCTTATGCTGCAATCGACGTAACCGAATCTGAGCCCATCCACGCGGATGACCCTTTGTTAGCGCTCGAGAATATCATCATAACCCCGCACATTGCCAGTGCGAGCATGCACGCGCGTACCCGGATGGCGGCGATGGCCGCAGAGAATCTGATCGCCGGTCTTAAGGGCGAAGACCTTCCAAATTGTGTCAATCCAGAGGTGTATTCACTTTCTGCTTAACAGGACATCAATGCAGGCTCAAGCAGGAACGCTCCCAGTGCGGGCCGACACATGGGTCGGCCCCTGCGCGTTCAGGTGAGTTGTAGGGGCGCACCTGAGTGTGCGCCCGAGGTGGGAGAGAATGAACCAACGCATAGGTCGGTCCATTAAAAAAATCACACTTCAGTCACCACCCGCAAATATTTCTGGTTTGCAGCATCCCGATTCGCATAAACGCCGCGATACTCTGGCGGTAGAAGCACAGCCATTTGGACCATGATCTCGTCCAGGATCTCCTGGCGGATTTGTCGATTAACCCGCACACCTCCCGTGTCCAAGCGAAAGGGACGACCAACAGCGATGTGAAAAGGTGTGCGCCGAAGCCGGCGTAAGTTACGCTGCCAATGCTTGTCCCCCCAATGGACAACGGGTTGAATCGGCGCACCCGATTGCATTGCCAATAAAACAACACCTGGCTTGCCTTGCCCTAAACGGCCGTCCGCGTTGCGCGTCCCCTCCGGGGCTATAGCGAAAATGTCCCCGGCACGGATCCTGGAAATTGCCTCCTTCAGCGCGGTGCGGTCCAGCTTGCCCCGTTGGACCGGGATTCCATGCAGCGCATTGAGAAGCCAACGCATCCAAGCGCTCTCCAAACGTTTAGCGGCGAAGAACCCGCTGATGGGCCGCGGTTGCAAGCGGGAATAAAGGACAGGGATTTCGAGTACGTTCACATGGTTTGTGATAAGGATCAGCGGCCCGCATGCCGGCACACGTTCCAGTTGGGCATCGTCGATGCGACAGATAGTGCTTGTCAGAATGTCAAGGAATTTCAACACGAGCGTTTGGCTTAGGCTCATTTAATCTCTCGCGGACCTGGGCTGACGACTTGAAGCGCTTGAGGGTGAATTTCGATGCGTAGTTCTGTCCCGTCGACGCACAGGATCTCACCATCCGTCTGAGCCGGAAGGACGCCCTCAAGGGCCTCGATTGTAATACTCGCTCCCTTGTCGGTGATGATCTCATCCTGCGTTGCCTGTGTGCCGCGCAGGAAGTGGGGGATCAAGCTTAAGATCCGCCTGCGACTGACCTGGCGGGCGATACAAAGGTCGAAGAAACCATCCTCAATTGAAGCCTCCGGTGCCATCCAGAATCCATCGCCCAGTCGCTGGCCGTTCATAATGGAAACCATCAGGGTTGCCAAGGTAAGACTTTTCTCGTCGTACACCAGGCGGACTTCAGGTCCTCGATGGTAGAGGAAGATGGTTTTCAAAACGGCGATGAGGAAGCTCAAGAAGCCGCCGAGACGCGGCAGCTTGGCGGTCTCGATGGTGGCCACGGCATCGAACCCCACGCCGACGCAATTGCCGAAGTAACGGCCTTGGGGGAAATTACCGCCATATACACGACCCAGGTCGATCCGGCGTCGGTGATCCGCCATGAGCACATGAACGGCTTTCTCAATATCCACCGGAATGTCAACGGCATGGGCGAAGTCGTTCCCGCGGCCGAGGCTCAGCACGCCTAAAGCAGGGTTGTTTCCCCCCATTCTGCGCGCTTCCATCAATCCGTTGATCACCTCGTTCGATGTTCCATCACCTCCGGCGGCGACTACAACCTTATAACCTGCACGAGCTGCCTCGGAGGCAAGCTCAGCGGCATGCCAGGCGTTCTCAGTACAAGTCAGGTCATAGTCCAGGTTGTGGAGATTCAGAAGGTGATGGATCTTGGGGAGTTCTCGTTGACCGCGCCCCGATCCGGCATGGGGATTGAGGATGATCTTATATTGATGCGTCATTTGCACTCTCAACTCGTTAAACGGTCGGTAACCGTACTCGTCAATCTGGTTCTTGTTTATCCTACAGCGCTGATTGTGCTTTCTCCAGATCGTCGACGCCGATGACGAGATCCAAATTAGCGGTCAGATAAAGTAAGTCAAGGTTTATCCCGGCGTTGGCTAGCTTCCGGGCGATATTGCCCAACTCACCTGGCCGGTCGACGATGTTCACAACGAGGACGTCGCGCTCAGCCTGAACTTCAAAGCCTGCATGCTCGACGGCGCTGCGTGCGGCAGCAGCGTCTTCAACCAGGATATGGAGGACTCCCACACCTTCGCAGGAGACTCCGCAGATGCCATCGATGTTCACAACGGACTTTCCCAGCGCCTCGCCCATCTCCGCCAACGCACCTGGATGGTCATCTAAATGGATGGTTATGTTTTTCGCCATGGTCTCCTCCTAAGGTTCAAACACATCGGGTGATCCATTACGAAACTGTGAATCCATTGTTGCACAATTATGCCCGATCACCAATATCCAGATTTCTTGTCAGTTTCAGGGTTGTGTGAAAAATCGAGCTTGTATTGACGGCTTCGTTCATGCCCGGTCACACTTTTGGGTCGTTTAACACTTCACTCACTTCAAGCCGAGTGTGAATCTTGGCGGAAGGGATCATGAAACCACAATTTCCTATGCAACCTTTGCCTAAGCCACTGTGTATTTCTTGATAGGAGAATCGAACCCCACGAAGAACAGGCATCCTATTGTACGATGGATGAAGTTTAGGAGATTTTGGATTATTGATTCTGTGGGATGCTTAGGAGGTTGGATATGAGAAAGGTATTTGTTATCACCATCTGCCTCGGCGCTCTCCTGCTTGGCTCGTTAGCTTGCGGCGGGAGTGTTCGCTCACCGCAAGCCGAAGATGGTGGATTAGAGGAAGGCCAACCACAAACTGCTCCGCAGCCCACAGTAACAGCATTTCCCACACCACCGCCGCTGGAATTCATGCCGCAAGCCCCTCCGAAGGATGGTGATCTTGCAGCCATCGTCTTGTATGCCAACTCGATGCAGCCTCTCTTCGTTGATGCTGGCGCAATATTGGAGCGGGACGGCGAGATACTCAAGGCTTCTGAGGACGGGAACGACGCCGTGTTGTGCGATGGGAGGCTGGCCGCAGATAACGTGTCTATGCAGATAATTATCAATGAGGTACGTGCAATTCAGCCTCCGCAGGATGCAAGCGTGATTCACGACCTGGTTCTTCAAAGTGGGGATGCCTGGATTGAAGCACTAGATAATGTGGAAGAGTTCTGCCAGACAGGCAAGCAGTTGTACAAGATACCCGCAGCGTTGAAGTTCTGGGAAGCTGCCGCAACCCTCCAGGACGCGGGAAATCGTTTCTGGATATTGATTCTCGCAACAGGAGCGGAAGATTGGGTCCAGCGTTAAAAGTAGGTATCTCAAGTTGTTGGAGGACGGCATGATCGTTTTTCGGCGGATGGCTCTGCTATTAATATTCGCAATGATTAGTGGGTGCAGCGAACCCGTTGATGTTCAGCCTGAAGAGGCAATACTTTTATGGCACCTGCAGCCAAACCCTGTCCTCGTGTTTATGTCGAAATCTGATTCCCCCGAAGGCGAGTTATACCTCCTGGAGAAAGATAATTCGATCACACGCCTGACCCACAACGACCGTCATGAAAACAACCCGGCGTTATCCCCGGATAGCACTAGAGTCGCTTTTCATGCCGGCGATCCATTGGACATGCTTTCATGGGAAATTGTAGTGCTCGATCTGGTAACTGGTGAAGAGATTCAGATCACCGATAACCGCGTCCTGGACGGCCATCCCGATTGGTCTCCGGATGGCAGCAGGCTCGTCTATGGGTCTTTCAGTGACGCGGCGGGTAACCCTGCGGGCGCCGCCGATATCGTGGTCGTATCGCTTGATGGTACTGGCTTCACCCGCCTGACGGATTCTCCCTGGGAGGATAACGATCCCGAGTGGTCACCGGATGGGACGAAGATCGCCTTTAAATCCACGCGACTGACGCAGGAACACGCACGAGAGGAGATTTTCGTGATGAATGCAGATGGGTCGCAGATTCAAAGGCTCACCACCACATCGAACTGGCAGTCGGACCACGATCCTAGTTGGAGCCCGGATAGTAAAAAGATCGCCTTCAGCAGGTTCGAAGGTGAGCGGCGATGGACCGATATCGCCAACGTGGATATTCTCCTCGAGCACTGGCGGGAGCTCATGCCCTGGAATGTTTACACGGTGGATTTATCTGGGAAGGTTGAAGCTATAACA
The DNA here is from genome assembly GCA_965363875.1 of uncultured Anaerolineales bacterium. Classification (GTDB taxonomy): domain Bacteria; phylum Chloroflexota; class Anaerolineae; order Anaerolineales; family E44-bin32; genus E44-bin32. Next base: position 5,070 of record CBDTTY010000144.1, read on the forward strand.
GATAATGCTGGAGGTGCGGGTCTTCCAGTCTTTGCAGACGATGGCTCGGGTATCCTCTATCTTTATTTTGAATTCATTACCGATGGTGACCGTATCACCGGTGCAGACCATCTATTGCTTCTTTTTGACGTTTTGGGTGGGGATGTGCAGCCCTTGATCCCTCTTTCGGACCACGCCCCGACGCTGGAGTATTACGA
>CBDTTY010000145.1:0-5211 GCA_965363875.1 uncultured Anaerolineales bacterium
TGTGGATGCAAGAGCAAGGTCTGTCCTCTGCGATCACGTTCGATACCAAACATTTCCAGCGCATTCCAGGTATCGTAACCCACACCCCAACGGATCTCGATCAAGAGAGTTAACCGGATTTCGTAAGGTTAGCTAGATGTATACACTTTGTAGACGAACGACTACAAAGTGTATATAAAGGAAGAGAAATCCTATCGCGGGTACGTGATTTATACATCCATTTCCTGCTGACACGGCCTCAATATTATTGCCTTATCTAGATAAATATTTTCCAATCGCATCCGGTTATCAATCGAATCAGGTGCAAGCTGCACCTATCCTCCAAACCTCATTATCCACCCTTTCCCCTTCTCCACTCACATCCCTGCCTTTCAGGGTTTTGAACTGCTGTGCAGTCGTTGGCAGGATTAGGTTGCCTCTTCGAGTTCAATTTCAGGACCAGTTGGCATATACTTGACGTGGGGTGCCCACTGCGAATGGTTCGATTGGCTGGTGAAATGAGTCTCAAATATTGGTTGACCATCGAGATACGGAAACCACCCCTCTCCTTGCTTGCCTTCGGCTTAGCTCTCGTCTGTCTGCTTAGCGCCTGTGCAAAGCAGACTACTACAACCCTTCCAGCCGCACCTGCAACCTTGCCACCAGAATGGACGGCGACACTTCAAGCATCAAACACACCCCCTTCGATTGGCACGGATACTCCCATGTTGTTCACGCCAACATGGACCCCCACAGCCATGATGACCCTGACGCCGGATCCGAGTAGACTTTTACCTACCTACTCACCGACGCCCGTACCGCCATTGGATCTTCCACTTGCCTCCGATGAGAGCGGATGGGCGATCTGGTTTAGTCGGGATGGTGGCTCCATACGCAACAATCAATCGATCGCGTTGATTGATTCAAAGGGATTAGCAGCACGAGAAATCCACCCCCCGGGTAAGCCATCTGCAATACAGCTGATCAATCTATATTCGAGTGGAGAATCAGCTGGGCAATGGCTCTTAGCGAGTCGAGCAGGCTTGGATGTTGAACTAGGGGCGATGCTGGCTGCCAAGGAAGGTGGTGTCCTCATCCAGGTTGACTTGAGGACAACGAGTAGTCCATCAGAACTTATATCTCCATTGCTGCTGCGACTCGATCAAGAGGGCTATATTTTGTGGGAGCGCTATATCAGCGGGGATCCATTGCAGTCTATAGAAGATGGTGGGTTTCTGCTTCATGACAGTAATCGAATTATTAAACTTGACCCTAAAGGGAATGTCCTCTGGGAGAAGATCCCCATCTTAGATGGTCAGGGCGTCAGCTATAAGGTCCGCTTTGCTTATGAAACCATTGATGGGGAGCTTATGGTCTCGGGAGAAGAAATTGATTGGGTTCCTCCAACTCCTTCCCCCGCACGTTATGGAACTGATGAATTAGGGATAACCGCCCTCTGGTTCGCACGCTTTTCGAGGACGGATCAAATCCTGTGGAAGCGAAACATGGATGCCTCGCTGCGTTTCTCGAGGATCGCATACGGGCATCGAACAGATGGTTCATTGGTAGCTGCTGGGCCGATCAGCTTCTACCGGGGATGCAGTAGCCCTAGCCATAATGCATCCTCCTGGATCCTCTCGATCGCTCCGGATGGAAGCGTGGCGTTCTCGAAAAGATACCTTGAATTAAGTAAACTATATGGTTTTAGTCCTACGCAGGATGGCGGGTTGTTAATCTACGGTGAGGGTCCTGAGGCCATGGAATCTCATACAATCTGCACCACACCCATGTTGATCCGCCTTGATGCGCAAGGCATAGTCCAGTGGTCGCGGGCTTATAGTCGTGGCGGTGGAATTACCTCGGCTGTAGAGCTTGAGGATGGAAGCATCCTTATCGGATGGGCTTTTAATTCAAGCATTGAACTAGGCGGGATGTTGATCCGGTTAGACTCGAATGGTATTTTACCCAACTGTGAGGTCTTCTGGTCTGATGAGCAACATATGCCCGCAGGTGCTTACTCGCCGGGGCGCGATCGAGGTGCTCGTTTGACAGCTGAGATGGATTATCCTTCAACTTTTCTTGAAGCCCAACCATATCTCGATAGGGCGACTTGGACTCTCGAGCCGATTATGATCGAGCAGATCGCCTGGTGCCGATCCCTTTGGTAAACACCTGATTTGATCCACCGAGTCAACTGGGCGAGGAGTTCTTAAGGGCAGGTTTCGCCAAGAACGTGTTCGACTTTACCATTCTGAACATCAAATATCACGGAGTAAGAACCTCCCTCAACGCCTCTTTCCGCATTCACCGCGATTTCCAGAATCCCATCTCCGTCAAGGTCATACACACCAGACAGCTCGTAAAATTTATCCTTCTCTGATGCTGGCGCCTGGGGAGAAAGCGTATCCATCAGTACGATTGTCTGGGCTTCTCCATCAATGATCATGCGCAGAATGATGACTGAATAAGTCTCTCCCAACCGGCTATTTATCTGCTTTGCCTCGAGTAGCACCTCGTCAAATCCGTCACCATCCAGATCGATCTTCTGAAGGTCGGTAATATTAATCACCGGATCAGATATCCCGCGCTCACGGAGTACATCGCGGAGGATGGCTTCATAGGTTGGGCTGTCATGTGCGAGTGGCGCAGCGGTGCGTGGTATCGGATCCCAGGGGACATTAAAGATGAGATCTGCAGCCACAAGAGGCGAGAATTTATACCACGGCATCCCATGGCAATCGGTGAATTGCTGATCGGGAGCGACTAAGAATGGGCCGCGCGATCGCCCGTTTAGATAACCATAGAAGATGTCACCCTCAAGCAATCGAGCAGCCGCGAGTTGCGGATTTACCCATTCTCCTTCATGCTGCACACCCCCAAGCAGCATCCCCTGCTTATTAAAGATCTGAAAGACGTGCTTTCCAACGATACTGGAAAGATCCAATGTGGGGGTTGGGGTGGGTATCGGTGTTGGATCCAGCCGCGGGTGAACACATACCTGCTGGATACGCAGGAAGACTGATTGTACATCTATGTTACCGGACTGTATGGGCATGATCTCCCTGGGAACGACTTCAATAATCCCAAGGGTGGATAGGGTGCTTGAATAGGTTGGTGTTGTTGATCTATGTCCGCTCGATGGCTGGAACCAAGCACATCCGGGACTGATCCCAGCGCCAGTGATGCGTGCGATCATCCCAAGCCGTCCCTCAAGAGGTGTATTTGCGTTGAGAAGATCGAATCCAAGAAGCAGATCTCCTTCAGGACTTTCAGCGACGGAGCGCAGCCGAGGGGAATGCACCTCATCGCCCACGTTCTGTTCCCAGACCAGGTCGCCATCGGGGGATAGGCGCATCAAAGTGAAATCTGAAGCGAATACGGCGTCGGTAGATTCCGCAGCCATCCCTATCACCCAGCCGCCTTCACTAAGCTGCTGAGCGAAAATGTGATCGATCGCCTCAATGTGGAGCGTTCGCTGCCATTGCGCCTCACCACTTGGATGTAGCTTCACCAGCCAGATTGAAGATGTGTCGACCTCCTCTACGGTTTCGACGTACGCAGCCAGAAGCGCGCCACCCTCATCTGTGCTGCGAAGCAAGATCGGCCTGATTTCGACGAGAGTATCGATGCCTGGGTCGAGGGTGGTCATCCACGAGAGTGATTGCAAACCATGGCGTTCCACCCGAACCATGCCGACCATTTCTGAAGCTGTTAGCATGGCATTGTGCATCACCCAGGAAATATCCCCTATCGATGAAGGGTCCATCTGCAACATGAACTGTTCTGTGACCTGCCCATCAGGTTGGATCCAGGTCATAAGACCAGTTTCGGAGAAGATCATTGCACCACCGCGTGTACCGCGTTGAACCCACAATGGATCACCTGTTGAACCAGCTACCCCGGAAATCTCACGTGCATATGTCTGAGTGTCCCACAACCCGCCATCGGGACTCAAACGGAAAACGGTATCCTTCGAGATCAGCATCAGATTTCCGGTCTCGTTCTCATAGGCCGATAGGACCTGTGTTCCCTGAAGGACCTTCGACCACATCAAGGCGCCATCGCGCGTGAATCTTGCGATCCATGCATCAGTGCGATTCTCGGCTGTGTCAAGGGCGAGCGACCCGATTGCCAACATGGAATCATCCATTAATCCGAGGACTTGATGGATCTCGACTTGCTCCAGGAGCAGCAGCCACTGCTCTCCACCCCCATAGAAGGTCCCAATAGGTGGCTGCGGTGTTGAGAGCCAGTTTGGAAGAGGGATCGTGGTGTTGGTGGCGGGAGGATTGGGGGTTTGGGTTGAGGGGGCTGTGGCTTTGGTGGCAGTGGAATGGACCGACTGGGTGGGGGTACCCGCTTCAACTGACGTCGCCCGGGATTCCACCGCAGGGGATGCGCAGCCGGCCAGTACGAACAAGACGGCCAGGGCCAATATAACCTTAGCGCGCCTCCCATGCTTCCTGTATGGCTGTAGATCGCCGTTCACCACATTCCTCAGATGACGGATGGCATGAATATGTAGCACTTATCTTCGCATGCAGTGGTATTCGGGTCAAGGCTGGAGATCGCTCTTAGCCTGGTATTTGTCTGATTAAAGCGTCTCTTTTGATAACGACAATCCATCCCTGGCTATGAAAACGATGCGTCGCATTGCAGTTTTAACATTACACTTTCTTTAGAAGATCGCTGGTGAGCCTGGTAATGTTTTTCATGATCCAACTTCTCCATAGCCCATTACGAGATTGCCCCTAAGACCACAGTCATTGGAATCGCCATGAATTCATATCTGGCTTTCCTGCCGCAAAGCAACAGGGGTTGTCCAATCATCTCTAAGGACCGCCCCTGTTGAAGAATCGAGAGCAGGATGCTTATTCGGGGCTCACACTCCAGACGTGCACTACGGCGGCGTTCATCTCACCTTCTCCAAGACCTCGCTCGGTGATGAACACACGCCCGCTGGCGGCATCGAAGGCCATTCCGCCCATGGTATAGCAGCAGGGGCTTGGCAGGTGTATAGCTCCTCTGGCTCCCAGACGGCGTAGGGCAGCACGCTCGAGACGCCGGCTTTAGGATGCCAGCTTGCATCGATGAAGTGCAGATTACGATATTGCGCATATTGGTTGTGGGGACGCATGTAGGCTAACTGCTCAGTGTGTGGCATAAACCGACCGTGGGGTACTCCGGCATCGTCCATCACATGGCAATCACAGAGGATGCGCTGTATAGTTA
>CBDTTY010000146.1:0-5187 GCA_965363875.1 uncultured Anaerolineales bacterium
CATTTCAACTGGATCGATGTCATGTCTGAGGAGTGTAACGGAAAATATTCTCGTTACTTATTCGAGAAAGTTCTCCATCAGCGACAACGAGATTCTTCGCCTACGCTGCGCTTCGGCTCGGAATGACATAGAATTGCTCAAGTCACTGCCCCGAGTATAAAAGCATCTATAATTACTCCTGGAGGGTACCTTAGGGGTACTTTATCTTCTTGCAATATCGTTCACTGTTATGTTAAACTGCGATGACTAGCGTTTCATCGATAAGGTGCTTTCCTGATGGCCAATAAAGTACTAATCATAGATGATGATGTCGACACGTTAAAACTCGTTGGCTTGATGCTTGAACGCCAGGGTTACGAGATCTCCGTCGCCAGCAACGGGACGATTGGGCTCGCCAAAGCCGCGGAGGACAAGCCAGAGTTGATCCTCCTGGACGTGATGATGCCAGATCTCGACGGATATGAGGTCACGAAGCGTCTCCGCTCCAACCCGGCTCTTGCTCATATTCCCATAATCATGTTCACCGCAAAAACGATGGTAGACGATAAAGTAGCTGGCTTTGAAGCTGGGGTCGACGACTACTTGACGAAACCCACCCACCCGGCTGAACTTACGGCTCATGTGAAAGCGGTGCTTGCTCGCTCTGCACAAGCGGTCGCAGCGCCTGAGGCTAATGCTCAAATCATCGGGTTCCTCGGATCTCGAAGCGGCATTGGAACGACGACACTAGCCTTAAACTCCGGAGTCGCGATTCTCGATGAGGGCTATGACGTAATCATCGCCGAGATTAACCCGGGTCACGGCTCGATGGGTTTAGAACTGGACATCCAGGACCCCTCTGGTCTATCCAACGTACTCTCCAGATCTTTGAAGGACATCCATCTCAGATCTGTAGATGCAGAGATCGTCAATCACTCGAGTGGTGTCCGCTTACTCCTTTCTTCTTTCCATCCTCGGGAAACAGAACTCGAACAAGCCGTCCCCCAGATTGAAGCGGTCGTATCAAACCTGGCCTCCATGTGTGACCTGCTCATTCTCGACCTGGGTGCAGGGGTGAAGCCCTACACGAAGCCCATTTTACAGCAATGCGATCGCATCATCCTGGTTGTGGAACCAGTCTTCCCCTCGGATGCCATGGGGCGTGCATTGCTGCAAGAGCTAGAAACGAGTGGTATTAATACTAGTAAGGTCGGACTTGCGCTTATCAACCGTGTGGGAACAAGCCTGCAAGTCCCCTGGAGACAGGTGGAAAGTGACCTTGGAATTGAATTAGCGGGGATCGTCTCCCCTGCACCCGAGCAAGCCCATCAAGCTTCACAAGCGGGCTCCCCACTTGTAGATTCGTCCGCCGATTCTTTGGTGAGCGAACAAATCCGCAAACTCGCGGAATCTCTCCTTAAGCACCTTCATCCTCCCAAAGGTTGATGGCGTTTGTGACTCACTCTCAGCTCGCTAAATCTATTGAGAAGAGCGCTGCTGTATTCCGCTCTGCCAGTCGGGTGGTGGCCCTTACAGGCGCAGGAATCTCAACGCGATCTGGAATCCCCGACTTTCGCTCACATGACTCCGGTCTTTGGAACAAGTATGACGCAATGACGGTTGCCTCTCTCTCCTCATTCCGTTATCAACCAGATGAATTCTTCAAGTGGGTTCGACCACTTGTTAGAACAATGATTGATGCTGATCCCAACCCGGCACACACCGCGCTCGCGAAATTAGAACAGGCTGGATTTTTACATGGCATCATCACCCAAAATATCGATGATCTCCATCGAAAGGCAGGATCGAAATGTATTTATGAAATACACGGTCATTTGCGTGAGGCAACTTGCACATTGTGTTATCAAAAGCACAACGCAGAAAACCTGATCGATGATTTTGCCCGCACTGGCGCTTTGCCATATTGCGATCATTGCGGCGGATTGCTCAAACCAGACATCATCCTTTTTGGCGAGCAACTGCCATCTTGCATCGTTAGTGGGGCGCAAGCCCTAATAGATGAGGCGGACCTAATCGTGGTTGCCGGCTCATCTATGGAAGTCATGCCGGCAGCTTCGATGCCGATACCTGCCTTGAACGCTGGCTCTAAACTCATTATCATCAATAATGAACCAACATACCTTGACGTACGCGCGGATTTCGTCATCCACGATGATGTAGCAGTTGTACTGCCGATGATCCTTCAAGAGGTGCTGCGTGAGCCCCAAGAAACAAAACGAGTTATCGATAACCAATAACCACAATAACGTCGAGGCGCTGCTTAAGCGATATGATCGCCTCCTGGAGATGACCTCGGATCTGGTGTCAACGCTGGAACTGAGCACGCTCCTGCAAATGATCGTTGACGCTGCCAAAGAGTTGACCGACTCCCAAGACGCAGCCCTACTCCTCTACAATTCACAAAGGAATCAACTTTACTTCGAAGCCGCCACCGTACCGCTCCGCTCTGATGACACGCTGATCGCGATACCGCCTGAAAATAGCGTCGCCGGATGGATATTCACGCATCGTGAACCACTTCTTGTTGATGATGCTCCAGCAGATTCTCGCTTTTTCCGCGAGGTCGACTTGATAATATCGTCCCGCTCAAAATCGATCCTCGGTGTGCCTCTGAGAACCAAAGAGAAGACAATCGGCGTAATCGAAGCGGTGAATAAACTCGAAGGGACATTCACCGAACATGATAAGCATGTCCTGGAGGCATTAGCCGCCCAGGCCGCAATCGCCATCGAGAACACGCGTCTATTCAAACAAAGCGACCTCGTCGCCGAGATGGTCCACGAACTGCGAACACCCTTATCTGCATTGTCAGCAGCCGTCCACCTCCTTCAGCGACCAGAATTAGAAGATGAACAGCGCAGCAAGATCAGGCAGACCCTTTTCAACGAGGTACAGCGCCTGAATGAACTGACGACTAACTTCTTGGAGCTCTCCCGGCTCGAATCAGGCAGAGTTCGGTTCGAACGCGAACCCGTTCTCCTCGAAGGTCTCGTTCGAGAGTGCATCGAAATTATGCGCCTACAGGCGGATTCAGTGGGGGTCAACCTTGAAACCGACATCGATCGCACACTATCCCCGCTGATGGGTGATCGCAATCAATTAAAAAGGCTTCTCTTAAACCTGATAACGAACGCGATTAAATACAACCAAAGAGAGGGTTGGGTGCGAATCTCATTGCAGCGTAAAGATAACGATGCATTATTGGTGGTTTCGGATAACGGAAAAGGCATCCCAGCCAAGAGTATTCCCAACCTTTTTAACCGCTTCTACCGGGTTCCAGATCGGGAAGGTCTCATTAGTGGTACGGGGTTGGGCTTGGCGATCGCCAAGCGGATTGTGCTAAACCACGGCGGCACTATCGAAGTTGACAGCAAGGTCGGCGAGGGCACAACCTTTAAGGTCATCCTGCCTTTCGGTCTGACTGAGGATATCGTGCTCCACTAACGGCGACCGAACTGCCTCTCCAATGCATCTACAGATAGATGGATCATCGTTGGCCGTCCATGAGGACAGGTTCGCGGCATCGAACATGACTCCAGATCCCTGAGCAGCTGCCGCTGCTCTTCTACAGACAATACCTGACCGGCCTTAATAGCGATACGCTTACATATACGAGCTGCAAGCCGGGCTTCAAGCGCATCTGCCAACGGCTCTTCATTCTCCTCGAATTCTTCAACCACAGATCGCAGGGCGAACGCAGGATCCTTCCCCGTAACGAGGGATGGGATTGCACGCAGCCGGAAGGATCGCTCACCAAAGGGCTCGATGACAAAGCCCAATTCTTTCAACGCCTCCAGATTCTCCTGCAGCAGGATAGCTTCAGAGTGTGAGAACTCGATCGTCTGCGCTTCGAGCAGATTCTGAGATTCCAACGCTCCAGCATCTCTCGCTGCCATCATTTTTTCAAATAGGATTCGCTCATGCGCAGCATGCTGATCGACCAGATAGAGCCCATCCGGACCTTCAGCGACGAGATAGGCTGCCCCGATCTGCCCGACAGCACGAAGCAGAGGGATTGTGCCGGAGGGAAGCACCCCCTGAAGAGAACGGGGACGAGATGCTGAAGGGTCAAAAGACGATTCCCCTGCGAATCCCCAATCGGTACTAATTACACCGGAGCTGCTAGATCGATCATCCCGAGACCATGTTGAATGAAAATCTACACCAGGAGCAGAAGTATGCCCCATCAGAGTCGCCCGGATCGCCCTCTGCAGCACAGCGAATACGCGGTCTGGCTCCCTGAAGCGGATTTCAGATTTCGTCGGGTGGACATTCACATCCACTTGCTCGGGAGGGATTTGTAGGAAGAGCACCGCGATGGGGTATCGTCCAACCATCAACAACGTGTGATATGCCTGCAGCACTGCCGCTGATAGGCTTGAGTCCTGGACCCATCGACCGTTCACGAAGAAGGTCAGTTCGCGGCGATTGCTGCGATTCAACTCGGGTGGGCTGACAAAACCGGAGACCGATAACTCAGCGCCCGGAGAAGGCGGAATGGCGATCATTTGACGTGCGCTTTCCAGGCCAAAGACTTCCGTGAGAACCTCACGCTGATTGCCATTTCCGGATGTTTGGAGAAGAGTCCGTCCTTCCTGTTGCAGCTGGAAACGGACATCGGGATAGGCTAGAGCATAGCGGCTGACGAAGCGGGTGATCCAACGGCGCTCGGTGTTTTCTGTTTTTAAGAATTTTCTTCGGGCTGGGACATTATAAAAAAGATCTCGAATGCGGATCACAGTTCCCGGTGGAGATCCTATGGATGAGAGCGGCTTAATTTCTCCTCCATCCACGATTAATTTCGACCCGATTTCTTCGCCTTGCGCGCGGGTAACCATCTCCAGGCGCGAGACCGCAGCGATAGAGGATAAGGCTTCACCCCGAAAGCCCAAAGTGTCGATTGCAAAAAGGTCCTGCGCAGTCTGCAGCTTCGAAGTCGCAAATCTCGCAACCGCAAGCAGAGCCTCTTCCTGTGCGATTCCGCACCCATCATCGACCACTTCGATAAGAATCTTCCCCCCTTCTTCAGTGGCTATCTGAATGTTTTTTGCGCCTGCGTCGAGTGAGTTCTCCACCAACTCCTTCACGACAGATGCAGGTCTCTCAACAACTTCGCCGGCTGCAATAGCAGATGAGACTTTTTCCGGCAGTATCTTTATTGGCATGGCTTTGATTATACATGCCCCC
>CBDTTY010000147.1:0-5159 GCA_965363875.1 uncultured Anaerolineales bacterium
GAGGAAATCGCAGAGGATAAAACCGTAAGCCACATGGTTGAATACGCCAACGAAGGGCGTTGGCTGGCTTTCCGGGCAAAAGAATTGCTCCCTGTGGACACCAATATTTCAATTGCCATCGGGCCCGGTACACCTTCAGCTGAGGGACCGCTGGTCACCCAGACACAGCAGAGCTACGGCTTTCAAACCTACGCGCCACTGCGTATAGATGATCACGGCTGTTCCTGGTATGAGGACGAATGCCCTCCTCTGACGCCGTTTTTCATCGATTTCAATAACCCTCTAGACCTCGATGCCTATGATGACAGCATGCTGCGCATCAGCCCGGAACTCCCCGGCGCATCGGTGAATATCTACGGAGACATGATCCACATTCGCGGCGCGACGGAAGGGCGGACGACCTATCGAGTTACCGTGGATGGGGACATCCAGGATATCTTCGGTCAAAAGCTGGGCAGAGATACCGTGTTGAAATTCAAGGTCGGTCCAGCCGAGCCTTCGTTAATTGGACCTAATGAAATCTTTGTTACGCTGGACCCCGCGGCCAGCGATCCGGCATTAGATCTATATACCATCAACTACACCAAATTAGACGTCAGGATCTATGCCGTCCAACCATCCGACTGGCCGGCATTCCTGGAATACATGTACGAATACCAGCGTACGGATACGCCTCCAGACCCACCTGGCACCCTGGTTCTTGACGAGACCAAACGGCTGGAGACACCAGAGGATGTCCTCACCGAAGTGAACATTGGCTTGAGCGATTACATGGATGGCGATTCTGGCCATTTCATCGTCATCGTTAAACCGCAGCGCAGCATCTTCGAAGAAGACCGCTATTGGGAAACCGTACAGGCCTGGGTTCAGGTGACCCAGATCGGCCTGGATGCTTTCGTCGATCACAGCGAAATGGTGGTCTGGTCCAACGCGCTGAAGGACGGCTCGCCGCTGGCTGACGTGACGATCGAAACCGGTCCTGGTGGCGGATCCTACGTCACCGGGCAAGATGGCATCGCTAGATTTGCCATACCCAGTACGGGAGTATCCTATCTTGTAGCTCGTCAGGGAGGGGACAAAGCCCTTCTACCCAGTTCTACCTACTACTGGGGCAATGACAGCTGGGCTCGAAGAAGCCTGGTGGATGATCTGCGCTGGTATGTTTTCGATGACCGCCAGATGTACCGCCCCGGTGAAGAAGTCCACCTTAAAGGCTGGCTACGCAGTATCGGCGCCGGGCAAAATGGCGACGTTGGGCTGGTCGGTAGCAAAGTGGATGCAGTACGCTATCAGATCATCGGCCCTCAAGGGAACGAACTGGGCAATGGCCATGTCGAGGTTAACGCCCTGGGCGGATTTGACTTCGCCTTCACATTGCCCGAGAACGCCAACCTGGGATACGCTCAACTCCTGTTGAATGCCGAAGGTTCGTTGAGCGGACTGAGCGGCGGGCAGTATTACCACAACTTCCAGATCCAGGAATTTCGTCGGCCGGAATTTGAGGTTTCGGCGCGCAACGAGACGACAGGACCTTACTTCATCGGTGACCACGCAGTGGTCGCGGTAGAAGCGGAATACTACACCGGTGACCCTCTCCCCAACGCCGAGGTATCCTGGTATGTAACATCCTCCCCCAGCAACTATCAACCGCCCAATTGGCCGGATTTCACCTTCGGCAGTTGGACGCCCTGGTGGTGGTATTACGAACCCTCGTACCCCGAGACTACATACACATCCTACTCCGGTATAACCGATGCCTCCGGCAACCATTATCTACGCATGGACTTCGACGAAACATTCTCTCTGCGACCGTTCAGCGTGCTGGCGGAAGCCACAGTTTTTGACGTCAATCGCCAAGCATGGACGGGAACCACCAGCCTGCTGGTGCATCCTGCTAATCTATACGTGGGACTGCGCAGTGAGCGCTATTTTGTCGAGCGCGGCATGCCGCTGGATATCGAGTTAATCGTCACCGACCTCGACGGCAACGTCGTAACGGATCGACCGATCAGCGTAACAGCAGCCAGGTTGGAATGGAAATACCAATCTGGCAGCTGGCAGCAGGTAGAAGTGGATGGGCAGGAATGCACCGTGGGCTCAAAACCAGAGCCGGTTACCTGTAGCTTCGAGACCCCGATTGGTGGTCGATACCAGATCACCGCGGAGGTCACAGACTCGATGGGCCGCCATAACCAGAGCCAGTTCACCCGCTGGGTGAGCGGTGGACAGCAGCCCCCTGCCCGGCAGGTCGAACAGGAAACGGTCACACTGATACCGGATAAGGAAGCCTATCAACCCGGGGATGTGGCGCAAATCCTTGTACAGACGCCCTTCACCCCCGCAGAAGGTCTGCTCACCGTCACCCGCAGCGGCATCCTTTACACAGAACGCTTCGTCATCGACGACGGCACCATCACACTGCAGGTGCCTATCGAGGCGAAACACATCCCGAATCTGAACATACAGGTGGACGTCGTGGGATCTGCTCCACGCACGGACGACTCAGGTGAGACCGTCGCCGATGCGCCCCCACGGCCCGCCTATGCCAGTGGGCAGCTCAACCTTAACATCCCCCCGCTCCAGCGCACGCTTGCTCTGCAGATCACGCCTGATGATAAAGAGCTGGAGCCCGGCGGGGATACCATGGTGAACCTTGTCCTGACGGATGCAAACGGGCAGCCCGTTTCCGGCGCTGAACTTGCCGTAGTCGTCGTGGACGAAGCCATCCTGGCGCTGACAAACTACCAGCTCAACGATCCCATTTCCATCTTTTATCAACATCGTCCTTCCGATCTCAGCAGCCGGTACAGCCGGGCCAGCATCATTCTGGTCGACCCGATGGCCTTAGCCGAAGGTATAGGCGGAGGCGGGGACGAATATGAGCTTCAGGCTACGGACGCTGTCGGAAGAGGTATGGCAGAAGAAGCCATGGAGGCGCCCGGACTCGCATTTGCGAATGGAGAGATGGACAAATCCGTGACTGGTTCGGACACCGGACCAGAGCCTATCCACATACGTATGGATTTTAACCCGCTAGCCACCTTCGCTCCACAGGTGCGCACCGACGCAAACGGAAAAGCCCGTGTGAAGGTTGTCGTGCCTGACAATCTGACCCGCTATCGGGTGATGGTAGTCGCTGTAGATGGAGGCGGGAGCCAATTCGGCTCTGCCGAGTCCAATCTGACCGCCCGGCTGCCGCTCATGGTGCGACCGTCTGCGCCGCGCTTCCTAAATTTCGGCGACAGTTTCGAGCTGCCGGTCGTGCTGCAGAACCAGACCGACGAGCCGATGACCGTCGAAGTGGTCATGGAAACCACCAATCTAGAACTCACCGGCAGCCAGGGTCTGCTAGTGAACGTGCCGGCGCACGATAGGATCGAAGTGCGTTTCCCGGCAGAGACGGATAGAGCCGGTACGGCTCGCTTCCAGGTAGCGGCGGTGTCGGGCAATTATGCCGACGCGGCAACGGTTGAGCTTCCGGTATACACACCCGCCACGACGGAGGCCTTTGCCACCTACGGCGTAATCGACGAAGGAGCCATCGCACAACCGGTTTCATCGCCCAACGACGTCTTTCCACAGTACGGCGGATTGGAGATCAACACTTCCTCCACCGCGCTGCAAGCCCTCACCGATGCTGTGCTCTACCTGGTTTCATACCCCTTCGAGTGCTCCGAGCAGTTGGCATCACGCATCCTGGGCGTCGCCGCCCTGCGTGATGTGCTCACCGCGTTCGAAGCCGATGGCCTGCCCTCCGCAGATGAGATGGAGCTTGCGGTGCAGCGGGATATCGAACGGCTGGGCGGGCTGCAAAACTGGGATGGCGGGTTCCCCTACTGGCGGCGCGGGCAGGACTCGATTCCCTTCAACACGATCCACGTAGCGCACGCTCTGCAGCGGGCAGAGCTCAAGGGCTTTGAAGTGCCCGGTGATATGCAAGAGAGCGTGCTTAACTATCTACGCGATATCGAGAGCCACTACCCACACTGGTACAGCCTGCGCACCCGCCAGACGCTCAGCGCTTATGCGCTTTACACACGCACCTTAATGGGCGACCGCGATACCCAAAAAGCCCGCAACCTGCTGAACGAAGCCGGCCTGGAAAATCTGTCTCTGGATGCCGTAGGCTGGATCTGGCAGACACTCATAGATGACCCGAGATCCAGCTCTGAATTGGAAGCCATCCGCCTGTACATCGACAATCGCGTGGTGGAGACTGCCGGGGCAGCCAACTTCACCACTTATTACCACGACCAGACCTACCTGCTGCTCAGCTCGAACCGGCGCACGGATGGCATCCTGCTGGACACACTGATACTCGACAACCCGCAGAGCGACCTAATACCCAAACTGGTCAACGGGTTGCTGGCGCACCGCACCAGGGGACACTGGGGCAACACGCAGGAGAACGTCTTCGTCCTGCTTTCCCTAGACCGCTACTTCAACACCTTCGAAGCCCAAACCCCTGACTTCGTCGCCCGCATCTGGCTGGGTGATACCTATGCCGGCGGTCACGAATTCGTCGGGCGCACCACCGAACGTCATGAAACCAAAATCCCGATGGTGTACCTTGTGGATGAGACCTTCGGTGGAGGGGAGACGCAGGACCTGATCCTGAGCAAAGACGGTGAGGGGCGGCTCTACTACCGGTTGGGGCTGCGTTACGCCCCCACTGATTTGTCCCTGGATCCTGTTGACATGGGCTTTGTCGTCCAGCGTGAGTACGAAGCGGTGGACGATCCCGAAGATGTAACCAAGGATGAGGAAGGCGTCTGGCATATCAAAGCCGGAGCGCGCGTGCGGGTGCGGCTGACGATGGTCGCCGATAATCGACGCTACCACGTGGCGTTGATCGACCCGCTGCCTGCCGGGTTGGAGATTGTGAACCCGGCGCTGGCCGTATCCGGAAGCACCCCCCAGGACCCCGACAGCTCGGAGTCCCGCTACGGATGGTGGTGGTGGGGTACCTGGTACGAGCACCAGAACATGCGCGACGAACGCGCCGAGGCTTTCACCTCGCTGCTGTGGGATGGTGTGTACGATTACACCTATATCGCCCGGGCCACCACACCCGGCACCTTCGTCGTGCCACCGGCGAAAGCGGAAGAGATGTACTCACCGGAGGTGTTCGGTCGCAGCGCCAGCGATTGGGTTGTCGT
>CBDTTY010000148.1:0-5145 GCA_965363875.1 uncultured Anaerolineales bacterium
TTGAACATCTGCAGCACCGCGCCGTTGATTGCGAGCACGGCATCATCCGCCTGCATCGTCCCCTGGGCAAACGCCGCGGCGGCGATACCCAGAACCACGAAGCCCATATGATTCACGGAGGAATATGCCACCAGGCGTTTGAAATCGTCCTGCCCCCAGGAGGCAAACGCCCCCAGAACAATGGCCAGTACGGCAAGCAACGCCAGTGCGCCGGCGAAGTATTTCGCCTCGACCGGATAGAGCGGCAGCACCAGACGCAGGAAACCATAAGCACCCAGCTTGAGCAGCACCCCGGCAAGGATCATCGACCCCGCAGTTGGAGCCTCCGTGTGAGCGTCTGGAAGCCATGTGTGGAACGGCCAAATGGGGACTTTGATGGCGAAAGCGACCACGAATGCCCAGAAGGCAATTTTCTTCACCGTACCGATCGCAAGCGTGATCGGCAGCCCAAATAAGGTTAGAGACTGGTTCAGTGTAGACCATTTCTCGGTAATCACGACCAGGTCAAACGTTCCCGAGGCGACGCCAATCATCTGAATCGCCAACAGCAAGCCGAGTGACCCGGCCATGGTGTAAATCAGGAACTTAAAAGATGCGTACTCACGATTTTCACTTCCCCATTGGTTAATCAGGAAATACATGGGGATCAATCCAATTTCCCAGAATACGAAGAAAATCAGCAAATCTAGCGACATGAAAACGCCGAGCATCCCTGTTTCTAGAAGCAGGAAGAGCGCCATATAAGCGCGAACGTTATCTTCAATATTCCATGAGATCAGGATCGCCAGCGGGGTAAGTAAAGTAGTGAGCAGCACCATCGGTACGGATATGCCGTCTACACCGAGGTGGTAACTCGAGCCAATCGCCTCATACCAAATCGCCTGCTCCACGAATTGGTAGCCTGCTACTCCGGGTTGATAAGCAAACCACAGGAACAACGCGAGGCCAAACGGGATCAGGCTAACGAGCAGCGCAATCCAACGTATGGCTTGCAGGCGTTCACGCGGGATCAACAACAGCAAAGCTGCGCCTGCCAGCGGCGAAAAAAGGATGAGTGTTAGCAGATGCGCTTGCAAAAATGCCACAGACGTGTCTCCGTCTAAGATTCCGATCTATATCCTATGGTCGTAGAACCAGGATGTACGACAGCACGATCCCGACGAATACCATGCCGATGATCAAATACTCCTGCACGCGCCCGGTTTGAATGACGCGGAAAGTCTTGCCACTTTTCTTCACACCCTCGCCGACGTAGTCGGCGGCACCATTCACAATGGGCAGGTCGATGGAATTGCGTAAGAAGTCGCCGATGCGCAGCGACGTGCGAGCGACCCAATGCAAGAAACCGTCGATCACACCCCGGTCAATCCAACGATAGACGAACGTTTCCGCAAACCAGTAAGCCGGACGAACGATGACGGCGGAATACAGTTCGTCGAAATAGTATTTATTGCGCAGGACCGAGTAGATCGGACCGAGCGATTTTTTCACCGGATCTTCTCCGCCGGCGGGCACGCGTCGATAGACCAGCCAGCCGAGGAGCAAGCCACCCAGGGCCACACCGATCGAAACGAGCAGTGGCACAGGATTGAAGGCAATCGCCTGTGGATGCTCGAGCAGCGATCCGGAGATGAAATCATGGAACCAATTGGGAATAATCCCGCCGATCGCAGGGAAGTCCTCAGGGATGCCCACCCAACCCGCAGCGATGGCGAAGAAGGAAAGTACGGTCAGCGGCAGAATCATCGTCCAGACTGATTCGTGAGCGTGCTCCGCTGCCTTTGTTCGCGGTTCACCGAGGAAAGTCAGCGTGATCTGTCGCATGGTATAGAAAGCGGTCAGGAATGCAGCCAGCGCGAGCGTGATGAACACTGCCAGGTGCCCGTGAGCGAACGCGTCGGCCAGGATCTCATCCTTCGACCAGAAACCAGCCGTGATCAACGGGAAACCGGAGAGCGCGAGCCCGCCGATAAGGAATGTGGCGAATGTGACCGGCATCTTCTTGCGCAGCCCGCCCATATTGAACATATCCTGGGCGTCGATGTGATCATTTGTATGTTGAACACCATGCTCCACACCGTGAATGACAGAGCCGGAACCCAGAAACAGTAGCGCCTTGAAGAAAGCGTGGGTGATCAAATGAAATGCGGCCGCGACGTAAGCTCCGATCCCCACAGCCGCTACCATGTATCCCAATTGAGAGATTGTGGAGTATGCCAGTACGCGTTTAATGTCGTCCTGCGCTAGCGCGATCGTCGCCGCAAATAGTGCCGTGAACGCGCCGATGAACGAGATCACGAGCATCGTAGGCGTCAGCGGGCCACTCTCGTGCCAGCCGGCGGTGATCAGCGGGAAGAAGCGCACAATGAGATAGACACCGGCGGAAACCATCGTCGCCGCGTGGATCATGGCCGAGACCGGAGTAGGTCCTTCCATCGCGTCTGGAAGCCAAACGTGAAGCGGCCATTGCGCTGATTTTCCAATCGTTCCGATGAAGAGCAGAAGGCCAATCAATCCGGCTGTTGAGAGGGCCGGGATCACCGAAGGAGTATTCGTTAGCATCCCGAGCACATGCTCATTGAATAAGATCTCCCGGTAGCTGAGTGTGCCGGTAGCAGAGTAGAGATAAACCAGACCCAACAGCATGAAGACATCGCCGACGCGCGTCGTCATGAAGGCTTTGATCATCGCGTCGCGCGCCGATGGTTTTCCGTACCAGAAACCGATCAACAGGTAGGAGCACAAGCCCATGATCTCCCAACCGACGAAAAGCAAAAGCAGGTTATCAGAGATGACCAGGGTCAGCATTCCGAATGCGAAAAGCGAGATGAAGGCGAAGAAGCGAGCATACATCGGCTCGATTCCGCCAGCACGAGGGGGAAGCCCGGCACGATCCTCAGGGTCGCGCGGTTTGCCGTAATTGTTATAACCGACGCTGTAGAGGAAGATCGCCAAACACGTCCAGGCAACGAAGAAAAGAGCCAGTGCACCAAGAGGGTCGATAAGCACTCCGATTTGTAATGCGGTATCGCCTGTCGGTATCCACGCAATCGATGAGTGGAACGGATGATGTCCGAGACCTTCGGTCGTGACCGCGTTGAAGAACACCACCATCGCCAGGCCCCACGAGACAACCATTGAGCCTATCGCTATGATGTGGCTCAAACGGTTGCTGCGATTCGTCCCCAGCACGATCGTGAAAAACGCCAGAATAGGCGGGAGAGGGATGAGCCAGATTAGGGTCTCGATTTGCATAACACCTCGCCTACCACTTCATCATATCGATCTCTTCGACGGCGATCGTGTGACGGCGCCGATAGATCGAGATAATCAAAGCCAAACCGACAGCCACTTCAGAGGCAGCTACTGCAAATACAACCAGCACGAACACCTTGCCGGCAACCATATTCGGCGTCAGGTAACGCCAGAAAGCAACCAGGTTCAGATTAACAGCGTTCAGCATGAGCTCGATCGCCATCAGGATCGCCAGAGCATTCCGTCGCGCCAGCGCACCGTAGATACCGATGCTGAAGAGCGCCGCGCCCAAAAGGATGTACCAGGACAAGGGGATCATGACTCACCCTCCTGCTCCTGGCTCTTCCGCCCGGGCCAGGCGACGACGATCGAACCCACCAACGCCGTCAGCAAAAGTACCGAGGCAACCTCGAAAGGAACGATGTAGCGGTCTACATCAACCAGCGCCAGCCCAAGCTCCTCGAGCATCTCCTCCGACCCCATTGTGAGAGCTGGCGCTTCAGCGCCTAGCAGCGGGGCTTGTGTGAACATCAAAACCAACCCGCCAAACAGCAGAAGGGCAGCGATCACAGCCGCCCACCAGGTTTTATTGCTCTGTTGATCTTGAATCCCCATTGAGTGACGAGTGAGCATAACTACGACGATGATCATGATCGCAATAGCGTCGATATAAACTGCGACCTGCACAACTGCCAGGAAACCTGCGTTCAGCAGGACGAAGAACACCGCAACTCCAGCTAATGCCATAATCAACCACAGCGCGGCATGCACCATGGAACGGCAGGTGACAACCATGAAGGCTGCGAGCAACGTAATAGCCGCAGCGACGAGAAATACAACTTGAGTCAGCGTCAGCATGCACACACTCTCATCGAATCAACTTCCCGGTGACGACCCGCTGGAGGCCGCGGCCGTCTTATTCACACCGCTTGCCGTGACTCGTGAACGTGCTGCGCGGGCATTAAGGCGAATCGCCGCCAGCATGATCATAAACAAGAAAATGTTAGCACCCACGTGAATCCCGAGCCGGTTGATTCCATACTCCACTGCCACCTTCTCGGCAATGGCTGTAAAAATCAAGCTCGCCAGCGCTAAAGGCGTAATAAATTTCCAATTGAGGTTATTCATATGGTCGATACGAATACGCGGAAATGAACCACGGATCCAGATAACGACAAAGTATATGATGGACGTTTTAATTATGAAGTAGAGCAGCCCAAGCAATGGGTACAGCTCTGCCCAAGGACCTCTCCAACCGCCGAGGAAGAGCGTGGCGGTCAGAGCTGAAATCGTGAAAGCATGGAGGAATTCCGCCACGAAGAACATCCCGAATTTCAATCCCGAGTATTCGATATGGAAACCAGCAACAATTTCGGACTCCGCTTCGAGTAGATCGAATGGCGCTCGGCCTACTTCTGCTAGCGAGCTTATAAAGAATATCAGCGCTGCGATCGGCGCCAGAATAATAAAAGCAATCGGGCTCTGCGCTTCAACGATGGTCTCCATGTCCATCGAGCCGCTCAAGAGAACGGGGATGAGCAAAGCTATCATCATCGGTACTGCGTATGAGACCATCATTGCAACGGTGCGGAAGGCACCCAATAGGGCATACTTATTGTTCGAGGACATTCCTGCGACCATAATCCCGAGTGTTCCGATCGCACCAACCGCGACGATGTACAAGACACCGATGTTGATATGCGCGCCGATGAGCGTCGGCGCGAGCGGGATGACAGCCCAAATACCGACAACCGCCATCACTGCCAGCAGCGGTGCCAGGTTATACGGAATGATATCTGCCCCAGTGGGCGTTATGAGTTCCTTTGTGACCAGCTTCAGGAGATCGGCGACTGTCTGGAACACGCCAAAAGGTCCAACACGGTTTGGGCC
>CBDTTY010000149.1:0-5041 GCA_965363875.1 uncultured Anaerolineales bacterium
GTTGTAAGCACGGTAAGAATGGGTTTTGGCCATTACAGAATTGCGATGGCAGGTGTCTCTTGCGCCCGAGCGATGGGTTTCACCCCTTATTGGCTGGACTTGTTGGGAATTCCAGGAATTACGAGTGATGTCATCAATTGGTGCAACGGCTTGTACAGCAAGTACTCGCGCCTATCCCAGCGGAATGAATTCTTTAATAAATACGTTTGGGAATCAATCACCACGGGAGAATCCACCCTCCCCGTACTCCAGCAACTTCTAAACTCCTGGGTTCTGGGATGGCCTTGGAGATTCCTAAAGGCCAATGTTAGGGACTACAAGATGAGCGCGTTGCTTAAGTGCCTACATGAAGCGCTCCCATCCGATATTCCCATGCTTACGTCTCACATGTGGAATTGCATGGGGGCTGTCGCAGGGGGAATGACGAATGTTGTGGACATGATGTTCGATAATTGGCCCATGGCATTTCAGTTGACAGAAGGTGCCAAGCACGGTGTGCAATCCCCTTCGGGATATTTTGGTTTCAGAACCATGCGAGGATTCGACGAAAAGGACAAGGTCATGAATCCGGTGCCGGCGGAGGCTTTGTTCTACACTGGGCATCACATCGATCACGAGTTGGTTGAAAATATCGAAATCGATTGCCAGGCTCGCATTCAACGCATGCGCAATAACGAACCGAGACGGTTTTTGATCACAATGGGCGGTACGGGCGCACAAAAGGAACTATTCAAGGCTGTGATCGAGCACTGCATCCCTTTGATTAGGGAAGAGAAGCTGACCCTATTCGTCAATCTGGGGGATCATAGCGAAAATTGGGTTTGGTTGGAAGCCGAGCTGAATGATCATAAGGACCTCATCCAGACACACTTTACCTGGGACGACACGAAATCCTTTTCGGATGAAATCCGCAGTGGACAAGCCTACGGCTTGCATGTATTTTTACATGACAACATATTTCATGGGGTCTACTCCACCAATTATTTGATGCGCGTCGTGGATGTCATGATCACAAAACCCAGCGAGCTTGCCTTTTATCCAGTACCAAAGATCTTTAACGAGCGGGTTGGCGGACATGAAATGTGGGGGGCGATTCGGGGGGCGGAGCTCGGCGATGGAACAATCGAGGTGCGCACAACTCCTCACTTACTCCAGGCGATTGATCTGTTGACATTTGAAAGCGATTTGCTCGAAATGTATTGTAATTGCATCGTAAAAAACAAGAGCATCGGCATTTATGATGGCGCCTATAAGTGTGTCGAGCTTGCCACAGGAAAAAAATTCGAGCGTGGTATATGAGTCAGTACTCCAGAGAAGGCAAATGTGTCCCAAAGAAGATGGCTGGTCGTCTTCGTTCAATAAACCCGTCATAATGCCAACGATTACCTTTATCGGCGCAGGCAGTACTGTCTTTGCAAAGTCCTTGATCGGTGACATTCTCAGCTGCCCTGAATTAAGCCGATCTACGATTCGACTGCAGGATATCGATACAGAACGCCTAAAGACTTCGGAGATCGTTGCCCGGAGAATCTCACAACTATCTTCGAATGAGGCCAAGATCGAGAGCTTTACAGATCGTAAGGAAGCGCTTAATGGCGCCGACTATGTGATCTGTATGATCCAGGTAGGGGGTTATGAGCCAAGCACGATTATCGATTTTGAAATCCCCAAACGCTATGGTCTTCGACAAACGATTGCGGATACGGTGGGTATTGGGGGCATCATGCGTGCTTTGCGGACAATCCCAGTGCTCATGGATATTTGTAGAGATATGGAATCACTCTGTCCAGATGCATGGTTTTTGAATTATGTGAATCCCATGGCGATGAATTGTTGGGCATTGAGCAAAACCACCATTATCAATTCCATAGGCTTATGCCACAGCGTCCAGGGAACGCTAAAAACCCTTTCCAGAGATATAAGCGTTCCGGTGGAAGAAATCGATAGTCTGTGTGCAGGCATTAACCACATGGCATTCTTTCTAAGGCTCGAACGAGAAGGCGAAGATCTTTATCCGCTTGTCCAACGAGTCATCGAGGAAGATCGTGTGCCGGTTGATGACAGGGTTCGCTATGAGGTATTCCGGCATCTCGGCTACTTCGTGACCGAATCCAGCGAGCATTTCAGCGAGTATGTTCCCTGGTTCATCAAGCGAGATAGGCCTGACTTGCTTGATCGATATAACATTCCGCTCGACGAATACCTTCACCGCTGCGAAGAGCAAATCACAGAATGGGAAGAGCTGCGTGAGAGATTTAAAGACCCCACGGAGGAGTTCAAAATCGAACGCAGCTATGAATACGCGGCAGATATCATCCTAGGTAGAGAAACAGATCAGCCGCGCGTGATCCATGGAAATGTCCCAAATCTTGGTCTCATCGACAACCTGCCCCATGGTTGCTGTGTAGAGGTTCCATGCAAGATTGATGGGCAAGGAGTGCATCCGCAACCAATCGGCTCGCTGCCCCCTCAGCTCGCCGCCTTGATGCAGACGAACATCAACGTTCAGGCGCTAACAGTCGAAGCAGCACTGACAGGAAAGCGCGAGCATATATATCACGCGGCCATGCTCGACCCACATACCGCGGCAGAGTTGGACCTTGAGCAGATTGTCACCCTCGTTGACGAATTGATTGATGCGCATGGTGAAATGCTGCCGGAGTTTCTGTAAATGGTAGATCTTCTTCAGGATCTTCCACATCGCAGATACAACCCGCTGATAGACGAGTGGGTGCTAGTATCGCCGCATCGGATGAAGCGACCCTGGCAAGGACAAGTTGAAAAGCTGGAACATGATAAGCAACCCCGTTACGATCCGGATTGTTACCTCTGCCCTGGTAACCTTCGAGCCGGTGGGTTGACGAACCCGGACTATATCGGAACGCATATATTCACAAATGACTTTTCAGCTCTTTTACCAAATGAGATGGCTCCATCTCCTGCAGAGAATCAGCTTCTCAGCTCTGAATTCATTCTTGGAACTTGCCGTGTTGTCTGCTATTCACATCGACACGACCTGACATTGCCAGAGATGAGGCTCGAAGAGATCCGTCGAGTGATTGATGTCTGGGCTGAGCAGACAGAGGAGCTCGGTCGGAAATACACTTGGGTGCAGGTGTTCGAGAATAAAGGTTCCTTGATGGGTTGCTCCAATCCACATCCCCATGGTCAGATCTGGGCTTTGAATAGCCTGCCGAACGAGCCGGCGAAAGAAGATGCAAACCAGTTGCAGTATTTCACCCGTCACCATTCTCCCTTACTTTGCGACTATCTGGAAACCGAAGAGCGGGAGAAAACCAGGGTAGTCGTTGTGAATGCTCACTGGGTTGTCGTCGTACCATTCTGGGCGATCTGGCCATATGAGACTTTATTGATACCTCGCAGGCATGTCATGCAGCTTGCACATTTATCACAAGATGAACGCGCGGCACTGGCAGATATTCTGAAGCGATTGCTTACTAAGTACGACAATCTCTTCGAGATCTCCTTCCCCTACTCGATGGGGTGGCATGGTGCACCGTATCGAGAGCATAATCAGGAGCATTGGCAACTTCATGCTCATTTCTATCCACCACTTTTACGCTCGGCCAGTGTGAAGAAGTTCATGGTCGGCTATGAGATGTTGGCTGAACCACAACGCGATCTTACAGCAGAAAGTGCTTCGTCCAAACTGCGTGGGCTTTCTGAGGTGCACTATTGACTGGCGTCTGAAGGCCCCGCTTGACTTCTCGAGGATTTATCCGCCTTGCGCACTATCTTACTTTGATTTTCCTGATTCTGATTTGTGATTTGCGATGAGTCTACAAGACCGAGTCCACATGGAATTCGAACGACTCTATGGTGCCTCCCCTAGTTTCTTCGTGCGCGCTCCAGGGCGGGTTAATTTGATCGGTGAGCACACTGATTATAACGATGGCTTCGTATTACCCATGGCAATCCATCAGGCGCTGTGGCTAGGAATCAAACCACGTAAGGATCAGCGTGTTACCGTTCACTCCATAGACTACCAAGAGACGGCCAGCTTTGCGCTGGATGATCTGCGAAATTTGAAAGCAGGTTGGATCGAATATGTAAAAGGGGTCGCATGGGTTTTACAAGAATCGGGCATGCTATTGAGAGGGTGGGATGGCGTGCTAGTTGGGGACTTGCCGATAGGCGCCGGACTTTCATCATCAGCAGCCTTGGAATTGGCATCTGCCCGCGCATTCACAACAGTGTCGGATCTCCCATGGGAAGCCTCCCGGATGGCTAAACTTGCCCAAAAAGCGGAAAGGGAGTGGGTTGGCGTTAATTGTGGGATTATGGATCAGATGATCTCGGCTTGTGGGATCGAGGGACACGCGCTACTGATTGATTGCCGTTCGCTGGACATTGAAGTCGTCCCGCTTCCATCTAAAACTGCCGTGGTTATCATAGACAGCTTAACCCGGAGGGGTTTGCGTGACTCAGCCTATAACGAACGCCGGGAGCAGTGTGAGGTAGCCGCGAATTTCTTTGACGTACCTGCCCTACGTGACCTGAGCCTAAGTGACTATGATCTTCGTGCTGATCAGCTCGACGGAATCACCAGGCGGCGCGCCAGACATGTAATCACCGAAAACGCACGAACATTACAAGCCGCCAAAGCAATGCATCAAAATGATGCCGTCGGAATGGGACGATTAATGAACGCTAGTCATCTTAGCCTGAAAGACGATTTCGAGGTCTCAAATGCAGCGCTGGACACTATCGCGGCGAATGCTCAACAACTCGACGTCTGCTTTGGAGCCCGAATGACAGGTGCCGGTTTTGGGGGCTGTGTGGTAGCCCTGGTCCGTGATGATTCCACCCAGGCCTTCTCAGAAATCATTCACAAAGCCTATTTGGAGAAAACCGGTAGGGTTGCTGAATTTACTGTCTCTTCCGCATCAAGAGGTGTGGAAGTTCTATGAGAGACGTGTCCATCTACTTCGCTATTGCGCGTGCTTTGGTAGGATCAGCTGATCACCGCTTGTAGCAGATTGGAGAGTTGTTGAAACCATGAAAGAACGAAAACTTGGAA
>CBDTTY010000150.1:0-5012 GCA_965363875.1 uncultured Anaerolineales bacterium
GCGCAGGCTCTTTCTGATCCTGCAGGATTTCCTACGGATCATCCTGTTGAATCAACAAGTAGGCTTTGGCGATCTCGGCGGCGATGTGTGCGTTATTGCGGAGGAGCGCCAGGTTCGCATATAGGGTTGCACCTTCTGTGATTTCCGCCAGGCGAGATAAAAGGAATGGGGTAAGATTTTTTCCGCGTATCGCTTGTTCTTGAGCTTCCTGCTCAACTTGCTGCAGAGCTGAGTTTATCCGTATCGCTGGGATCGCTGCACTCTCGGGGCAGGGGACACAAATCAGGATGCCTGAAGTTTGTGTCTCCCAGATTGCTCGCATTAAAGCGGCCATCTCACCAACAGTGTCCACCCGAACCTGGATCGGTAAGTCGCTCTCTGTTGTGAAAAATGCTGGGAATGTATCCGTTTGCCAGCCGATCACAGGTACGCTAAAAGTATCCAGCCACTCGAGCGTTCTGGGAAGATCCAGGATCGATTTCGCACCTGAACAGACAACTGCGACCGGTGTACGTGCAAGTTCGGTTAAGTCGGCTGAAATATCTCCGCTCGGGCCGTGGTGGACTCCACCGATCCCGCCCGTAGCGAACACCGGAATTCCGGCTGTGCTTGCCAAGAACATCGTCCCGGCTACAGTCGTGCCGCCACTGGAGTGCGATACCCGTGCCGGGCCAATGTCTCGTACGCTGATTTTTACGCTATCGGTATCTAAAGCAAGCCGCTCCAGATCTTGTTCCGATAAACCGATGCGAACTTCGCCATTCATCAATGCAGTTGTTGCTGGAACAGCGCCAACCTGGCGAATTTCCTTCTCCATCTGTCGGGCGAGTTCAAAATTGACCGGTCGTGGGAGTCCGTGAGTGATCACGGTTGATTCAAGCGCCACGATCGCCTTACCTTCGATGAGGGCGTCTGAGACTTCGGGGTGAAGGATTATCCATTCAGGTATTGACGGCATCATCTTAGCTCATCGTAAAGCGGTTCGAAGTGTTTTCTCGGGGATATTAGCATCGATGAATACTGGAGAAGCTCGCTTAAACAACTCACGGCGTTCAGGCAAATATTGCGGATGGATGGCGGTAGTCAGGCGCAAGTCATCCATGCCTGCGTGGAGCCGGTAACAAGCACTGATCCTTCACTCGTTGGAGTCGCACTCATCAAGCATCGTCTCCGAGGACCTTCGGTTCAAGCATCCCCTTAATATATTCAAGGGCACGTTGGAGCTCCGGCTCACATTCACCGCCAGTATCGATCTCCAGGCGCTTCTCCATCCGTTGGAATTGGTGATATACCCTTGCCAGGAGTTCGTAGCTCCGGTGCTCCGCAGGAAGGTCTCCACGACGCCATGTCTGGATCCAGGATTGAAGAAGTTCTGATGCGACTTCCTGATTTCGGAGAGTCCGTTGGCGCTCGATGTACTCCGGCGATCTATATAATTGCACGCGTTGGTGATCACGCCAGGTTGTCATCAGTGTATGACCCGGACTGAATTGACCACCTGCATCTTCCTGGACGCTCACCGGGATCTCCCAGGTTCCAACACCTACCCAAACCAACTCTAAGCCTTGCTTTCGTAACCGTTCTCTTAAAACCTCGGTGTGGAAATGCTCGGTCAATTCCCGGCGAGGGATGTGGACGTTCTGGAAATCTCCAATAGCTGTTCCCTGCTCGGTTTGTTGTTTCACCGTCGAACGATAGGGCTGCAGGGCGAGGAATTCTTCAAGGGTATGGCGAGCGATGAAATCAATCATCTCGTGGCGAAGAACATACGCCAGCGCCTGATCCGGGCTGCGCCTCTTCCCTTCCACAACCGGTTGGCCATAGACAAGGCGGCGAACGCTCTCCTCGGTGAATGGATAGGGGGACTTTAAGCTCCGTTCTTTTTCCGCACTGTAGACTCTGAAAAGCATCTGGGCATCACGCGCATAAGCCAAAACCCCGTCGCGGGTTACGGCGCGGATTTCATCGACTTTCACCGAGCGATCCCGCAGGTCAACGACTCCACGTAAGCGTTCAAATCCCTGGATGAAGTACGTGGAACGCGCTCGAGGTGACTTTGAAGGATCGACTTCGGTTTGGGTTGGATCGATCTCGTCCATTGCCAGACCGTAAACCATGGGCGTACCATCGATGGCCTCTGAAGTTGCTGCGTAGCCAAGGTGGGTTTGGATGAATCCGGGTCCACCAATTCGCTTGATCGGGTTTGTGGGATTGAGTTGATCTATATCCCCACGGTCGATCTTCAGGCGAGGGTAGTTCCATCCGAAGAAGGAAGCGAGAAGATAGCGGATAGCGATCCAGAGCGATTCGAGCTCAAAAAGGCCAGCCAGGTATCTACTGCTTAAGATGATC
The DNA here is from genome assembly GCA_965363875.1 of uncultured Anaerolineales bacterium. Taxonomy (GTDB): domain Bacteria; phylum Chloroflexota; class Anaerolineae; order Anaerolineales; family E44-bin32; genus E44-bin32. Next base: position 2,353 of record CBDTTY010000150.1, read on the forward strand.
CCGATGCTAAGACCGAACAAAACTGGAATGAGATAAAGAAGAACCTGTGGATTCAGGAAGGTGGTTATGATGTTGAGAATGGGGTAAAGGAAGGGTGGCAGTGACTGGAGCAAGAGGAACGGGATTTGGCCTGGGAAGTCGAAGGCGACGATCAACACTAACCAGAACAAGGTGAATAAAGTACCCGTTAGGAAAAGACGGATCATCGATGCGGTGATATCTCTCCCGAGAATGAGTTGGATAGCGCTCCGCGAGGCCGCTTTTGATATTTCAAGTAGCCGGTCTAAGGCAGAGTTCTTCATGCTACGATCCATCCGTATGACGCTCCCTAATCCCTACGCGTGAGTCTGCTCGCGATTTGCTCCAGTTCATGTAGCATCCCGCTGCTTTCGGGCAGCGTATCACTTTGCCCATAAAGGTTGACTGCATCTGTGAGAACCATAGCGAGTGTTTCCGGTAAACCCGGATGGTTACCCGCTTCTAGTTGGTCGCGGAGCGTGGAAGTTAATTCATGGAATAGAAGATCATTTACTTCGGCTTCACCCAGATTACGATTTTTTCGAAGTCTTTCCGTCGCTTCCCGTAGGGCTTCCTGAACTTCGCCTGCCCAGGATTCGCGCCACTGCAAGTTGCGTTCATTTTGAATTTCTGGTGGCAGCTGCAAATCTGTCACTTTTAAGTCAAGCACGCGGATACCACGCGAAATGAGAATCGCTAACTCGCGGGGTGCCTCTGGCCCTTCTCCTTCTTGTGCTGCTGGAGCCGCTTCCGATGAAAGAGCAAGTCGCGCGTAGATGGCGCTGGCAATTCGCTTCAGCGGAGGAGTCTGATTTTTATCTGCCTCAATCAGGGCGTTGAGGGTCCATTGCTTCATTTCCTCACGCCAGAGGTCAATAAAGAGAAGCAGCGGCATATCCTTCCATGAGACTTCCTCGTACTCACCGAATGCATGCCCATAGACGGCACGCTCGATCGCATCCAGGTTGACTTCGTAAGGAGGTGCATCAGCCGTTCGTCCTTCCCGCGGTTCAAGCAGGTGTCCAGGGTCAATCATAAAGGTGATGGACAGATCCGCGGATACGGGAATTCCATCTTGTGTGACTGCCATCGAATTGAGGCTCTCTGGGGGGTGATCCTTTCCAGTGGCTGGGGTTGAACCCTGAATATTTATTTCCTGACGACGTAGGTCGACGGCCTCCGCCAGCCATTCACCAGGTTCTGTGAATACGATTCCAGGTCCGGCAGCCCGTGTGAACGCCGTATCTGTCCTAAAAACTGCTGCGCTTGCGTAATCGATGAGGATGACACCGGAGCCTCTTCGGGTACGCTCGCCGATGGCCTCGATTACTGCTCCGTCTCGAACGAAGGAGACCGGCCCGCGTTCGCCCAGAGCATGCCCAAGCAGACGAAGAAATGCATCAAGCCGTTCCTGGATGGAACCGACAGGGAGGATGAATTGAGACGTAAGTGCGAGGAATGGGATTAATGTTATCAGAGCTAAGTCTAGTAGAATAAGAGCGGAACGCAGGGTTATTGTTTCCTCTCCAGGGCTGACAAATTCAATGTGAGCCGTTAACCAGGCGAGGAGGATAATCAATCTTAACGCTGCGAACAGGGTCGTTCTGGGACCGGCTGTAGAGGAAATTGCGAACCGTATTGTGAACGCAATTAAGCTGATGAGCGCCGGTATTGCCAGAAGCAGGACGAGCGTGGATACCAACCGCGGAAGTTGAGCGTCCGTGACCCGGCCAAAGAGAAACACGGTAAGGGCGACCGCAAGCAGCGTGCAGACAAACAATATGAAGAATGGGCGCCTATGGAGGGATACTTTTTCCATTGTTTCGAGATTGTATCCTAAAGGTGTTTCAAGGCAAACTTATAAGGGGTTCATTCGAGAGCGTGTTGCAGCTTGTCAAGAGGCGTCATTGGCGATAATGTAGAGGCTGTCGAAGCCGAAAGATAGCGGGAGTGGATATGGTCACAAGACAATCGGAGTTAATTCGTGTTTTGGAAACAATTGCCGCGGAGCTCCCGGACCCACTCTGGGTTGCTTTGGTGGACGACGATGGTTTGCTGGTGGCTTGTGTTCCATCTCAACCGCCCGTGAATGTCGATCAGATCTCCGCGATGACAGCCGCTTTAGCCCTCACCGCCATGCGTGTTCTGGTTGAAATCAACGCGGAGGAGTTTCGTTATTCCAGCGTTGCCGGCTCTGAGCGCCAATTGCTACTGGTTGCACTGGATGGAAAACGGTTTCTCTCGATTGGCTTAGGACCTGATGTTGTTGTGCAAACCACATTTCGACCGCTCAGCCGCCGGGTGGCTGAGTTATTGAAGATCTTGAAGATGAGATTTTCTTTATCCTGATTCTTCGTACGGGGCTGTTCCATAATGGCGGTCCCTTCTGGGAAAAGAATGACGATTGCATTAAGTAACGGGCGCACACTCAGGTGCGCCCTTCCAATACCTGTCTGCGTGCGGCGGTGGCATCATCAACATCCATTCCACGTTGCTGTTAATTAGAAACAGTCCCCCTTCATTATTTCCATTTCAACCCGAAAACCCGAGAAATTCACAACCGGGTTTGATGATTTATCCCCACGAGCGGTGTAATCTCCCGCAAGTATGATTGAATTTCCTCCTGATTGAACCTATGATTG
>CBDTTY010000151.1:0-4987 GCA_965363875.1 uncultured Anaerolineales bacterium
GTGATCGATGGAACTCACGCAAATTTCTGATCAGCAGCTTCGCAGGTTGTTTAAATCGGTAAACCGCTTCATGCTCCTGCTCTGGCGATTAGGTTTAGGCTCTTGGATGAAATGGCCAGAACTCAGTGGTGCCATCATGGTGATCAAACATACCGGTCGTAAGACCGGGCTGACGCGCTACACGCCGGTGAACTACGCCGTCGTGGATGGGGATATCTACTGCACGGCTGGATTTGGGAGTGTTTGCGACTGGTACAGCAATCTAATGGCGATCCCGCAGGTTGAAATCTGGCTGCCGGATGGCCGCTGGGCTGGAGTGGCCGAGGACGTATCAGATTCGAAAGATCGCGGAGCGCTCCTGCGACAGGTGATCATCGCCAGCGGTTTCGCTGGACCGCTCTTCGGAGCGGATCCGAAGAAGCTGACCGATGCGGATTTCGAGAAATTAATGGATAACTATCGCCTGATCCGCATCCAGCGGAAGGGTGCGGTGACCGGACCTGGCGGTCCAGGCGATCTGGCATGGGTCTGGCCGCTCTCGACCTTCATGCTGCTGCTTCTATGGTTCCGGCGCAGACGGCGTTCCACTAAATAAAGCAGACGGAACCTCGTCCGTCGGAACTCTCCCCGCGGGATATCGAGCGAAGAATGCGAACTAAAAAAAAGAAGCCCCTGAATATCAGGGGCTTCCCTTTTGTTTTGTGTGTCTCTTATAAAGCGGTTACGTCGACAGCCTGTGGGCCTTTTTCACCTTGTTCGACGGTGAACTCCACCTGCTGGCCTTCCTGAAGGCTCTTGAAGCCTTCGCCCTGGATCGAAGTGTGGTGGACAAAAACATCATCGCCTTCTTCACGTTCGATGAAACCATAGCCTTTGCCATCATTGAACCACTTGACCGTTCCTTGAACTCGCTCGGACATGATTTGCTGCCTCCTTTATGCGGATACTGAGGTGCCTGTCTCGTTCTCGGTGGTCGGGTCCAATGAACAAAGATGGCCTGAGCGAATAATGCGGCTCAGGCCGTGATCATTCGACTTCCAGACAGAACTCACATGCAACCTTCGCTGAAAATAATAGCATTATTTTTGTTATTCGCAAAGGGTTTTTCTATTGTATGGACAAGCGGGTTTACTCTCGTAGACTCTAATGAAGGACGAGAACTTATGGGAAAGGTGGATGGATAAATTCGTGTGCAGGCTCATGGGGCGTTTTCTTTTGACTTGCTAGTTCCCGCTGCTGCTCGATCAACATGGCGAGCAGCACGAACTCAAAGGGGGTGAGATGAGGCAGGAGATGTGATTGTGAACTGTGCGTTTCGGCATAAGAGATCAGAATGCCGACGAGATCTTGGTCGGTCTCGTCCAGTGACTGGTGGAATGCCTCCATACTTGCGATTACAGTCTGTATCTCATCTTTCTTTTGAACCTGCGGATAGATGAAGAAGCGGTTGTGAGCGGGGTTATTATCCATGGAGCGATGATCTCACAGGGGCAGGCCTGAGAAAATCCCATTGTTGGGGGAACTACGCGGGGGATTTAGGCATACACCTCGCTCGTAGAGGTTCTAATGATAAAAAGGGACGCAATGTCAGGGAGGTATCGTTGGTTAATAGCGCAAGCCGCCTGGGAGATCCCGCAACCAAGTAGGTTTCGGGGAGGCGGCTCGCGCATTTATCTTAACAGAAAAAAACACTCTTTTATCCGACCCTTAACCTACGTTTTGGCGACGCTAGTGTTAACTTGAACTATCTCTCGGAGTGAACTTGCACTGTCCTTCAACCTGATACGATCAAACCCGCTGAGCTTCTTCTGCAGGAACCGTAGCGAAGCGTTTCTGTGCGCTCATATGGAGTGAGAGAAAGCCGATTACAGCGATCGCACAAGCGATTCCAGCCGCATACCAAACCCAGTCCGGATTGTAATTGTCCAAGATCAGACCAGCGGCCCACGGGCCTATGGTTGAAGGGACTGCCCAGGCGAGTGAGTAGAAAGCCATGTAGCGGCCGCGCATATCCTCTGGGGCAAAACGCGCGGCTAGAGCCTGGCTTATGGGCATAACGACCATCTCTCCGAAGGTGAGCAGCAGGATGGCGACTATGAAAAGCCAGTACGCGGAGACGAAGCCAAACATCGCCAGTCCGACCATATACAGCGCGGTTCCTACAGCCATCATGACCATGGGCGGACGGTCACGTATACGGCGAGTGACCCAGAATTGAAGCAGTACAACCAGGGCGGCATCTATGCTTAAGAGTGCCCCGTAACCTCTCTCGGGAATACCATGTGAATCACGTAGATAGACCGATAGAGTGTGGTACATCTGCTGGTAGGCGATCAGCATGAGCATCGACACCAGCAGGTAAACCAGGTAAAGTCGATCGGCGAGAACAACTCGATATCCGACGAAGGTCTGCGCAAGGGTTTTCTTGTGTTCTGTCTCAGGCTCTTTAGGTTTGGTCTCAGGGATTGAGCGGAAGACGATGAAAGCTACGATCAGGCTGGTGATGGCGTCGAGGATGAAGAGCATCAAATAGGAGCTGCCTGCGACCAAGCCGCCGATCATCGGGCCGAAGATCCAGGCTAAATTTCCCGCAACGCGCAGCATGCCGAATCCTTCGGTGCGCTTCTCCTCGGGGAGTATGTCAGCGACCATGGCCTGATGCGCTGGACCGGCAATATTCGAGAGAGAACCGACGACGATAGCAAGCAGGTAGAAATGCGAGAGTTCGTTCACCAATCCCATCGAAACACTGCTCAACGCGCTGAAGACCAGGCCGAAGAGGACCATTCCGCGGCGGCCAAATTTATCGGTAAGCGCACCCCCGATCATGCTTCCAAAAAGACCAGCGATTGAGAAGATCGCCAGCAGCACACCAGCTTGGGTCATGCCGACGTTGAATTTCTGGGTGACATACAAGGCGAAGAAGGGGAAGATCATTGTCCCACCAAGGCGGTCGATGAACGACGCCCCGACGAGTGTCCAAAAGGTGCGTGGAAATTCGTTGTAGGTTTCTTTGATACTGGTGAACATCAGCCCTATCCCGTTTACTTTCTTGATTAAGCCTGATTGTGAAGGTTATTCAACTCGATCATAAGAGGCAAATAGCTGCCCTAAACCTTCAATGCCGTAGGGGTCGAAATATAGTGTGTTGAGCTCCAGGCCTGTAGGCGGGTCGAGCAGTGGTCCCTCGAGGATGCTCGCGTACGGCTCGCCTCCCAGAAGGCGGTTCGCAAAGGTCAAATAGAGGCGGTCCAGGACGCCGCTTGATACGAGTAGATGCAGGACCTTCGGCCCTGCGCCCGAGTATGCCGATTGGTAGCCGAGTTCGGTCAAGTGGGCACATAGCTTTTGCCCATCGACGCTCTCCTCGCCGGCGAAAAGGATTTTTGCACCCTGGTCTTGAAGACGTTGGATCTGGTCCGCATCGGTAGATTTCGTCGTAAAAATCAACAGCGAACGGTCGTCCCCCAGCAGAGCGGGGGGGACGTCGAAATCCAGCCGGCTGCTGACCACGGCTAGATCGGGTTGAGATGAAAGGCCTCGGCTGAGGCGCCAGCTCTGTAAGTCCTCGAATTGTGGATCGTCATAGATCTGCAGGATTTCCTGTTTAACGCCTGTGGCGTATTCGCGCAGGTAGCGCCCGGAGGTGATCAGGATATCTGTCTGCACAGCCAACTCTTGAAAGAGACGCCAATCGCGCGGGTTCGTGATCGCCTCGGCTAAGGTAACACGCTTGCCGGATGAATCCGGAACGGCGATGCGGCCATCCAGACTGCTAACGAAATTGGCGCATACGAATACGTGGTCGAGTGTTTCCGCATGCGCGCGCAGGTCGTGTTCAAGGTAAAGACCTCGCAATGAGACTTCACGGCTGGGAGCGGGGTAGAGTTGAAGGATCTTGTCGTTCAAGTTGAATCTCCTTGCATCTTTATTGGCTGGAGTTGGTTATATCAGACCGGTGGTGGGGCTTGCTAATAATTTGCCTTATTTGGTCCCAGTCGAAATCTTTGATACCGCAATCACATTGCCAGCAAGTATAAGTACTACTCCTAATACCGCTTGAAGGTTCCAGATTAAACCCTCAAATATTGTGGAGAGGGCCAGGGCGACGATCTGATAGAGGATGGTAACATACGCCGCTCTGCCCGGTCCGATGCGACCCAATAAGGTGAGGTAGGTGCCGAAAGCGATCACTGAGCCGAAAAGCGCAAGGTAGACCAGTGAGATGATATAGGATGCAGAGGGGTCAAAGGTCAGCTCGGTGCCCTGGAAAAGCACCAGGAGGAGTGTAAAGATTGTTCCATAGGTCATGCCAAGTGTGTTCGATTGCAGCACAGGCAGCCCGCTGCGTTGGTTGCGAGCCGCCACGATATTTCCCAGAGAAGCAGAGAGCGTAGCGCAAATCGCGAAGGTTAAACCCAATGCCCTGCCGCTGGATAGGTCAAAGGATCTCAATTCAGACCAAAAAACGAACACGAGGCCTAACAGCCCAATGAGACCGCCAAGTATGACCCGAAGTCGGATGGGGTCCTTTAAGATGATCGCGCTGAAGATGACGTTGGTGATTACGATGCCGGAGAAGACGATTGCGACCAAACCGCTGGTCAGAGTTCCCTCCGCGAGGTAGACGAGTATGTAGTTTAAAGAGAAGAGGAAGAAGCCTTGCAAGGCCATGAACGCATGCTGCCGGCGCGAGAAGCGCATTGGTAAGCGGCGGAAGGATGTATAAAGCCAAAGGATCCCGGCAGCAATCGTGAAGCGATATACGATCGAGAGTGCTGGCGGCACGATGCCCAATTGGAATTTAATGGCCAGCCAGGTCGAGCCCCAGATGAGTACAGTGATGAGATACAACAGGGCGTTAGGCACCCAAGTTCCTCCAGTTGATAGAAGGGGGATTATACAACCCTGAAGCCGATGCGGCGACAGCGGGTGGGGGGGAACACATTCTGATAATTCGAGAATCTAAGGCAGGGAATCAGTTCGG
>CBDTTY010000152.1:0-4938 GCA_965363875.1 uncultured Anaerolineales bacterium
CAGGAGGAAATCAGCCTTCGAGTGGCGGAGCTGGCGCAGCAGATCTCCGATGATTATCGTGACCAAGGTGACCTTTACCTGGTGGGGATTCTTAAGGGTGCGTTCATCTTCATGGCGGACCTCGTGCGCGAACTAACCATTCCTCACATCGTCGATTTCATGGCGCTTTCAAGTTATGGGAACAGCACCACCTCCAGCGGCGCGGTACGGATCTTGATGGATCTTCGTGCGCCAATCGAGAATCGAGATATCCTGCTCGTCGAGGATATTGTTGATACCGGTCAGACAATTTCCTATTTGCACAAGACATTGCAGGGTCGCCGACCGAGGTCATTGAAATCCTGTGTTTTGGTGCAGAAGGAGGGGGACATGTCACATGAACCGATCGATTATCTCGGGTTCACCATTCCTGACGTATGGGTTGTCGGCTACGGGCTAGATTACGCGGAATCCTATCGTACGCTTCCCTACCTCGCCGAACTCAAGCGCAGCGTTTATACGCAGGATGAATCATGATTTCACCTCACCTATTCGCTGGATATCTCATCGCTGACTCCCGATCGCTCTAACAGGATAAATTGGGTATATACTGAAGGACAGGTGAACCTTCAGGAAAATGTAGGGGTGACAAATGATCACTTTTCCACAAGTTCTTGATAACCTTGAGCGCGTTGCCGATCAGCTTAAATCCACAGAAGAACTGGAAGCAACAATTAGTGCATTGCGGGAGGATCTGAAGGGGTTTATTGCACTGCTGGAATACTCCCATCAGAAGGACTTCCAAGATGTGAAGCAAGCGTTGAGCTACACCGATAATGTTCTGATTCCACAACTGCATGGTATTCGCGACTCGCTCGAAGCGGGTGCGACGGAGCCATTGAAACGGTTGCGACTCGCAACGGATCAAGCAGATAGATTGGCAATACAGATACGCATGGTGATTAACGGGGACGGGGAGGATTTCTTTATTTAGGTTTCTATCGGCATCATTTGAAACGATAAATACAGCGACCCCGGAACCTTATCTGCCAGGCACCCCGGGGTCAGCTTTTTTAAGGGGAAGGCATCACGACTCAGGTTTCATTCTGAGTGTCCACACAACGCTAATAGGGGCTTGATGGGTTACGAGAAGGTCAAGAAAACAGGTCTGCATCGACCTGTGCCAAGTACTACAAATCGATAGCTCATATTTTCCCATCCAAAATGTAGGCATGGCCGTTATACACGAGGGTCAAGATGGCTGCAAATCACTCTAAGTGAGCCCCGCTCGGAATGATCCTCCCGATTTACAATGCTTATTAATTCTGACATCTCTTGCAGGTGTTGAAAAGGGCATTCGAGTATAATCCCTGCGAGTTTAATGCGGCACCTTTCCTGCAACATTCACTTTGGAAAGTTTGTTTTTGTGGATGATCTATGGCAAAGAATAGGCGGCTGGCAGAAGAGCTGACGATTGCTGAGTTAGAGGCATTGTTGGCTCGAAAAAAGATGGAGGCTCGGCAAGTGCGCTTGAAACAATTCCAGCGCAGCGGCCGAGTGCTCCCGGTTCCCACACCTCAAGCTACCCCAGATACAGCGTCGGCAAGCCAGGTAAATTCGGTCATAGCCGACGAGGAGGAGACGGCCTCCCAATCCAAGCAGCCCCTGAAGCGGTTCCTGAATCGTGCGCTCATTGTCGTCGAAGTCGCTGCAGCAGTTGGATTTCTTTATGTTCTTCTCAGTGGGGCGGGAGCGCTGAAACGCCTGAACGCGGAGGTCGCCGAAGCTCTTTCACTTGGAGAGCCGGTGCCAACGCCCTTAATCACGGCCGTTGTGCTTCCCTCTGGACACACGCCACCGACCTCGCCGGGCGGCGCTCAACCAAATGAAGCCGAGATCCCTGAGAACCTGCGCCCATTGGTTCAGTCGCTGCCCTTCGTTGCCATACCGACACCGGGACCGCAACAAGTACACAATATCTTCATTCCAAAGATTTGGAACGATATAGCTCCCGTAGTTCAGGGGGTTGGATGGGATCAGCTGCGGAAGGGAGTTGGACAATACATTGGCAGCGGAAACCCGGGCGAGAATGGAAATCTCGTTCTCTCCGCCCATAACGATATCTTCGGAGAACTCTTCCGGGATCTGGATCAGCTTAAACCGGGGGATGAGATTATTATTTCGACAACGACGCAGGAATATACATACCGCGTGACTGGCTTCCGTATTGTTTCCCCCACCGAAGTCAGCGTCCTCGAGCCGACATCCAAACCTACGATCACCTTGATTTCTTGCTACCCATACCTTGTGGATAATCAGCGCATCGTTGTTTTCGGTGAGCTGGATGCTGGTTAGGTAACTGTAAAGTCAAAGTTTCCCAAAGGCGTTTATAGTTTAAGGTGGCGTGGTGGAAATGCTCGTGAAGTGTACTTAACGCTATTGTTGAACTCTGTCTGGTTGCCGGAAGTTGCACATGGGCTATTCATAAGGACATCTTGTGCTTGAAAACGAACAACCTCGCGTACGATTTAGCCTGCGATGGAAGATCACTCTTCCATTTATCGTCCTTGCGCTCGCGCTAGGTCTCGGTCTCGGATTCTTAGTAAATCAACAATTGAGCCAGGCGGAAGAGGTGAGTTTCCAACGGCAGCTTCGCGACAGCGGTCAACAAGCCGCTGATGAGGTCGTCAGAATTGAGGAGCGCCTCCTTGAGATCCAACGTGCGATCTCAAACACGGAAGGAGTCCCGGAGGCGGTCGCGCTAAGCAGAGCGGAGGAATTACGGGCGCGTATCCTGCAGACAGTGGTGACCACGGAGACGGATGTAGCAGTAGTCCTGGATAGAGATGGAACCAGTCTATTGGCAATACGGCGGAGCGAACCGGATGCTCCTCCGGGTGATTATCTTACGCTGCGCGGAGAGGGATATTATCAATCCTGGCCTTTCGTGCGCACGATCCTTGGCCTGGAGCCCGATGTGCTGGGAGAGGATACGGAAGGCGAAAAGCAAGCGGGAATGCACACAGTTCTAATCGGTGAGCAGGAGGTCCAGGTCCTATTTGTCGGTGGTCCCATGACGGACCAGTACGGGAATGTTTTTGGGGCTGTGTTGATCGGAAAGTATCTGGAAAATGTAACGCGTGATCTCGGTGAAATCGCCGGAGCGCACATTAGTACCTTTGACTCTGAGTCAGGCACGCTAGTCCATACAGATTTCTCAAAAGGGGATCCATGGAACCCTCCAGGCCTAACCCTTAATTCCCAACTGGTTCAAACAGCGCTGGATGCAGAGAGCGGGGAAGCGCCATACCGGACGATACAGATTGCCGGGCAGACATACGGTGAGGTACTCACGCCATTCCAGATCCGAAACGGAACTGTGCAACTGGGCTTAATGGGTATCTCGCTTCTGGGTGGTGAGGATGCTGATGTCCTCTACCAACAGTATCGCCAGCAGGCATCGAATCTCCTTCTATTTGGGGTATTAGCCATTGTGCTTGTCATCGGAACCGGTCTGCTTGTGTCAAGTTGGGTTACCCGCCCATTGGTGGATCTGACGGAAGCAACGCAAGTAGCAGCGATGGGGAATTTGGAGACCATCGCTACTCAAGGAACAAAAGATGAGTTTGGCGCACTTGCGCAGACCTTCAACAGGATGCTAACGGGCATTCGTGAGGAGACTCTATACCGGGATCTCTTGGGTCAGGATCCAACGCCACAAGCTAAGGAACACTTGAGGAAAACCCTGGTGGAGGGCGGCCGGCTTGCAGAGGGGCAGACGGTGAAAGCCACAGTGCTTCATGCTGAGATCAGTGGATTTTCGACCGATGCTGAAAAGGCGGATCCGTCACGAGTGGTCCGATCGCTGAACGATGCCCTCACCGGGATCATTCCGGTAATCTATCGCCATGGAGGCGTCCTTGATACGCTGGCTGGGGGGGAGGTCAAGGCATATTTTGGAGTTTTTCCCCGAGGGCTGCCGATGCAGGTGAGTTCTTTGCAGGCGACCCATGCGGGGATGGAGCTGATCGACTATTTTAATGCCTTGAATGAGAACCGGGTCTCCACTGGCATGCCGCCGCTGGATGTGAGCATTGGCATCGCCTCTGGGTGGGTCATCGCCGGTGGAATTGGCGTGCAGGGAAGCCTGCGATACACGGTCCTGGGTAATACAGTAATCGCAGCGCAGCGAATTCAAGAGGCTGCGAAATCGATGCGTGGTGGGACCGTGTTAATCAGCAAAGAGACGTACGAGTATCTCTCTGGAGCACGTTCACAATTTACTTTCGGTCGTAATGGCCAATTACAGTCGGAAGAAGGGGGGCAGGAAATCGGCATATATGAAGTGGAAGGACGAACCGAGCGCTTGATCGATATGTCGGACTCTAGCAAGGAATAGACATTTGTTGGAGTAGGACCTTCGTGCGTAGAGAGTGTGAAAACTTAAGTAGGAGCTAAGAACGGCTTGAAACGTAATTAATAAGCAGGTAACTTGATACAACGAGCACGCTCGTTGAGCGTTGGAGTGTCCTGCCCGGAAATGAATTTTATCGAAGATTGTTATGTTCGGGTGGAGATGGGTCTTAGAAGCTCCTTCGGTCAACTAGGGTCAGGGTAGATTGCTATGAAGAAAAGACGATGGGTATTCCGTGCATTTGGTGTGTTCCTCGCTATCGTAGCGGTGACGGTTGCGGCAGCGATCGTATTAAACTCCGCGGCAGCGGAGTCCTTGCCGTTTTCGATGGCATTGCGTTCGAAGCTCTACGCTGACTATTCTCAGGATGGATCACAGGGCGTCCTGGGAGCCTTTCGTCTTTCGATCATCGGCGACGCGCTGCGCGATCTGGGTCTGTCCCCGAAGGAAGCGGATCAGCAAACAGCGGGCATCAAAATCGCGCTGGATGATCCCGTCCCGACAGCGACCGCGTTGAATTTCGAGGGAGATGATCCCTACACAGC
>CBDTTY010000153.1:0-4915 GCA_965363875.1 uncultured Anaerolineales bacterium
CCGGAAGCAGAGCTTCCGCACTCCACATACAACCAACAACCCCTCACTTCTCCCGAATCTGGCACACAAGCCCCTTGAGATAGCGCCCCTCCGGGAAGTAGACCTTCACGGGATGGTCGCTCGCCTGCGAAAGCCAGCCAACGATGACAGCGTCTACCCCGGCATCTAATGCAGCATCGGCGACAATCTTCTGAAAAAGTTGGGGGGTAACTCCACCTGAGCAGGAGAACGTCAGCAGATAACCGCCGACTCGCAGCAGTTTAAACGCCAGCAAATTCACATCCTTATATCCGCGCGCAGCCCGATCCACCTGAGCCGATGTTGCCGCAAATTTCGGGGGGTCTAAAATCACTGCGTCGAAACTTCTCCCTCGGTCGCGGAATTTTCGCAGCGACTGAAACACATCTTCCGCGAGGAACTCTACTTCTTCCACTGGGAAACCATTTAAACGAACATTCTCTTCCGCCAACTCCAACGCGGTTTTAGATTGATCCACGGCGGTAACACGCTCTGCTCCTGCACCCAATCCGGCAACAGTAAAACCGCCGCTGTAGCAAAAGCAGTCGAGTACCTCCCCAGCCCTAATCCAGTTCGCAACCAGCGCACGGTTCTCGCGCTGATCGAGGAAGAAGCCGGTTTTTTGCCCATCGCGAATATCCACGAGATAGCGCCGTTCGCCTTCATGTATTTGGATTCGCCGGGGTGGTTCCTCCCCAACAAGTTTCCCTGAGCGCGGTTCCAGACCTTCTAGTCCACGAACGTCGACATCAGATCGCTCGTATATCCCCAGACACCCGCCATGAGACGAAAGCGCATCTACGATTTCGTCCTTCCAGCGCTCAACTCCAACGGAGAGGAACTGAACAACACGGTAATCTCCATAGCGATCAACGATCAACCCGGGGATGCCGTCTGACTCGCCATGCACTTCTCTATAGGCATTCGTGGATTTGGGAATCCCAATATCATCTCGCGCGGCTATAGAAAGAAACATCCGCTCCTGGATGAAATCTGCGTCGACTTCCTCCGCCTGATTCCACGTCCAAATTCGAATCCGGATTTGTGATTCCGGAGAGTACGCTCCTCGAGCGAGCCATCGCCCGTCCGCGGCGTGTATCTCAACAACGTCACCAGGACCGGGATCCCCGGTCACCGATTCGACAGCCCCAGAGAATATCCAAGGATGGCGTCGCAGTATCGCTTTTTCGCGACGGGATTTCAATGTAACTTTCTTCATGAGATTATCAACGGCAAACAGGATAGTTTTGCTTGGGATATCACCCGATTGACAAGAAGAGAATCAATTCCCGCACATCTAAACCTCACTCGATTAACGCTTTTAGCTGGGTTTCATCAATCACGGGAATATCCAAATCCTGCGCGCGGGTCAACTTCGAGCCAGAGGATTCTCCGGCGACGAGATAATCCGTCCGCCGACTTACATTACCTGTAACTTTGCCCCCATGCAGCAAGATTAATTCTTTTGCTTCAGCTCGAGTCAATGACGGCAAGGTGCCTGTAAGAACGAAGGTAAGACCTGCAAGGATCCGCTCAGCTCCCGTATTCTTAGAATCGGTAAACTCCGGCCACACCTCAGCTTCCTGCAATTTGTTGATGATTCTTGTGTTTGAGGGTTGCGCAAACCAATCGATGATCGTTCTGGCCACCTTCGGCCCAATCCCATCTACCGCTTCAAGCTGCTCCAGACCTGCCTCAGATAAAAGATCAAGGTTTTTAAATTGCCTGGCCAGGTCTCCAGCCGCTGCCTCACCAACATTGCGGATCCCCAAAGCAGTCAGCAGGCGCGAAAGGGGTTGTGACCGTGAGGCTTGAATTGACTCAATGAGGTTTTGCGCTCTCTTGTCCGCGAAGCCTTCCAATCCTGAGAGAACTTCTAAGTCCAGACTGTAAAGATCCGCCACGTCGATGACGAGGTGCCCCTCGACCAATAAGTGTGCAACTTTAATCCCCAGGCCTTCGATATCCATCGCTCCACGTGATGCGAAATGCTCGATATTTCGAACCAGTTGAGCCGGACAAGCTGCATTGACGCAATAAATCGCGACCTCCCCTTCGATCCGCTCTAGAAGTTCCCCACAGGAGGGGCACTGGTCCGGGATTCGATACGAAATTTCTTCCCCTGTCCGGGCTTCAACTACGGGTCCAATGACATAGGGGATGACATCACCAGCACGTTTAATCAGTACTCGATCCCCGATGCGAATGTCCTTCTCATGAATGAAATCGTAATTGTGCAGAGTTGCTTGCCGAACTGTCACCCCGCCGACCTCAACCGGTTCAAGAATGGCAAAGGGTGTGACGACACCTGTCCGCCCAACGTTGAGACCGATATCATCTAAACAAGTAGTGACCACCTGAGCCGGAAATTTGTAAGCGATCGCACCGCGCGGGTCTTTGCCGACTACACCTAACTCCCTCGCTAGTTGAAGATCGTTCAATTTCACCACAATGCCATCAGCTTCGTATGGGAGGGAGTCACGCCGCCCGATCCAGTCCTGGTATCGGCCGAGGGCTCCATCGAGATCAGACTCTAGTGTGATACCGGATGGGACCGGAAACCCAAGCGCCTTAAGGTAGACAAGAGCTTCCCACTGCTCTTGTGGTACCGGACCATCAGAGTCCACGATGTCATAGCAGAGTAAGCGAATCGGACGTGAGGCGGTAAGGCTCGTATCAAATTGACGAAGCGCCCCGGATGCTGTATTGCGCGGATTAACATAGGCGCGTTCGCCAGCAGCCTCAAGTTCTTCGTTTAATTTCTGAAAGTCATCAAGATAAATAATCGCTTCACCGCGCACCACAAGCCGAGCCGGTGGCTTGGGTCCGCTGGTGATGACAGGGATATGGAGTGGCAGGCTGCGGACCGTCTTCAAACCAGAGGTGATATCCTCTCCGACCTCCCCATCCCCGCGCGTCGTTCCTCGGGTGAAAACTCCGTTTTCATAATGCAGCACCACGGTGAGCCCATCCAATTTAGGTTCTACAGTGAAACTTGCGTCGCGAACCCGCTCATCGAGTTTCGTGATCCGTTCAAACCATGCCCGAACCTCATCGTCGCTATGTGCGCTGCTCAAACTCAGGATCGGCACTGGGTGCGAAACCCGCAGAAACCCTTCGGCGACTTCCCCACCAACCCGATGAGTGGGCGAATCTGGAGTGATCAATTCAGGGTGCTCGGATTCAAGCGCCTGAAGCTCTCTCATCAAACGATCGTACTCATAATCGCTGATGAGAGGCGCGTTCAGCACATGATACTGATAATTGTGCTTCCGGATCTCGGCCCGGAGGGTGATTATTTTTTTCTGGATTATTTTTTCAACCATATTGTTTGAGATGTGCTCGCCAAGTTAAATAGAGGGACTATCTGAGATGCAGCTATTTTATGGGATCACATCAGGCCATACCGGCAGAAACATCATCCAATCTTCGGGATCGCTGCGGATGAATCCTTCGATGATCTCTGCTACTCGTTGTGCAAGCGCGAGTGTATCCTCTTTTATATTACCTGTTGTTTCTGGTTTGATGATTGGGGAACCGGTAACTTTATAGTTGCCATCTGCAGCTTGCCGGACGACTCCGACGATCATGTGCGCCCCGGATCGGATTGCGAGCCGGGCATGACCGATCGGCAATTCGACTTTACGGTCAAAGAAGGTCAATTGCGATCCCCCGACATCTGGGCGATCTACCGCGGTAACAACAAAGCCTTGGTTTGAAAGGCGTTGATACGCTTGGCGCAGAGACTCCATTGAGATCGGTGTGGCGTTGATCCCAAAACGTTCACGTAGAATAGTGTCAGATCGATGATGCTCCTCGGATCGAGCGTATGAGAGAACCTGAACTGGGAAACCTCTCTTAGCTAGAAGCAAAAGGAACATATTGAAACTGCTTATGTGCCCGCCCACGAACACAACGCCATGCCCGTTGCTCTGTGCCTCAAGTGCACTATGAATTAATGACTCATCAATTTCGCAGACCGATTCAAGACCCTCTAATCCGGAAGCCATCATCCTGAACCAATCCACATAACCATGTGCCGCATTCTGCAAGACCCTACCGACTCCACTATCGAGTTCTGAAGACGAGTAAGGGATCCCTTTCACAACCGCGAGGTTGCTCCGTACCGCTTGATAAAGTGCGCTGTCTTCCTTTGCAGCGAGTTTCGCCGCAATAAAGTCAGCTAAGCGGAAAGCCTGTTTCCTAGTTAATACTCTACCCAGAAATGCTCCAGCCATAGGTCCAACATAGCTGTTGATGAACTCATTGAGCGCCATCGATACAAAACTCCCCGAGGTTAATCATGATCACGAAAAATCATCTACCTAATTGTTCGGTGTCTGTTCGGTTCTTTTCAACTCCTGAAACCTCTTATGCGCTACCCAGACCATATCTATAAACTTGACCGAATCATGAAATGGGTGAAAGTAGCTCTTCTTCCCAGTTCCATAGATCGTACGTATGTCCACCCATCCGATCCCCAAACCCGCCGCTAGGGCTTCGACGACAACTTCCACTTCGAATTCAAATCCCGTTCGTTCCATATCCACAGCCTCTAGCAGCTTCCGCGTGTAGAGACGGTATCCACATTGGTTGTCATAAATCTTTGTTCCCAGGGCTTGTGAGAGCATCCATGTTCCGACCCCATTGCCGAAGGCGCGGTAAAGAGGCATCTCTCGGAAATCACGGCGACCGATGATTAAATCCCCCTCTCCCCGCTCGTAGGCTTCGATGAACTTAGGTGCTTCCTCTGGATCGTGTTGTCCATCCGCATCCAGCGTGAGCACGGCATCGTAGCCTCTTTCCAACGCCCACGCGAATCCCGTAGACAGCGCCACACCCTTGCCCATATTCTGTGGATGGACCACAACATCAACCCCCACTTCCCGGGCAATGG
>CBDTTY010000154.1:0-4908 GCA_965363875.1 uncultured Anaerolineales bacterium
GACAGTATCCCGGCTTGATCAGGTTGGCTTGCTGCCGTCCATCAGAATGACCTCGTCCCAACTCGAGAAGCTTGACCTGCCACCAGTAACTGTACGTTCATTCCCTTAATTCGAGGATCTTGCGGAATATTATCGCCTGGTCAAGCGCATCTTGTAATGCATGGTGTTCCAGGTGAGGGGGCAATCCTAATTGCTGGGAGATCGCATTATGGCTCGTTTCTTCCCATCCTATGCCTGTTATACCCATATAAAGCGCCTTGATATCCAGCGCGCTGTGCCCGAACGGATTGTGTCCCAGATACTTGTGAAAATACTCATTGATGAACATCCAGTCAAACGCGGCGTTAAAGGCGACGAATACCGGTTTCTCATCCGGCGGTGTGTTCGCGCTCAGCCAGTTATCGAACTGCCGCATGGCTTCCTCCGCCGGAATCCCATCTTCAGCCAGGGTCTCGAGCGACAATCCGCTGATTTCAAGAGCCTGTGGCTCATAAGCGGGGCAATCGGGCTGCAGTTCGAGATACAAAGATCGGTCGAGATCGGTGACCACACATGCTCCGATGGATAGCAGTGCGAAACGGCCGGGGTGGGGCCCTGCCGTCTCAACGTCAACGGAGATATAGCACGCCTCGAATGAATTACGTTTTTTTACCATTCTTCAATAAACCAAACTCTCCTGCCTGGTTTTGGAATGTGCACACCAGGGTAGAGCAAAATTCTTGCCCAAAGGATTGATCGTGCTAATTATCTGCCGCTGATCAGGTCTCCAAGGATTTCGCCTCCGATCCCCGCAGCGCCCTTCTTTTCTCCAGTCTGCTGGAATTTTGCAGAGGCGAGCACTCGATCTGCCAACCTGGAAAAGGGCAGGCTCTGCAGATATACCTTCCCGGGTCCGGTTAAGGTTGCCAAGAACAAGCCTTCGCCTCCAAACAGAGCGTTGGTGAAACCGCCGATGAACTTGATATCATAAGCGACGCTGTCGTTGAAGGCGACCAAGCAGCCAGTATCCACCCGAAGAGTCTCGCCGGCCACGAGGTCCTTCTCCACGATGGTCCCGCCGGCGTGGACAAAAGCCATGCCATCACCTTCGAGCCGCTGCAGGATGAAGCCCTCACCGCCAAAAACTCCTGCGCCTAATCGCTTCGTGAAGGCGATCTCGATCTCGATGCCTTGCGCTGCGCAAAGGAACGAATCCTTCTGACAAATAATGCGCCCACCAAAATCATTTAGGCTGATGGGTATGATCTTGCCCGGGTATGGGGCGGCGAATGCGACCTTTGCTTTACCGCCAGCGTTATTTAGGAAAGTCGTGATAAAGAAACTTTCCCCGGTGATCGCACGCTTTAGACCCTTGAAGATGCCGCCACCAGTCGATGTCTGCATTTCGATTCCATCTTCCATGTAGGTGAGTGTGCCTACCTCGGCTCGGACGCCCTCTCCCTGGTCGAGCTCAACTTCCACGAGCTGCATATCATCTCCGTAAATCGTATGGTCAATGATGTCTGCCATTATGTCATCTCCTTATATGTGTCGTTGCGCGAATTTTCCAGAACTGCGGAATTGTAACTTAAGCATGTGATGATATTTAATCATCCTAATCATCGAGGTCCTTGATTTCATTCGTGTCGCCGCGGAGGCGCCTTAAAGTGTGAAAACGAGCTGTTCGGCGCTGTGCATTACGCGCCGCGCTGCGGCGGATTACCAAACCCAGCGCAGTCAGTGATGAGCCGAGCAGCAAAGCGAGGGTGTTCGCCTGCTGAATCTGGAGCGTGAGAATGAACACCACAAGGGAGATCAGACCAATGAGGATCAATGCGGAGCCGAATCGAGAGGCCATAATCAATAATTGAGCCCCTATCGCCTGAAGTTGGCAGATGGGGCTCTGGTATGTGTCACTCAGCGGATAATCGTGTGGATCTGCTCATGCATGTAGAGCTGTAGGTAGTAATGACCGCCGGCGTTCTTCCCGGAGGAGCCCGATCCTTTCCATCCACCGAAGGGTTGGAACCCGGGCCAAGCGCCGGTAGTTGAGCCTTGCGGTCGATTGGCATAGGTCACACCAGCCTCGATGTTCTCGAAGAACCATGCGGCTTCCTCGTCCGAACCGTAGAAGCCAGCGGTGAGGCCATACTGGCTGTCATTCGCCAATTTCATCGCCTGGGAGAGATTGCTCACCGGATGCACCATCGTGATTGGCAGGAACATCTCATGCTTCCAAAGCCGATGGCTGTGCGGAACGCCGGTGACGATCGTCGGTTCGCAGAAGAAACCTTTCGCAAAGAAACCTTCGGTGATGACTTTACCGCCAGTGAGGAAAGCACCTGCTTTTGAAAGTTCCTTCGTGAACTTCTTAAAATCGTTGTAGACACCTTTGTTGATTACAGGACCCATGAAGACCGTTCGATCCGTTGGATCGCCGACGGCAATTTTCCGGGTGATTTCGGCCACTCGTTCAACCAACTGCTTATAAACCGGCCGTTCAACGTAGACCCGGGAGTTGGCGGAGCATTTCTGTCCCTGCAAGCCAAAGGATGATCGTACGATCCCGGCGGCAGCGCGCTCAATATCAGCGTTCTTAGAGACGATCGAGGGGTTCTTGCCGCCCATTTCGAGAATCGTCGGGCGCGGGTATTGACCATTGGCGAACAAACGGAAGATTTTCATTCCGATGTCAAATGAGCCCGTGAAGGTGATGCCATCCACAACCGGGCTGTCGATGAGGGCCTGGCCGAGTGTTGAGCCGGGACCGGTTACGAAATTCAGAACGCCATCCGGAATGCCGGCATCGCGGAAGCATTCGGCCAGCAAACGGACTGTCCAAGGGGTGTCTGTGGCCGGTTTCATGACCACAGTGTTACCGGCAACAAGCGCTGCTCCGACAGGGCCGCCGGTGAGAGCTGCCGGGAAGTTGAATGGGCTGATGACGACCCAAACCCCATAAGGGCGAAGAAGCGATGTGTTTGAAGGCTTGAACCCCTTTAATGGATCGGTGCCCATCTTGACTTTGAAACCCTCGTTGGCCTCCATTTGGTCGCACGCGTAGCGGATGAGATCCGCCGCTTCGGCGATATCGCCGAGCGCTTCCATACGGTTTTTGCCCACTTCGATGGAGATGACTGCTGCGATTTCATAGACGCGTTTATCGATCTGTTTCGCCGCCTTTCTCAATAATTGAAGGCGCGATTTCCATGATCTCCTTGACCAATCGGGGAATGCTTTGCGGGCTGCGGAGAGCGCTTGCCGGGCGTGGCTAGTGCTGCCCTTTTGGAAGGTGCCGAGCAGCCAATCCTGATTGATCGGGGAACGGTCTTCGAACTTGTCCCTGGAGCGCACATCCTTGCCGTTGATGAGCATGGGATGATCTTGCCCAAGATTATTCTTGACTTTTTTCAGCGCCCGCTCGTACTTTTGATGCAGCAGTTCGGGCGGGTTGTACATCGTTGCATAGGTCAACTTAAAGTCACTGGATGATTTGTTTGCTTTCTTGGCCTTCTTCTTTGCCATGCCGGGGACTCCTCGAGGGGTGGGGGGTGTTTTGTTGAAAGTATAGCCTGCTCATTCGCCGTCGTCAAAAGGGCGTTGTATACTGCACATGAATACTGCGGTCGGATAATCAAAGTGACCGCTGTGTGCAGAAGGGCAAAACCTATTGGCATGGGTAGAGGAGAGTATATACGCTGCGGGTGGGGAACATATCCCCGCAACATGGGCTGGTTTTGCTGATTCAACCGGCATTGGCGCCATCCTGCATCTCTCTGGAGGGGGACCGGAACCGTTTCTGGGTCCAACACCGCGGCGCTTCCTCTGGTTAAGGGTCGAGGATGAAAAACTGGCCGGAATGGAGGACCGCAGGTTGGCCGCGGATTTCATACACGCCTCATTAGAAGCGGGCGAGAAGGTTCTTTTGCACAGCACTGAAGGGCGACATCGTACGCGGTGGGCATATGTGGCCTATGGTCTTTATGTGGGGCGCAAGCTTTCTCGGGTATTGAGGGAGGCGGCAGAAAAGCCTTGGCTCGCACCCTATCACACGGATCGTGACCTATGGATAGCCTTTCAGGAATACTCGAAGGCTGTGCGATTAAATTGAAGGTTAGTAGTTCGGGGTAGACCCGAGGGGAAGGGAATGACATGCTTTTCACCGACGCTGTCTTCGTGGGAATCGACCCAACGGGAGGCAAACAGCCTATCCAATATGCGGCACTTGACCGCGATCTCCACCTGATCGCATTGGATCAGGGAGACCTCGAGTCTGTGTTGGCGTTTGTGGCCTCGCTGGAGTCGGCTGTGGTTGCTGTCGATGCGCCGCAGGGACCAAGCCGAGGTTTAATGGCTCAAGCGGATATCCGCCAGCGATATAACTTGCGCGTGGAGGGGAAGACCTGGGCGAAGTGGCGAGTTTGTGAGTATGAACTACGCAGGCGTAACATTCGCCTGTACAACACACCCGAGAAAGAAGAAGACGCCAAAGCTTGGGTTAGAACCGGCTTTGAGATTTTCCGCCGGTTGGAGAAGATCGGCTTCCGGAAGAATGTTCTCGATGAGAAATCCGACCGCCGAGCGATTATTGAAGCACGTGCGCATTCCGGATACACAATTCTGCTGGAGCGACGACCTTTCCTGAAGCGAACGCTAGAGGGGAGGCTGCAGCGGCAGCTCGTGCTCTATCTCGAGGGTCTCGATATTGCCAACCCCATGTACGCGTTAGAAGAAATCACCAGGCACAATCTACTCAGTGGCCACCTGCCGCTTGAGCGGCTTCATTCCTATGAAGCGCTTGATGCAATGATGGCGGCCTATACGGCGTACCTTACTGGTCTCCACGCAGAGCGAGTCAGTCAAGTCGGGGAACGGGATGAAGGGTTGATCACACTTCCAGCGAGTGAATTAAAGGATTTCTATCAGTAA
>CBDTTY010000155.1:0-4879 GCA_965363875.1 uncultured Anaerolineales bacterium
TTATTTGGCGCGCAGCTCAACCACATCGCCGTCCTGCAGGACGTAATCACGCCCAACCATTTGCCCGTCGAAGTCTGCGCTTCCCCAGACACGGGAAGTCTTGAGGTCACTGGCGATTTCCTGGTGGACTTGAGCGGCAAATTCATCGATGGTGCCTCCTCGCCGCATGACAAAAGGTGAGGTGAGGTCAGGTTCCTTTCCCGGGACTTGAGAGTAGACGCGGATGATTTCCAGTAAGTCGAATACCGTCCATTTGAATTGCTCGACATTGTGGCCGGTCGTCGCCGAGATCGGCACGGTATGCCAGGCGTCATCGAGCAGTTCTGTGAAGACCTTATAGTCCTCATCCAGGTTTTCATCATCCACTTTATTCACAAGGATCAGGAAAGGAAGGCAGGCGTGGCGTCGATCTTGGGGGAAATCGTCCTGACGGTGCAGAGGGATGATCCGATGGCTTTCAAGAAAGGCGACCGTTTCCTCAAGTTGATCGAAGGGGGAAGCCTGGATATCAATGGTGAGGAGCACCAGATCGGCGCGGCGGATCATATCAATGAGGTCCGGTTCAACGAAATCGCGGTTGAGCGGGGGTGTATCAATCAGTTGGACCTGGACGTTTTCGATCATCATCATGCCCGGGGTGGGATTCCAGGTTGAGAAGGGATATTCGGCCACCTCGGGCTGCGCGTTCGTCAGCGCGGCAACAAGTGAAGATTTGCCTGCGTTGGCGGGGCCAACAACGGCGGCTTGTCCCGCTCCTTCTGTTTTGATGCTAAAGGCAGAAACCTGACGGCTCCCGGCTTTCCCCTTCTGCATTGAATCTTTGAATTTGGAGAGTTTCCGGCGAAGGTCAGCGCGAAGATGGTCCGTCCCTTTATGTTTCGGGATGGTGCCGAGCAGCTCTTCGAGCGTTTCGATTTTCTCTTCGGTAGTGGTCGCGGCGCGATAGCGTTTATCGACCGCGAAGTATTCTGGAGGGAGATTCGTTGGCATTGCTTTCTACCACCTGGAGCGAATTTTCCGATCTCGGCATCGCATCTAGTACGATTTATATCATGGTACAGCCAATAGGGTCGACAGCTAGGGCTCCGGGATAAACTCGATGGTCCTGATCATATGTTGTGCGAGCCCGAGGGAAGCGCCCCCGGTGCTTGCCGGAGTTTGGGCGTAAATTCGCACGACGGTTTCATCATGGACGACTGCTGCTAAATACCAGATTAATTCCTCGGTTCCTGATCCAACGGTTAACTGTGTGCGTACGGCGGTATCCGCGCCAGGGTAACCATTCATGTTCGTATTAGTAATTGGTCGGATTAGCGTTACATCTGTGTAGGTCTTCTCGAACTCATTTAAGATACCGTCAACTACGCTGCGTGGATCATACGGATTAACATCACCCGGCAGGTAGCCCGATGCGGCATTATCCACCTGGACCTCAATAAAAAGCTGGATCCCATCATCGCTAAAGTCCGGATCACCGATGCGAATCACGCGACCGTAATCACGGATCTCCATGTTGACGGGAGTATCGAAGGCGATTCCCGTGTAGGTTGTCTTGTAGCGTTCCCAACCTTCAAAGTTGAAGTCAAGAGTGGGTATGGATGTTGAGGGACCGCTCTCAGATGTAGGAGTCTCAACAATGAAGATGGTGAACGGCGAAGGGGTTGGAGGTGGTGTCTGTGTCGTCGTTGGGGCGAGAGTCGCGGTGTTAACCGGCGGCAAAGTTGGGGCGGTGTACGCCGTGGCCTCGGCGACTTGCGGGCGATCTGTCTCCTGTGTGGCATCCAGCGCCGTGCTGCCTCCAAAGACCGAACATCCGCTACATGTGAGAAGCAGAATACCTACCAGGATTTGAATATTCCTGCGCATGTGCAAAGTATCGCGGAAAGAAGGGGATGGGTCAAATCAAAAAACTGATTTATGGAATATTGGGTTAGAGTCGAAATAATGGATACACAAATTTCAGGCTCGAAATGGAGCGATGGCCTCTACAAGTCGTCACGTTCTCCAGGTGGGAATGATAAAAGATGCGGTGGGTCGGATGGAGGAGTATAATCGCAGGCTGATCGATAAGAATCTGAATACGGAGAAGATATTGTGGATCCAAGAGTAGAACGTCTGGCACGAGTACTGGTCGAATATTCCAATGAGATCCGACCAGGCGATCGGGTATTAATTGAGGCGGAACCAGCCGCAGAGCCCCTGGTGCGGGCCTGCTTCCAGGAAATTCTGAAAGCCGGTGGACATCCGCATTTGTCCATCTCGCTCGCGGGTCAAGCGACGCTCACTGGTCTTGATGATATCTTCCTGCAGTATGCGAATGACGATCAGCTCGACTATCCCGCCACATTCTACAATCTGGTGTATGAGAACTTCGAATCGCGCATTCGCATTCACTCTTTGAGCAACACCAGGTTGCTTACAGGCGTCGATAAAGCACGATTTGCGCGTCGTGGGAAAGCCACGCAAAATGTTCTCGAGAGCCAGTTTACCCGCGGTCAGACCCGTGAGTTTCGCTGGATGACAACGCTATTCCCCACGCAGGCTTATGCCCAAGATGCCGAGATGAGCCTTGAGGAGTTCGAAAATTTCGTCTATCGAGCCTGCCATGTCGATGACCCGGCGAGTGATCCGATCAAATACTGGCAAGGCGTTAAGGAAGAGCAAAGCAGGATTGTCGAAGCGCTCAATGGACATGAGCAGGTCGAGGTGCGCGGACCGCATTGCGATTTAAGGCTCTCGATCAAAGGTCGAAAATTCATCAATGCCTGCGGTGACAACAACATGCCCGACGGGGAGGTTTTCACAGGTCCAGCTGAGGATTCGGTCGAAGGTCGTGTGCGCTTTTCCTACCCATCAGTCTTAGGTGGGAATGAAGTCGAGGGCGTCGAATTAGTCTTTAAAGAGGGTAAGGTTGTAGAAGCACACGCCGAAAAGAATCAGCAATTTCTCGACAGCATGCTTGAGACTGACGCTGGCGCCAGGTACCTGGGTGAATTCGCCGTCGGTTTGAATTACGGCGTGGACCGGATCACGAAGAACATCCTTTTCGATGAGAAGATCGGTGGGTCGATTCATATGGCGCTCGGTGCCGGCTATCCAGAGACAGGCAGCGTGAACAAGTCAGCCATCCACTGGGATATGATCACGGACATGCAAGATGGGGGTGAGATACTTGTCGATGGCGAGTTGTTCTATAAGGATGGCCGTTTCGTTTTCTAGTTTTCTCTTGAATTATTAGATTTAGAGCAGAGAGTGAGTCGTAGGATGAAGAAAGCATGGATTCTGCTGGTATTAGCTTTGATTCTCACCGGGTGTGGCGCGGGTGCGGCGGAGACGGAACCGCCTCCCCCACCGACGAAATTGTCTCAACCGACGAGAACACCTCCCCCTACAGCTACTGCGATTGTGACGCCGACGGTCGAAGCAGAGGTCGATGGGGGACGAAGCGGTGATCCGCTGGCGATGGAAGTAGGAGAGCTTTTCTCGACCTCAGGCTCCTGCGCTGTCTGCCATACGAATCTAACCGACGACACAGGCGCTGACGTCTCGATCGATAGTTTTTGGCGGGCGACAATGATGGCGAACGCAGCGCGCGACCCGTACTGGCAGGCGTCAGTGCGCTCAGAGGTGATGGATCTTCCCGAACTGTCCGAGGCGATACAGGATAAGTGTTCAACCTGCCACATGCCGATGGCACACACAACTGCAGCAGACATGGGGCAGAAGGGCGTCATGTTCGGCGAGGATGGTTTCCTCAACTCGGATAACGACTTGTATTCCTTGGCGATGGACGGGGTCTCATGCAGCGTATGCCATCAGATTCGCGAGGAAGGACTGGGGACCGAGGCGACGTTCAGCGGTGGGTTCAACATCGACACTGAACTCAGATCCCCAGACAGGGTGATATTCGGACCCTTCAAGACTGAGGATGGCCTGGCGAGTATCATGCAATCCTCCTCCGGTTACCGGCCAATCCAGGGCTTACAATTATCTCGATCAGCCCTCTGTGCTAGCTGCCACACACTCTATACATCCTATGTCGACGCCTCAGGGCAGATAGCCGGCGAGTTCCCCGAACAAGTCCCTTTCTTTGAGTGGTATTACAGCAGTTATCGTCGCACCCAGACCTGTCAGGACTGCCATATGCCCGAGGCGGATGGCGGCGCCAAGATATCGTCGATGAGTAAAATTTTACGAAGCCCCTTCTCGGTGCACAGCTTTGTCGGGGGAAATGCGTATATGCTGGGGGTTCTGGACGAGTACGGCGACGAATTGAGCGTGACCGCCTCGAGCGAGAACTTTGACGCTGCTATCGAGCGCACATTGAACCAGCTTCAGAATAATTCCGCAACGGTAGAATTTGATAATGTGCGCATCTCCGGAACACGCATTATCGCCGATGTCGTTGTCCACAATCAGGCCGGGCATAAGTTCCCCACCGGCTTCCCTTCCCGGCGTGCATGGCTGCATTTCACGGTTCTGGATGGCAGCGGACAGACGGTTTTTGAATCGGGCAGGTCTAATGTGGATGGCTCGATTGTTGGCAACGACAACGATGCCAACCCTGCACAGTGGGAGCAGCATTATCTGGCTATTGTCGAACCGAATCAGGTGCAGATCTACGAAACGATCATGCGAGATACCGAGGGGGATATCACGACCGCACTCCTGCATGCTGCGGGTTACATCAAGGATAACCGCCTTCTCCCAGATGGCTTTGAGAAGAAGTCACCCTATGAGGATATCGCCGTGCGTGGTGGTGCAATGGAAGACGATGATTTCCAGGGCGGTGGGGATAACATACAGTACGCGGTAGACATCGGTGAAGCAGCAGGGCCCCTCACAGTAAAAGTAGAACTGCTTTACCAGACGATCAGTT
>CBDTTY010000156.1:0-4844 GCA_965363875.1 uncultured Anaerolineales bacterium
AGATTGGTCTCTTTTAGGTGTAATAATGGGGTTTTCGAAGGCCATACGGCTGCTTAATATTCTCTGTTTAACGATGCTCGGATTTGTGTGCATCGTCGGCCAGGCTGCAGCCCAGGCGCCAGGTTACGCGGACATCCGTGAGCCTCTCGGCGGAGAAGCCATCGATGGAGTGGTGACAATCGAGGGGTCGGCATCCCACCCATCCTTTGTTTCGTATGATCTCTCCTTCTCCCACTCAAATAACCCAACCGGGACCTGGTTCCAAATCGGCGATGCCGTTCGCACAATCGTCTCTGACGGCAGATTGGGGCTCTGGGATACAACCGGTATCACCGACGGCTTCTACACACTGCGATTGCGTGTGCATCTCAGCAATAACATCGTACTCGAGTCATTCGTTGAAGGGCTCCGCATTCGTAACAGCACAACGATTGAGACGGCCACTCCGCAGCCTTACAAAGTCACGGCAACGCCATTGATACCATTGCCTACGCGGACCCCGCGCCCCACTTCGCTGCCGTTTCCTGGTGGATCAAGCCCATCAACGGTGTTGAGGACTTTCACAGGGGGAATAATCGCCGGTGTGGTGGTCCTGCTCTCCATCGGTATTTACCTCTTCATCCGCAGGAGATCCCAAGAGCGATGGGCAGTTCTGCGAATGCGACAGATGCTGCGTAATGCTAATCGCAAGAAACGTAGGTAGAAGGATGTCAGAACATCAAGGACCATACCTCCTCGCCGGCCTGGGCAATCCGGGCCGAGAATTCCGGCGGAACCGGCATAACATCGGTTTTATGCTGATTGACCATCTTGCGCACAGATGGGGTTTGACGATTTCACGCATGCAATCTGAAGCGCTGATCGCTGACGGACGTGTAGACGGAGAAAAGATCTACCTGGTGAAACCACAAACCTTCATGAACCTTGTCGGCCGGTCGGTCGCTTCACTAGCCCGCTATTATCGCATCCCGCCTTCAAATCTAATCGTGATCTACGACGATCTCGACCTGCCGCTCGGGACCGTTCGCATCCGCCCCGAAGGCGGCTCCGGCGGACACAAAGGTATGGCTTCTATTATCACTGCCATGCAGTCAAATCAAATCCCGCGCATGCGTATCGGCATCGGTCGACCGTCAGGGAAAATGGATCCCGCAGCTTTCGTCCTTCAAGATTTCCTCACCGAGGATGCCGAATTTGTTGAAATGACACTCCAACGCAGCGCGGACTGCGTCCATACGCTGCTCTTCGATGGGATCGAGGCGGCTATGAACTCCTGCAATCCCAAACCTGCTGAAAAATGAACCTCTCCACCCTATTAGGTCCTCTTCGGGGGCAATCGACATACCAAATACTGTTGGATCAGCTTCTGGAAAAGACCTCTCCTGACGAAGCTTTGGAGATTCCGAAAGCAGTTCGACCGATGCTGGTCAGCGCTTTATACGAAGATCTTCAGCAGCCTATTCTGTATATCGTTCCTCGATTGGACCGCCTGCTCACCCTTCATGAAGAGATTCCGAATTGGACACCAAACGTAGAGCTTCACCGTTTTCCAAATCCGAATCCTCTTTTTTATGAACTGTCCCCTTGGAGTGAAGCCGTCAGAAATGAGCGTACCTCTGCACTCGCCTTCCTGACTCAAGGTGAAGGACCCGGCAGCCCACAAGAAGAAACCCCTGGCCAAAGCCTGATGCTTCTGGCTTCATCCAGAGCATTGATGACACGCACGCTCCCAAAACGAACTTTCCTGGCAAACTCACGTTATGTAAAGCAAGGTGCGGTCTTCCGCTTCGATAAGCTTCTCTCCCTTCTCATGAATAATGGCTATGCGCAAAGCAGCCTTGTGACCGAGCGTGGTCAGTTCAGCCGCCGCGGCGGAATTCTCGACCTCTGGCCCCCGGCGGAAGAGTTCCCCATCCGACTCGAATTTTTCGGAGACGATGTGGAATCTCTCCGCTGCTTCGACCCAACCTCTCAGCGGACGATCAAGGAAACCACCTGGATCTGGGTCACACCGGCGCGCGAGGGTCTGCCGCGCGACTTCGATAAAAATTGGTCGAAACAATTGCCTGGTATTGGCAGCGAAGATGACCTTTTTCTAACAGATTCGCTGGAGTTGTTTTTACCTTTGATGAATTCACACCCCTCCGGTATATCCAATTTTCTTCCAAAGAATACCTTGATTGTTTTCGACGATAAGATCGCTTTCACGAATGCCGTGGCAGATATCGAGCAGCAGGCCCTAAGCATGCATGAGGAAGCAATAGTAGAGAAGCGGATTTCTTCAGATTTCCCGCTCCCCTATCTGACCTTATCTGATATCGAAGAGAGCCTCGAGAACTACACCACAGTGGATCTTGGGTTGAACGCCGGGATTGCAGACATGCATGCGGTCCCGCTTGCAAATTCCTTCACTCCAGGACCGCGCTTCGGCGGACAACTCGAACCTATTATGAAGCACCTGAGCGACAAACGTTCGGATCACGAAACGGTTGTCATCGTCAGCCGGCAGGCGCAGCGTCTTTGTGAGTTGTGGAGTGAGTATGATAACGCCGCGGAAGTCAGGCAAGAGATATCAGGAGAACTTCTCCCCGGAGAGATTATCTTCATACAGGGGCCACTTTCCGGTGGCTGGATACAAGACCTGGCACAAGGTGACCGCCTCCATCTACTTTCGGATGCAGAGTTATTTGGCTGGTCGCGGCCTCGACCTCGCCGGCGCTCGCTCGCACGACCATCTGCTCCCGAAGAGTCTTTCGCCGATCTTCAACATGGTAATTATGTCGTGCACATCGACTACGGAATCGGGAGATTCATAGGGCTTGTCGAACGCCGTTTAGATGAAATCCAACGAGAGTTCCTACTCATTGAGTACGCCGATGGCGACCAACTTTACATTCCCGTCCATCAAGCCGATCGTATCTCTCGCTATGTTGGCGCAGACAGCTCATCCCCTTCGTTATCCCGCCTCGGCTCCTCTGAGTGGGCTCGCTCGAAAGGCAAAGCGAGAGAAGCGGTCGAGCATATCGCCCGCGATCTTCTCGAACTCTACGCAGAAAGACAAACGGTGCTCGGAACGGCATTTCCCCCCGATACAGCATGGCAAAAGGAACTGGAAGCATCCTTCGCTCACCAGGAAACAGAAGATCAAATACAAGCACTCGAAGCAATAAAAAGCGATATGGAAAGATCCAAACCGATGGACCGCTTGATTTGTGGTGATGTAGGTTATGGAAAAACGGAGGTCGCTTTGCGCGCGGCATTCAAAGCGGTGATGCACGGCAAACAAACCGCTATGCTCGTTCCGACGACCGTATTAGCACAGCAACATTTCAATACATTCCGACGCCGGCTCGCCGCCTTTCCCATCAAGGTTGAGATGCTATCCCGTTTCCGGAGCCGGAGCGAGACAGCGGAGATCATCGCGAGCCTGATTTCGGGTGAGATCGACATGGTGATCGGCACCCACCGCCTTCTCCAACCCGACGTCCAATTTAAGGACCTTGGATTGCTCATCATCGACGAAGAGCAAAGATTTGGCGTCACGCATAAAGAATTCCTTAAACGCATGAGGACCGAGGTTGATGTTCTGACCCTCACCGCAACTCCGATCCCACGAACGCTGTATATGGCCCTCACCGGAGTACGCGATATCTCGACTATCAGCACTCCACCAGAGGACCGGCTCCCTGTGCGAACCCATGTTGGTTTGTACGACCCCCAACTGGTCCGGTCTGCGATTCTCCGCGAACTCGACCGCGGAGGACAGGTTTTCTTCGTCCATAACCGCGTGCAGACAATTGCTACAATGCAGCGCCGGCTGGAACGTCTCGTACCGGAAGCTCGTTTTACGATGGCCCACGGTCAGATGCTCGAGAAACGCCTATCACAGACGATGGAGCAGTTTGCACGCGGTGAGATCGATGTTCTCGTTAGCACATCCATCATTGAATCGGGCCTTGACATACCAAATGCCAACACGCTCATCGTAGATCGAGCGGACAGGTTCGGCTTGGCCCAGCTCTACCAGCTCCGCGGCCGCGTCGGGCGAGCTGCGATCCAGGGTTTCTCCTACTTCTTCCGTTCCGCCGGTCAGCGGGCAACCGAGGAAGCCTTACAACGGCTGGAGATCATCGCCGAACACAGCCAACTCGGCGCAGGGTACGCGATCGCCATGCGAGATTTGGAGATGCGCGGCGCAGGAGATATCCTGGGCACTCGTCAGCACGGCTACATCGCTTCCGTAGGGTTTCATCTTTATACCCGCTTGCTATCCTCGGCTGTAAGACGCATGCGGCTCGAGATGGGACATGAACTTGTTCTTCCTGAGGAGGTAATAAAAACAACTGAGCTTCCGCCTGCCGCCATCGACATCCCTCTTCCTGCAGTGATCCCGGATGACTACATCGCAGATCGGGCTCTGAGATTGCAGCTCTACCGGAGACTTGCTGAACTTCGATCGCTTGATGACCTGGAAACCATTGATGCCGAGCTACATGACCGCTTTGGCCCTACGCCCAATGAAGTTCTAAATTTGCTTTATCAACTTAAGGTGAAAATCATCGCCACGAACGCAGGAATCGACAGGATCATAACAGAAAGCGGCCAGATCCTCATTGACCTGCCAGAAAAGAGAATTGTGCCTGATATTCACGCTTTCGGTGAAGGGATTCGCCGCAGCAAACGCGGGCTATGGCTTTCAATGGATATCGAAGGGGGCTGGGAGAAGAAGCTCCTTCAGCTCCTTAACCATATTCTGGAAAATTCATAGGTTCAATGGTTCATAGCGTTTGAACCACTGATGCGCAGAAATAACTGATTTCACTGACCTTTCTATCAGTGGTCTC
>CBDTTY010000157.1:0-4835 GCA_965363875.1 uncultured Anaerolineales bacterium
ACCCCGTTTCTTCCGCTCAGAATCGATTTGTGCTTTTTCATAGTTCAGGTCAAAAGCCCTAACCTAGGGGCGGGGCATGGTAAGATGTTAGTTAAACATCACTTGCCACGAAAGCTTTCTTGTCCTATTCTGTACCTTGAGGTTCAAGACCCGTCTGTAAAAAGAGGGAACAAGGAACTC
The DNA here is from genome assembly GCA_965363875.1 of uncultured Anaerolineales bacterium. Lineage (GTDB taxonomy): Bacteria > Chloroflexota > Anaerolineae > Anaerolineales > E44-bin32 > E44-bin32. The sequence continues at coordinate 181 of CBDTTY010000157.1, forward strand.
AATGCATTTACCGGCAGGTGTGATGGCAATCATCACCCACCCGACGCAAATAAGTTGTTTTCGCTCGATTATCCCTTCAGGGGGAAACCCCCAGAGAATAACTTTTCCCTGCCGCCATTTCCACAACATATCAAAGCGGGTTCAAGCAATTGAACCCGCTTTTGTGTCAATTCAATCATCGTTATAAAAATCTACCAAGGAGGTGAGACGGCGGAATAGGATCTGAATCCAGATGTCTGAGTTTTGCATTACCAACCGATTGAGAGGAGAGAAGGGAAGATGTTAAAAAAAGTAATCGCAATCACGTTTTTTATGGCCATCATCGTCGGCGCCTGCGCCCCCGCGGGGCCGGATACGATTAAGATCGGCGTGAATGCTCCCATCACCGGAGACATTCCAAAAGTCGGCGAAGGGACCAAATTCGCAGCCGAGATGTGGCTTGAGGCAATCGGCGGAGAGCTCGAGATCGGCGGACAGACATACGCGGTCGAACTGGTCATCGAGGACAATGAAGCCAAGGGCGAATCGGCCGCGGCAGTCAACCAGAAGTTGACCACACAGGACGAAGTGCTCGTGATCATTGGGCCTCAATCCTCCAAACAGGCTGTCCCGGCAGGCGGCGTCGCTAACGACAACAAGACGCCAATGATCAGCCCGTGGTCAACCAACCCCGCCACTACGCTCGACCGACCCTGGGTCTTCCGCACACCATTCCTTGATCCATTCCAGGGACCGGTTGTGGCCAACTTCGTCACCGAAGAATACGGCTTCACCAAGGCAGCCGTGCTCTACGACGTTGCCAGTGACTACCCCAAGGGTCTGGCAGATAACTTCCTGACCGGTTGGGAGGACATCCACGGCGCAGGCTCCGTCGTTTCATTCGAGAGCTTCACCACCGGCGACACGGACTTCAGCGCTCAGCTCACCAAGATTATGAATACCGGCGCGGAATTCATCTTCTCGCCACAGTACTACAATGAGGTGGCGTTGATCGTCCAGCAGGCGCATGAGCTCGGCTTCAACGCACCCATCATGGGCAGCGACAGCTGGGGTTCGGCTGAACTCGTAAACCTCTGTGGCGAAGACTGCTATGGATTGTTCTTCAGCACACACTACGCCGCTGATGGCGCGACTGGCGCCACCAAAGAATTCATCGACGCCTACAACGCCAAGCATGGCTATGTTCCGGATGACGTCGGCGCCCTGACCTGGGACAGCTTCCTCATCATCCAGAAGGCGATGGAGGATTGCGGCGAAATCACCGGCGACCTGGCAGTAGACCGCGCTTGCGTGCGCGATGCACTGGCCCAGATCAAGAACTTCGATGGTATCACCGGTGAGATGACCTTCACCGAACAGGGTGACCCCATCAAGTGCGCAGTGATCGTCCAGATCAGTGATGAAGGTACCTTTAAGTTCTATGATCAAGCCTGCCCGTAGAACCTGAAATAAGAAATAACGCACCCATCGATGGCAGGCTTGAGAACAACACATTGAAGTGCGTTACGTTGTGGGTGGGTCAGGGGCAGGTACCCCTGACCCACCTCTTCAATAAAGTTAGGAGCGTATTCGATGCAGTTTTTCCTTCAAAACATCGTTAACGCCCTGCAGTTGGGCAGTTTTTACGCCTTAATCGCCCTGGGTTATTCCATGGTTTACGGCGTGCTAATGCTATTCAACTTCGCCCACGGCGATGTCTTCATGGTCGGAGCTTATATCGGCTTTTTCGTTTCCGGCGGACTCCTGGCCCTGGCCAACACCGGCATCCTCCCACTGGCTGACAACGTCATGCTTGGCCTTGTCCTGGTTCTCACCCTTTTTATCACGATGATCTTGACCTCGCTCGTAGGGATGCTTATAGAGCGAATTGGCTACCGACCCTTACGCGGCGCGCCGCGTGCTTCTGCTGCAATCACCGGCCTTATGATCGGCATCATCCTCGAGACCGGCAACCTGGCCATACTCGGCCCGACGCGCCTGAGTTTCCCGGCACTCATAGAGAGCACAACTTATGTCATAGCAGGCGTGTTTGTGACCAACAAGAAGATGATCATCGTATTGGTCTCCTTATTGCTCACGCTGGCGCTGCACCAATTCGTGCGCCGCACAAAATGGGGGATGGCGATGAGGGCGATGGCCTTCGACTTTGTCGTCGTGCCACTTATGGGAATCTCGATTAACAAGATCGCGCTGCTTACCTTCGGCCTGGGTTCAGCTCTCGCTGCGGCTGCCGGCATCTTATTCGGCGTCGCTTATCCGGTACTTGACCCGTACATGGGCATTATCTTTGGCTGGAAGGCGTTTGTTGCCGCGATCCTCGGCGGCAGGGGCTCGATCTTGGGCGCCAGCCTGGCGGGATTCATGCTCGGGTTCATCGAAATCTTCGTTGCGGCGATCTTCCCCTCAACGATGCGGGACCTGATCGCCTTTTCGATCATCCTGCTCATTCTGACTTTCCGGCCTCACGGCTTCTTCGGCGAACCTTACAGCGCCCAATTACGCCTGTGATTGCCTCTTCAATAACCTGTCCAACGAGAATTTGAGGGAACGCAATGGAACTCAACGTTGAATATAAAGAAGGGAATAGGAGTCGATTCCGAACCCTTCTGCACAAGTTATGGGAACCTTATAAGCATGTCCCGCTCTTAGGATGGTTGCTCGCGGCGGTGGTCGCCGTGCTGCTCGAGATGTTCGTCGGGCAGCCGCTCGCACGACTGCTGGGGATGTCCAAGATTCCTGCACTCTTCGGCGTGCTTCTGGTTCTCAAGACACCTATACTGATCCCAAGCACGCTGCTTTATATACTATTGATCTATGGGTTGCCCATCGCCATCACAGCCCGCCTTACAGCCAAACTCACCGACTTCATCGCCGCAAAGCTGTACAATACATCAACCGGCCTCTCGCTGCTCCTCCATGTCGCCCTTCTTTATGCTGTCCTGCATCTTTGGACCAGCGTCAGCGACTATCGTCTACTTGTCGTAAAACTCACATTGATCTCGATCATCATCACGCTCAGCCTGAACGTCATTAACGGGTATATGGGTGAATTCTCCTGCTCCCATCCGGGCTTCATCGCTCTGGGTGCGTACACAGCCTCGATCTTCACAATCGTGCTTTTTGTTTCTGAGAACCAATTTGGGGAAGCAGTCCTTCCGCCAGAATTGGGGCCCTACCTTTTCCCGATTGGTTTGATCCTGGGGGGTATAGTCGCCGCCATTGGCGCGCTTCTCGTCGCCATCCCCTCCTTCCGGACTCGCGGGGATTATCTGGCGATTATCTCTCTGGCTTTCATGTTCATCGTGGTGAGCCTCTTCAACAATCTTGAGATCGTGGGCGGTCCGCGCGGTTTGAGCAATCAACCCGACTACGCCAATCTGGCGACGATATTTGTTTGGACAATGCTATCCATCTGGATCATCAACAATTTCGTCCGCTCCATCCTGGGCAAAGCCCTCAATGCCGTTCGCGACGGCGAACTGGCCGCAAGTGCCATGACCGTTGACACCCGGAAAACGAAGATGGTCGCCTTCCTCTTCTCCGCATTCTGGGCAGGAGTGGCCGGCGGTCTCTTTGCACACGTTATCCGTTACATCAACCCAGGAACATTCGGCATCCGCAAGCTGGCAGAGGTCCTGGCGATGGTTTACCTTGGCGGCTTGAACTCCGTCGCCGGATCGGTCGTCGGTGCGGTTGGCTTTAATATGCTCAGCGAGGCGCTGCGTCCGCTGGAGATCCTGAAGTGGATCGTCATACCAGTCATGCTCATCCTGCTCATGATCTACCGACCTACAGGATTGATCTCCTTCACCGAACTCGATCCGATAGCACTCGTCAAGCCAAAATCGATGACAGAAGGGGAGGCCGACAATGCCACTTCTTGAAGTCAAACAAATGACCCACTTCTTCGGGGGACTGCGAGCCGTCCACGACTATAACTTGCAGGTAGAGCCAAACCAGATACGCGGCCTGATCGGTCCCAACGGTGCGGGTAAGACTACGATCTTCAATCTCATCACCGGAGTTTACGACCCAACCGAGGGCGATATCGTGCTCGACAACGAGACAATCAACGGTTTGCAGCCATTTCAGATCGCTTCACGCGGCCTGGGAAGGACCTTCCAGAACCTGCGCTTGTGGCGTCATATGACGGTGCTGGAGCACATTAAAATGGCCCGTTACTCCAAGATCAAATACGGGCTCACTGGCGCGTTCTTCGATACACCCAAGCGCCAAAAAGAAGAGCTCGAAATCGACAAATTCGCCTTAGACCTCCTGGACTTGGTGGGGATTCGCCACCTGGCAGACCAAGTAGTCACAAATCTGCCTTACGGCGCACAGCGCCGGGTTGAGATTGCGCGCGCACTCTCAACGGAACCGAAAATCCTCTTCTTGGACGAGCCGACTGCGGGTATGAATCCGGAGGAACTGGCGCAGATGATGGAGATCATCCGCCGCGTCCACAAGGAAATTGGCTTGGCGATCTTCCTCATCGAGCACAGGATGAGGGTGGTTATGGAACTCTGCCAGATCATTCAGACGCTTGTCTTCGGTGAGGTCATCGCTGAGGGAACACCGGATGAGATCCAGTCTAATCCCAAAGTCATCGACGCCTACCTGGGTAAGGAGGTGGAGATCTGATGTTTCTATCGGTT
>CBDTTY010000158.1:0-4735 GCA_965363875.1 uncultured Anaerolineales bacterium
GATCCGAGCGCTTTGAGGTTCCCCAAACCGCTGACACTTTCCCGCACCTGCGGATCACCATAGTAACTTACATTCCCCACGCCGCTGATATTCACATCCAGGGATTCAGTCGCCCACACTGTTGCGTTGCCGGCGCCGCTGATATTCACATCGATGTGTTCGCTCTGTAACTCCGCGCTGTCGTATGAACCGGCGCCGCTGACATTTATCTCCTGGGATGCCGCAAAACCGGAGATCTCGATCGATCCCGCGCCGCTTAATTCCACATCAAAGCGCTCGGCATCAACGTCTTTCGCTTCGATGCTCCCGGCCCCCGACAAGGCAATCCCATCCAGCGTTTTAACGGTGAGTGTATACGTGATTGATTTCGTTGGTCGGATGATGTCCTGCCAACTATTGGTATCGAAACCGATCTCAAGGGTGCCGCCGCGCACCTTCGTTTCAATCTTTGGCAGGATGTTATCTTCCGCCTCGATCGTAAGAGATTCTTCACTGCCGTGAACAATGATCAGCGTCCCGAACCCCTCGAAAGAAACTCGGTCGAAACCTGACACATCCCGTTGCTCCGTCACCAGCACCCCAGATCCTTCCTCATAGCGCAGCGGGATCGTGCACGCACTCATGACCAATCCTAGTACAAGTAAGACCAACCCTATCCGTGACATTTCGCCATCCCTCCAATTTATTATTATTGTAACTGCTCGGACCTCTTATGGCTTTGCCATTATGAGCAATTAACAATTAATGCTGAATATTACTAATCCTATATACGCAGGTAGAGAGGTATAGGTTGCAAACTTTCCATGGCAAATGAACGCCGTGCGGTCAGAAATCGTATAAGGTGTACGGTGTGGCTGCTCTCATTACCAGACTCCAACCGCATTATGATCGCTGCACATGCACGCCGTCCATGGCAACGACCTTTCAGAAAACCAGGAAATTGAACCTCATGGGCCATTCTTTAAAGCGCCACTGGCGACTCCCTTTTCTCCTCATTCTCATTGTCGGAATTCTCGCTCTCGCCAGCTGCCATATTTCCGGCATTGAACAGTCATCCATCACTCCAACAGTCGACCCCTCTACAGTCCCAGCACCCGAGTCCAATACTCTTGGGCTAACCCAAGCCGAAATAGACTCCCTCAACAGTTTACAGAAAGTGGATGATCACCCGCTATATGTGATGCACTACCAAGGACCATATCGCCAGACGACTCTCGCTGCGTCAGGAGTGAATGAACTACAGCGGTCCAATTTCGAGTTTGAAAATCCGACTCCGCTGTGGGCATGCTCCCTTTTCACTGCTCTCGCCGATCCGCAAGGCGGGGTATTTGGGCGCAACTTCGATTGGGAATTCAGCCCCGCCCTCTTGCTCTTCACCGACCCACCTGATGGATACGCCTCGGTGTCTATTGTGGATCTGGCATACTTCTTTGATGCCCCTGCCGTTACTCAACTGGTGGATCAGGATCTTATCGACCTGAGTCCTTTGCTGAACACGCCGTCAATGCCCTTCGATGGGTTGAACGAGAAAGGGCTGGCGATCGGCATGGCTGCCGTCCCCGAATCGCCAACACCAAGCGACCCGAATAACAAGAGCGTAGGTTCCCTGGGTGTCATCCGCATGATCCTGGACCACGCCGCGAGCGTCGAAGAAGCGCTCACAATCATGAGGAGCGTGAACATCCTCTGGAATGGCGGACCACAGCTCCACTATCTCATCGCCGACGCCAGCGGCAAATCTGCATTGGTCGAGTTCGTTGCTGGTGAGATGGTCGTGCTAACCAACAAAAACCCATGGCATCAGGCGACGAATTTCCTCCTCAGTAATACAATTGGCTCAGCAGATGGGATCTGTAATCGCTATGATGTAATCACTGAAAGTTTGCAGGATGAACAAGGCGATTTATCTCTCGGGGAAGCGATGGAGCTGCTCGGAGACGTATCTCAATCTTCTACTCAGTGGTCTGTTATTTATCAACTTCACACGGGGCAGATCTCCCTCGCCATGGGTCGCCACTATTCAGAGATTCATACCTTCCAACTCGAAGCCCCTGCCCTGGTAGACTGACCGCGCCTTTCTAAATCGTCTGAAGCAGTTTGGAAAATTGTTTAATACACCGGAAGGAGAACGATGTCAAAGGAAATTGATTGGGGAGGAATTCTTCGAAGCGATCCAACTGGCTGGCTGCTCGAGGAAGATCGGGCGAATCCAGCGGTGCGCTACCTAACGTTGCGCGACCTATACGAACTCCCGCAGGATGACTCGGAGTTGGTGAAAGCGGCTCAGGCTGTGATGAAGAGCGGACCTGTGCCTGTCATCCTCGACTCTCAAGATCCGGAGGGTTTCTGGGTTAAAGAAGGGCCAGGTTACAATCCAAAGTACCGCTCCACTGTATGGTCACTCATCGCATTGGCCCAGCTTGGAGCTTCACCCGACGACCCCAGGGTTCGAAGAGGATGTGAGTATTATCTCGAACACGCAATTTCGAAAGAAGGGGCCTTCACAATGTCAGGCTCACTCTCGGGATCGATCTATTGTCTCACCGGAAATCTCATTGCCGCTTTAATCGATCTTGGTCTATATAGCGATGCACGCCTACATGCCGTGCTGCAATGGTTGGTGGGGGCAACAAATGGCCAAGGATCTCGACAATTAGACGAGCCGACAACATCACCTTTCTACCTCAAATCCGGTGTCAGCGGTCCCAACTTCGAATGCTCTGCTAACAATCGACTCCCCTGTGCCTGGGGAGGTTTAAAGGTCATGCGCACCCTGATCCGCATCCCTAAACGTGATCGGACCCCGCAAATAAATCAAGCCATCAAAACCGGTACTGACTTCTTCTTCAGCCGCGATCCTGCCGATGCCGATTACCCGATGGGGTGGAGCGAGAAACCGAACCGCAGTTGGTGGAAATTCGGCTACCCGATTTTCTACATCTCGGACATGCTTGAGATCCTAGAAGTCCTATCTGCCTTCGGTTTCGCCGCCGATGAGCGCCTCGATAACGCCTTCCAGCTCCTGTTGGAAAAACAGGATGACCAGGGGCGATGGCCGCTCGAATACACCTACAATGGCAAGACCTGGGTGGACGTAGAGGAGAAGGGCAAACCGAGCAAGTGGGTCACGCTGCGAGCGCTGCGCGTGATTCGTGCCCGAGTTGAAGGGGCAAACTGATCGTAAACCGGAAACTCTTTATTCGTGTGCCTGGTTTAAGAAACTTCCACCGGGTGGAGGATCACCAGAGCTTTATCCTCGGCCAGACTTTCCAAATCCTGTCGACTCGGCGAGGGTGGCAACCCCTCAGCTCGCAACATCATCCCGATCATATGTGGGTGGCGCTCAAGGCGATATTCCAGAAAATCCGCGATCTGGACCGGGTCTGAGCTGGGCTCTGCGAACGCCTTGAACTCCTTCCGGCCAACCCGTACTCGTACGCCCTGATCAGCCAGGATGTTCCGGTACCAATCAGTTCGGGTACCGAAAGCCGAGGCGACGTAGTACTTGCCTTCGATTTGTTCATATTGCAGCGGGGTTACTCGCAGAAGCCCAGTTTTCCGCCCCCTGGTGGTCAGCAAGAGAACCAGTCTCCCTACTAACGGTCCGAGCCCCAGCGCATAAGCAATTCGCGGCGGTTTGTTGAAGAATTTATATAGCCTTCGGGTCACCGGTCGTGGAACATCTTTGTCGCCCATCGCAGTTCCTTTCAGGTGCCTCCTCCTTCTCTCTTATCCTACGCTAATCAACACCAAAAAGGGAAACTTCATAGAAAGAAGGCTGCCGCGCTGTGAAACAATCAACACAATATGGTCCATAGTCCGGTTGGAAGGTAAGGTAGTTAACCTTCCTGGATGCTGGCAATGAACCGATCGGCTTCGATTTGGTACTTCAACTCAACGATTTCAAGATGCTTGTTTTGGGGCAATTGAAATAGCTGCGGGTATTCGCGTCGCCGCCGTTTATAGGTCCGTAACACCCACCAGACGATCGAATCTTGGTTGAACAACGCCCGACTCAAGCTCTCGCGATTACCCGAAAACAGCTCCTCGCGGGTAACAACCCTGCTCAATGTCCTACTGAGTGCTCTAGAGAAAATTGTCCGGAAGGGGTAATTCAACCAGACAAGGTGCGTCGCTCTGGGCCAGATGATGTCTCGCACTTTGCTGTAATTACCATCGATCACCCAGCGATCCTGTGCTGCGACCTCTGCCACCAATAAACGGAATTCCTCTATTGGTCGCATCTGCCAATCAGGAAGCCAGTGGAGCACATCCAACTCCGTGTGCGCTATGGCGAGCTCGTCGGCAAGCTGACTCGCAAAAGTTGTCTTTCCCGAGCAGCTCGTTCCGATGACGACAACGCGCTTCATAGGTTGAAATAACTTCGTTATCATGAACCAAATTCTCGCCCTGCCCGTATCCCCTCCGTAATGAAGAGAAGTGCAGATCTACCATTTTACCGTCACTCCCGGTAAAGGTGGACACTCACCATGGCTTTCAAGAAACTCGTTCTGTGAAATATCGCTCGGTCAATTCCCAATTGGTTTCTTGATCGGGTAAGATAAACTGCATTCGGCGTTGAATAGCTCAGGTAAGTTGAATTCAATGCTAGGTACTCTAACCAGGCCAAGCTGGATCTCCTTCCGGCTTATTAACAAAGGAGTCAACCGAAAATGGGCACGAACGGTTTTAATCTCATAACAACAACAGAAATCCCGGAATATAAAAGCAAGGT
>CBDTTY010000159.1:0-4675 GCA_965363875.1 uncultured Anaerolineales bacterium
GAGACGGGAAAACTCCCTTTCTCAAGGGACCCGGTTGAACTTGATACATTGATGTTGGAAGTGTATCGGCAAGCAAAAGTTCTTGCGGGAGGAAGGGTCAAGGTGCGCATTGGCGGCGAGGACCAAGCCCGCGTGGTAGGTGACCGTGATCGACTGAAGCAAGTTTTGTTAAATGTGGTCGCAAACGCACTTGAACATGCACCGGATGCGAGCGAAGTGAAAATGGGACTGAAATGTGAAGGGCGTTGGGCAAAGCTCAGCGTCGTTGATGAAGGACCAGGCATCCCGGAAGATGAGTTGTCGAGAATATTCGAGCGCTTTTATCGTCGGGACCCATCACGGAATAGGAACAAAGGCGCTGGCGCCGGTCTGGGATTATCGATTGCTTACTGGATTACTCGCCATCATGGAGGAGATATCAAAGTTGAATCATCGGTTGGCGAGGGCACAACTTTCATAATCTCTCTCCCTCTGCTTGAAGGATCATGTGATCCGCAGGAAGAGGGGGAATTTAGATCACTTGATGAGGTCCCAAAGGACGAACTCGTGTGAATACAGATTCCGCCGGAATGGGAACTGTCGGTGATTGCGCAGCAGAAACAACCATCAGATGAAAATCGCAAATTAACCGATGGGTGTAGACCCATTGTCGGAATGGCTGCTTCGGGAATCCGAGGGGATGGGGACATCTACGGCTCGTCTGCATAGATGTTCACCCCCTGCGATTAACCACTCATGCAAGGTGGGACTGGGAACGGTATCGCTTGCGAGGTCTCCCCAGATCCCCATTCCCCAATAAACGTATCGCTGGGTCTCAGCGGGCCAGGTAGATGGATGGAGCGCGATGATACTGTGTCCGCCGTTGTAACCCGCAAGCGTTAAGTCAATCTCTCCATTGGATAGTCGATACGAACGCGCGAGATATTCCATGCCTCGTGAGGCGTTGATCTCGGAGTCCATCCAATCCTCACCAGCTCCAAAATGGAATGGCATGACCTGAAATAAACCGCGGGCGCCAGCACTCGAGACTGCCGTGGGATCACCGCAAGATTCGATTTGCATTACGATTGCCACAAGTTCCACGGGGAGGTCATAATCTTCCGCCCAGCGTTCAATTTGAACCCCCCAGCGTTGAACTTCTGGTGTAAAGGCTGTGAGATTGAGAGCCTGAGACTGATTAACGGGCTGATTTGAAATTAGCTCCCCGCTTAAATCATTAGTTTCAAAGAATCTGGAATTTGATGGTATGGCTTTATCGCTGACGGTGGCAAGAAAACGATCGCGTAACGCGCCAAAGGAGGTAGCACTTGTGAATGCAAGCGCGACCAGGAGGATAAGGGGGATGCTGTGGACCGGAACAGAGGGAGAACGTGCAGGAAGACCAAGATTGCTGTGACCCTCCTGCGGGATGTTCTCCCTCTCCATTTCGCTCCAGGTGTGAGAGCCCATCACGAATTAGCGGGAACGCTGCGCTTTGGCTGACAAAGGCTGTTGGCGGTAGTTGCCATTGCGCCTGGGCTGAGGTTTTTGGGCAGGATGTTCCCTGATAGGCGTATGTGGTATTTTCTCCGTTGGCATGGCCTTCGTTGAAGTCGCAACTCGCTTGGCGGCGCGGCTGGATGCTGTTGAGCGATGCGATGTTTTGTTAATCCGACGTTTTCCGGTAAGTGTGAAGGTCCCGATCATCAGGACGCGAATAAGCCAAACGAGAAGAGCGACAAACACCGGGACAGAACTAAGTAGGGTTTCGCGTCCCAGAATTTCATTTCCCAGCCCTGTGTGTCCAATGAGGGCAAGGGAGACCGCCCACCAGGTGAGCATCGCGTTCATAGTAGCGGCAAGGAGCCAGGCACCAAGTAGGTACCAAAGTTCTCCAGAGTGACTGTCGCCTTGATCGGGGGAAAACAAGCGAGCGATCCCGGCGAAGTCCATGCTGCAGAACGCGAGGGCGAGGATTGTTGACCAGCGCAGTCCCGCGAATCGTAGACCGCCTAGAAGATCCGTGAGGGCGAACTCGGTCGTCCCGTAGTTAAAGACTTCGAAGGCGATGAGGGCACCGATCATGATCAGGCCGAACAGGGATGTGCGCGGCATCCGGATGCGGTCGAGAGCGTTGCGTACGACTGCATTTAGCTGGAAAACCAGCTTGGGGCGAGTGGTTCTAGCATATGTGGACATGGCCGACCTCCATAAAGAACAGGTGTTCTAGATTAGTCGCAGTATAGAACAAACGTTCCCTTGAGTCAAGCGCGACTTTTCGCTTATGGGTATGTGGCAAGTCTCATCGCCCACGCGTGCAGCCGGATAGGAGAAACCTGCAATAATCTACTTGAGGCATGTCCTGCCAGAGGCTGCAAGAAGAGAGATTGGAGAAGATGACCTTTTCATCCGGCAAGGATGCCAGGTAAAGTTGGGGTGTAGTTGAGGAAAAATCTCTTTATCTTGGTTGATGTAGGTTTTAGGTGCTCAGGCGATTTTGGATCGAATCTTGACCCGATCGCGTGTGTACAGTTTAACCAGCCAGGCGCCGAGCAGCATCGCCGGGATGGCGATCAACCCCGCTTCAGGACCGAAGGTCCCGCCGGTGATAAATTCCGGACCGGAAGGGGTGTGCAGAAGCAGACGGAAAGTATCAAGCCCACTCACATGAAAACCGAATACATTTCCCTCAAAGAAGTTCCAGCCGATATGGAGACCGATGGGGAGCCACAGTTTGCGGGTCCGGACCCACCCGTACGCCAGAAAGTAACCAGCGGCCAGTAAGCCGAGGGTAGACATTAAGCTGCTGGAGGGGTTAAAGAAGTGCAAGAGGGCAAAGACACTCGATGAGAGAAACAAAGCCCAGTGAAGGTTCAACCCCTCTATAAGGTTTTGCAGGTGATAGCCCCGGCTAAGTATCTCTTCGCCGATGGCAACCATGATGAAAGCCGAAAGACCACCCAACAGGCCGATAGCCGATTGGCTCATCCCCACAGTCTGCCACGCCCAACCCTGAAATTGTGTCCAGCCCGCAGCGTATTCGACAAGAAAGATCAAGGCCATCATCAGACCGGGAATGAGAAATCCAACGATCAGGTCCGAGAGTGTACTCCGGTCGATCTTCAGGCCGAGGGATGAAAAACTCCGGTAATCAAGAAAACGTCGAGCGAGATAGGTTGCAGACAGGATACTCACCAAGTCAATCATGATAGCGAGCGAAATCGACGTTATGATGCCCCCCTGCACTCCTTGATAGAAGAGCAGCGCGCCGATGCTAAGCGTCAACATTATAGACAGATAAAAAAGTGCGTGTAGAAGCAGGCGCCAACCCGCTCGCAGGCGAGGTTCTTCGGGCGAGAGAAAGACTGTCTGAAAAAGCGAACGTTCGTGGGTTTGTGGTTGTTGGGTCACGAGTAGGATTAACTCCAAGGTTTATGAACTTGAGGTTGAAAATCTACAATCAGGATCCCATGCATTGGTTCAAGATGGTGGCCAAACTGGTTTCAAGTATGCGATAGGAGTAATGACGGCGAGCGATCTGATAGTTATGCTCCGCCATTTCTTCCCCGATCGATGGATCCTCGAGGATTTCCATAGCTTTCTGTACAGTTTCGTCTTCAATGAAGTCATCGAAACCGATTACACGAAACCCTTTCGGTTGGATATCGGTCTTAAAGATGGCGTAATTGCTGATTACAAGCGGACGGCTGTAGTAGAGGGTCTCCAGGAAAGCGTTCCCGAAACCCTCAATCGTCGATGGGTATGTGACTAAATCGGCTTGCTGGTAGGTGTCTGCGAGCGAATATATCTTGCGGCCATCATCTGTTTCGCCTCGGTGATGGTTGACAGTCTCTGATCCGAAAATGACGCGGATGCCCAATAGATCGGCATATTCACGCACCCGTTGTTCGTATGCTGAACCCTCATCCCCGGATTGATGTGTGATCACAAGCACGCTATCGGAATCGACCCTTCGTGTCAGCTCGATAGCGAGTTCTATACGCTTGCGCGGGACGATGCGCGTTGGCTGGAGGAGAAAGTGTTGTTCCGGCCCTATTCCTAAGGACTCGCGCAGATCGAGTGCGTACTCGTCGGGAGGAGGAGGCGGGTTATCGAAGTCCATAACATTGGGGACGAGCATTGAGCGGGCGCCTGTCCGCAGGGCAAGCTGCTGTGCGGCGAAGGAATTGATCACAACATGATGAATCGAAGGCAGGATCGGCGGGAAAGAAGAGCGCAGGTAGTCCCCGGCGGCGTTGACAGCAAAGCGATTGCGCTCCCAGGCGAAGTCGTGATGATGTGCGATCGTCGGGATGTTCGTCTCGGCGATGAGTTCGCTCATTGCCAGACCAAGTGGTACGTTCATCGGCAGTGCAAATGCGTTCTCAATAACCAGAAGATTGATATCGAAGGTTCTCAGGAATTGATACAGGTGCTGCTTCAAATGGAAGCGGATGGCTTGGATGAGCCCAGAAGTTTTCGACGAGCGGCTAATGTCGTCGAAGAGATCGCGATTAATGGTTTCAATATCGGGGTGTTTAAAGTGCGCTTCGGGGACGACGACGGAGGATTCCTGCGGTCGATCTGACTCACCGCTGAAATAAAAGCACTCATGCCCCATCTGTTTAAATACCGTAGCCCACTTCTCAGTCTCGAGTGAGACGCCATCGGTGCCTGAAAAACGGGTCGATATGAA
>CBDTTY010000160.1:0-4651 GCA_965363875.1 uncultured Anaerolineales bacterium
GCAGCTTACCTCTTATTCCAACCTTCAAAGTTGCACTTGAGAGTTGAATCTGCGAAATCATAATGCAGACACTAACCGAGCACAATGAGCCAGGCGATGAATACTGTGACCCATTCATACAAAGACTCAAACTTACAAGCTGCATATTGCCCTTGCCAAGTGACATCTCCAATAGAGTACATCTTGAGATGACGAATGGCGGTCGATAACTACTCAGAAGAGATTCCCCTGGTTCACCTTTCTCTTCGCCGTTTCAACGAAATACCGGGTCTCGCATTGCGGACAGAATAGATAGTATTCGTAATAGGATGACTGCCCCGGTTTGGGTTTCCCGCGAGGCTTCTTTTTAACCACCGGGGTCCCACACTTCCGGCAGGGCTGCCCAACATCGGTGATCTTAGAAGGGGCTAACTTCTCTAATTCCAACTGTTTCAAGTAGCCGGTATCTTCGCGTAGACCTTCTCCTTCGATGGCAGCATAGGATAGGTGATCCGCCCGTTCATTATGCGCATCTCCCGCGTGTCCCTTCACCCACGAAAATTGGACTTCGTGCTCCTCGATCAAGGGGAGCAGCCTTTCCCACAGATCTGCATTCGGGACGCGGATCCCGCCTTTGCGAACGTAGCCGTTTTCCCTCCAGGAAGAAGCCCATCCCTGTGTAACAGCGTCAACGAGGTATTTCGAGTCGCTGAAGATCGTGGCCGTGCACTTCTCTTTCAGGCGCTCGAGACCAGCGATCGCCGCCATAAGCTCCATGCGGTTGTTGGTTGTGTGCCGGTACCCCTGCGAGAATTCTGCTTCCGATCCTTCAGACAGGATCACGAAGCCGATCCCACCGGGTCCGGGGTTGCCCTCACAGGCTCCGTCAGTGTAGATGCGTACGTGCTTATCAGTCATAGTATGTTGATTCTAGTATCTTGGTTGACATCCTACAATCCCTGGGCTCATCTAAAAAAGAAACTCTTTGTGCTGTGCAGAGGTGAAATGAGTATGGAAGATATGGATATCCTTGGTGCGAATTTTGAAGACCTTGGCGGTGTGCGCCGGCAGCCCGGTGCTTTGAACCGCTGAGATACTGAGTTGGCTGATGGCGCTGAAGGGCTTGAACCACTGATCCGTTGATTTTAATGAAACCGCTGAAAAAATCACTGAATGAAGTTTATTGATTTAGAGATGATGTTGGCTGAGAGAGGCGGCAAAAGAATTGGTTTGTCATAACGCATGGGGGTTGACATCAGGAGATTGAGCTTAATAACCCTTGTACGTATAAGCCTTTGGCCTTCCTCCACAGCTGGTTGAAAATCGATCAAGGTTTTCCTGGCGTCTGATTGGTCAGCCGTCGATCGATGTCGTACGCGGCACTGATGAGTGCAAGATGGGTGAAGGCTTGCGGAAAATTACCGAGCTGCTCACCCCGTGGACCTATCTCCTCCGCATACAACCCGAGATGATTTGCATATCCAAGCATCTTGTCAAAATAGAACCGTGCTTTGTTAATCTCTCCTGCCCGGGAGAGACACTCGATATACCAGAAGCTGCAAATACTGAATGTGCCTTCATCACTGCTGAATCCATCCGGTGCTGCTGAACCGATGTTGTAGCGGTACACGAGGGAATCAGATACAAGCTCACGCTCGATCGCCTTGAGATGGGAAAGCCATCTGGGATCTGTAGGGCTGATGAATTTAAAGAGGGGCATCAGTAAACTTGAAGCATCTAAGGCATCCGTGCCAAGATGCTGGACGAACGCGCCGATTTTATCGTCCCAGAAATTGCTATAAATATCGTTGTAAATCTCATTTCTCACACGGACCCACACATCGACGGGGGCCGAAAAAGATCGCGCCCGCGCAAGACGCAGACCGCGATCGATGGCCACCCAGCTCATGAGCCGGGAAAAGAGAAAATGCTGCCTTCCGCCGCGTATCTCCCAGATACCCTCATCAGGTTGGTTCCAGGCTTCAGATATGTAGTTGACAAGAGGGACAAGGCGATTCCACGTGTCATGGGAAATCGCTTCCCCGTATTTATTAAATAGGTAAACAGAATCCATCAACTCACCGTAGATATCCAGTTGAAGCTGCCGGGCTGCGCCGTTTCCGATGCGGACAGGGTAGGAATCGCGGTAACCGGATAAATGCTCCAGGATTTCTTCTTCCAAATTCACACGTCCATCGATTCCGTACATCACCTGCAGAGATCCCCCTGGTGCGAGGCTGCTGCATCGGGCTTCGAGCCATTTCATGAAAGCAGCCATTTCTGAGGTGAAACCCAGGCGAATCAAGCTGTAGAGTGTGAAGGAGGCATCCCGAATCCATGTATAGCGGTAATCCCAATTGCGTTCGCCGCCGATCGTTTCGGGAAGGCCGAAGGTAGCCGCGGCGACAAGTGAGCCATAGTCCCGGGATGTGAGCAGTTTCAGGGTCAGCGCCGAGCGGTTTACCTGCTCACGCCAGAGACCTTTGTATTTTGATTGACCAATCCACGAATGCCAGAAGTTAACGGTATCTTTAAATGCCCGGGGAACGAAGTCAGATGTCCCGGCCTGTGTTTCCTTATCGGAATCGACGTACTCCAGAATAAAAACCGCGGTTTCGCCTGCCTTCAACCGGAAGCGAGCGTGGGCTGCTCCATTCTCAATCCGGACCGATTTCCCAGCTTGCAGCCGCAGAACAATACCATCATCGGAGATGAATAAGATGCCGTCATCCCGACTCTCGACTTTATGGTCTGCGCGGGCGTAATCGAACGCGGGATGACAAACCATCTCGAACTCAAGATCCCCTCGCACCGTCTTCACCCTGCGCACTATCATGCTGGGTTGTGCAGGATCTGCTATCGGCATGAAATCCGATATCTCGGCGACACCCGATTCCGATAGGAAACGAGTGAGCAGGACGTTCGTGTCGCTCACGTACATTTGTTTCTGTTTGGCGTCATTTACAATCGGTGAAATCCGGAAGTAGCCGCCTTGCTCGTAGTCGAGGAGCCTGGCAAAGACCGACGGCGAGTCAATCCTGGGCAAGCACAGAAAATCTATCGATCCGTCCATCCCGGCCAGGGCGATTGTGCGCAAATCGCCGATGATGCCATAGTTCTCGATCGGTTGAAATTGCATTGGAACCCTCAGCCTGAAGCCTGGTTCATTCTATCACCCGTATTGAAGGAGGCGTGAGGATCGCAGGTAAATCTTGGGTCTATAGTAAAAACAGAGAATGAGTCATGTGACCTTGCTCAAGGCTCCGCTAAGAGCAATCGGCGGCAATATATCAAGACCAGTCCCGCTGCTCAGTGGCTCTCATCGCTCCGATTGTTATCGAAAGCCCTAAATCGCGAGCACCGATACCAGACGAGGTGTAGAAGGCTGCAAGCCATGGTTTGTTTTATATATTGTTCCCGCTACGTGCTACTCCCCGGCTGCGATTGCGTACGGATCTGTACCCAGATCGATCACGGAGATGACACTCTGGTCTTCAGGGTTGATGCGCGTGATCAGTCCTTCGTTAGGGCTCGTACTCCAGAGGCTTCCCGCGTAGAATTCAATCTGAGCTGGAGGATTGGCGATGCTGAACCCGCCAGAACCTAAAGATGCCGGTTCGTAATAATTGAGGGCGTAGGGGTGGGTGTGCCAAACACGCGTTGGATCGACCGCCAGCCCATGGATGAACGCGTTTGAGGACAGCGTGGTCACCACTTGATGGGTGTTTGGATCGATGCCCACAACCTCGTTCTTGTCGGACAATATCACCCAGACGGTGCCATGACCGTAGGCAATCTCGCTTGGTTTGCCTTCGAGCTTAACGGTCGCCACGACTCTTCGGGTCTCCGGGTCGATCTTGAGCAATTGTGGATTCTGATTGTCGCCCACCCAGATTGCATTCTCGCCGATCGCCACGCCTGAACAATTGTTGTAGACGACGCCGTAGCGCGTGCCGGTCGTGAGGTCGATCTTGCGTACACCCAACCCGCCTGTCACCCACACAGCGCCCTGTCCGGCAGCAACGTACATGGTGTTGCCGCCTAACGAGATTGTATCGACTACTTCAAATGTAACGGGATCGATTCTCCACAAGGTGCCCTCCGTCTCGCTGACGACCCACACGTTCCCTTCGGCGACGGCGATGTCTTTAGGGAAGCGTCCAACGTCGATCGTGGCGACGACCTGGTGCGTCATCGGGTCGATCGCGGACACCTGACCCGCGTTGGGCGCGGTAACCCACACCAATCCGGTCACGACCTCGAGGGCTTGAACCGTCGCTGTAGGCTCCTCCGCTTCATCGGGTTCCCCTTCGCTGCTGTATTCAAAGCTGAAGTCGCCATCGCCGTCTTCATCTAGCACGTAGAAGTCTGGCGGCAGCCTGTCAAACACCGTCCCCGCCAGGGAAGCGAGTTGATCTGGTGCAGCAGCCAGGTCGCCGCCGATCTGTGACAGCGACACGTATGTCTCGCCGCGTACGACAAGCATCGTGCCCTGCGAATAGAATTCGCTCTCGTAAAGCAGCCAGAGGGCGCTCTCGCCGGGACCGTCCGCTTGGGTTACGTTCACGCCTGTTCCTGCGAACATCGCAGCCATGCGGTTGATGACTTCAATCAGCGACAGGTCGGCGATCTGGTTATTCAACGCTTCAAATTCCGCGGCCATATCTGGGTC
>CBDTTY010000161.1:0-4620 GCA_965363875.1 uncultured Anaerolineales bacterium
ATTGAATCTGCTGTTTGGGAATTTGCTGAAAATGAACAGACCCTCATCGAAGCCGAGAAATTATTCGGTCCTTACCTGTGGGATCGCTATGATGTTTTGATCTTGCCCCCCTCCTTTCCGTACGGGGGGATGGAGAACCCGCGCCTGACATTTCTTACCCCCTCATGCATTTTAGGAGATCGCAGTCGGGCTAACCTTGTCTCTCATGAACTTGCGCATGCTTGGACGGGCAACCTGGTGACCAATGCCACCTGGGAGGATTTTTGGTTGAATGAAGGTTGGACGACGTATGCCGAATCGCGAATTACAGAAGTTCTCGAAGGAGATGACTATTCTCAACTCTGTGTCGCTATAAGGCGAAATGGAATGTTTAAAGTCATGGAGCGCTTTGGAATGGATTCGGAAAAGACCTGCTTAAAGTACTCGCAACGGGGCATCGACCCCGATGAGGTCTTCTCCGTAATTCCCTATGCAAAAGGATCAGCCTTCCTACTGGCGTTGGAGAGATCCGTGGGCCGGGATGTTTTCGATGCCTTTATTAAGAAATATATCGCCACCTTCAGTTTTCAATCGTTGACGACTGAAGGTTTCATCTCTTTTCTTGAGGGGGAACTTCCAGAAGCCATCCAGCATGTTGACATCGATGAATGGATCTATGCACCGGGTTTTCCTGAGAGTGCACCAACCCTCAGCTCAAGTCTCTTTGATGACGTAAAAGCGAGAATAGACGCGTACGAATCCGGCACGTTCCCTGATGACCATCAAGTTGCCAATTGGATTCCGGATCAGATCCGTCTTTTCCTGCTGATGCTCCCTGAACGGATCCCTGTTGAGGATTGCCGCCAACTCGAGCGCATCTTTAGCTTTAAGGACAGCCGTAACTATTTCATTATGGCTCGCTTTTATCAAATAGCGGTTCAAAGCGGTTACCAGGACGTGCTTCCCGATATCGAGCGCATGGTTGGGTCAGACGGTCGAATGGTGACTCTCGCAATGATCTTCCGCGCCATGGCCAAAGAAGGTTGGACTCGGGAAAAGGCACGACCGATGTTTGAACGACATCGTGATAAGCATCACCCTACAACCGTGGCAGTTATTGATGGAATACTCAGGAAAGCTGGGTTGTAAGCACGGTGTTCGATGATTTTGGCCGTGGAGTAGAAGGTAGTCAAGGAGACGTTTTCAAAAATGAAACAGAAGCACTTCATCAACACACACAAAGCCGCGACTGGCCCAGCGATATTGTTAATGATGGCAATGTTCAGCCAATGGCAGAACCCAACAGCTTGGATTTACCTTGCTTTGCATGGCACATATGGTCTTTTATGGGCAATGAAAAGCTTAATATTTCCGGATAAATCCTGGGAGAAAGAAACGGGTTGGGGTTATGGGCTCTATCTCTGGGTTGGGTTGACGCTATATTGGGTGGCACCCTGGATTCTAATGTCGCAAGGGGTTCAAGCGCCGCCGTGGTATTTAGGAGCGTGTGTGAGCCTGTATATTGTGGGCATATTTCTCCATTTCAGCACGGATATGCAGAAACACACCTCCCTGAAGCTGCAGCCAGAAAGACTCATTACCGAGGGGATGATGGCCAGGAGCAGGAACCTTAATTATTTCGGGGAGTTGTTGATATACCTTGGCTTCGGCTTATTAGCCATGCATTGGCTGCCGATCGTGATTTTGTCCCTTTTTGTGGCCATCATCTGGCTCCCTAATATGCTGCGGAAAGACAAATCGCTGTCGAGATATGCTAAATTCGAGGAGTATCGGCGTAGAAGCAAGCTGTTTATCCCTTTCCTCTTCTAGGAACTGCAGTTTCAACACCTGAAAGGGGATGTAGCAATCCAAGGAGATCCTAGCAATGAAATATGATTTCGATGGGGAGATCGATCGTAAAGGGACGAATTCCGTTAAATGGGAATTTATTAAGCACGGAGGTAGTTTGCTTTACAGGGAAGAACCAGACGACTCCTCATCAGGCACTCGGCTCCTGCCCATGTGGGTCGCGGATATGGATTTTCCTTGTCCCGAGCCAGTTGTGGAGGCGCTGGTCGCCCGCGCGCAGCATAGATTATTTGGCTACACATCCCCGACGGATTCGTACTACAGCGCTATCGTGAACTGGATGAAAAAGCGCCATGGGTGGGAAATAGAACCCGAGTGGATCTGTACTACACCCGGCGTGGTGCCGGCGCTTAATATGCTCGTAAAAACATACATTTCACCAGGGGAAAAAGTACTCATCCAGACGCCGGTCTACTATCCATTCAACAAAGCCGTTGAGAACGGCGACGGCGTGCTCATCACCAACCCGCTAATCTACGAAAACGGCCGCTACTGTATGGATTTTGCGGATCTAGAGGAGAAAACCAAAGATCCGCAGGTGAAAATGGCCATCTTGTGCAGTCCCCACAATCCCGTAGGGCGAGTCTGGACCCGAGATGAGCTGCTCCGTTTCGGCGAGATTTGTTTAAAGAATAATGTGCTTGTTGTATCCGATGAGATACACGGTGACTTGATCCTCGAGGGATATGTTTTTACTCCCTTTGCCGGTATCAGCGAGGCTTTCGCTCAAAGCAGCATCACCTGCACAGCGCCCAGTAAGACCTTCAATCTTGCAGGTTTGAAAACTTCAAACATCACCATTGCCAACGAGCAGCTTCGCGCCAGATTCAAGAAAACCCTGGGAAGAACCGCGTTGGGAGGCGTTGGGGCTTTTGGGGTTGTCGCACTTGAAGCGGCATACAACCATGGGGAGGAGTGGCTTTCCCAGGTGTTGGATTACATCATGGGTAATTTGCAGTATTTGGAGAAGTATATAGACGAGCATCTTCCGCAGATAAAAGTGGTTCCATTGGAAGGAACGTACCTGGCCTGGCTGGATTGCCGTAGTTTGGGGCTTGGTAAAATGGAATTAGAGCACATGATGCTAAAAGAAGCCAGGGTCTATCTTGATGAAGGCTACATCTTCGGCATCGAGGGTGAAGGTTTTGAGCGCATCAATCTCGCCTGCCCGCGATCGGTCTTGTTTGAAGCTTTAGAACGGATTCGAAACGTTATTGAGCGGTCGTAGCTTAGTCAGAAGTTTGACTAAAAGCAGCCATCTTGAAAACGTGCGATTGATCACCCCGAGCTTTCGTAGATGACAGAAAATACTCGTCGATAATTACCGCGAATCGCTTAGATAGGAGTGGGTTATCAACGAGTATGAAGGAAACCAGACCCGGGAGCTGACGCCCTCATGCATGTAGACCTAATACATTTCATAAGCGTCCTTTCAGCCACAATCGGCGTGCTTCTTTTTACTTTGATGTTCGGTGCTGCAATCGTGTCCCTCAAGGAGCGCGAATTTCGCGCCACGGGTAGGATCGCCCTTTTGGGCGTGCTGCTGTCTTTGCCTTACCTGGTGGTAGGGTTCATACCTTTTCCCAACCATGAAATCGCGGCAATATTTCTACTTATCACGGCAGCTCTTGTGGTGGCGATCTATCTGGTGCCAGTGGGACAGAAACAAATTACTGAGGACGATACACCCAAAATCCGGGTTGATGAGCGCGATATCATGTTCGCACGTGCGCACTTGTTGCCTGGATCGGAGCGCTTTGAGGAATACTACCGGCGCAAGCCGGATAAAAAGGCGCTCGACGACAAGTTCAGATCCAGGCCCGGTTTGCTTGCTAAAGGATCGACCTACTTTGATCCGGCCTTGTTCTCAGCAGCCGAAGCCAGTTTTGAAGCTGTCGGCTCGTTTCAGAAGATCATCGATCAAGAACCTGCCACCGAGCGCGTACACCTAGACCCCGAGAGAATAACTAAGTTTATTAAGCAATGGGGCAGGAAGCTAGGCGCAATGTCAGTGGGGGTCACGGAGCTCAGGGATTATCATCTCTACAGTCACATCGGGCGTAACGAGCCCTACGGTCAACCGGTTGATTTGGACCACAAATTCGCCCTCGCGCTGACGGTTGAGATGGATAAGCACATGCTCGATCATGCTCCGTACGGCCCGACGGTGATGGAATCAGCGCAGCAATATTTAGCTTCAGGTGCGATTGCCGTCCAGATAGCTGCGTTCATACGCAATCTTGGTTACCCTGCACGTGCCCACATCGATGGCAATTATCGGGTTGTGTGCCCATTGGTTGCGCGTGACGCGGGGCTGGGTGAGATTGGCCGGATGGGCCTGTTGATGACACCCGATCTCGGCCCTCGAGTTCGGTTGGCCGTGGTAACGACAGATCTGCCGCTTGCTGCCGATCAGAGAACCAGGGACTATTCTGTTCTTGATTTCTGCGCCAGGTGTAAAAAATGTGCTGTTGTTTGCCCGAGTCAAGCAATTTCGTTCGACGATAGAACGGAGAATGACGGCGTCAAGCGCTGGCAGATCAATTCAGAAGCATGTTTCACTTACTGGAATTCAACCGGCACAGATTGCGGACGCTGCGTGCGTGTATGCCCCTATTCGCATCCCGATAACTTACTGCACAATGTCGTTCGTTTCGGTGTACGTAATTCATCGCTATTCCGAGCACTGGCCGTTCCGATGGATGATTATCTCTATGGTAGAAACCCTCCTCCGCTGGATTTGCCTGGGTGGATGGATGTTGATGCAGATGA
>CBDTTY010000162.1:0-4615 GCA_965363875.1 uncultured Anaerolineales bacterium
CTCGGACAGACGAACGTTGACGGAACGATTGTGTATCGGGTAGAATCCGTCTCGCATCGTCGAGGGCGTTCACCTGGACGGTTAGGTGGAGTCCCTTTTTTTATTCAGGCAAAGGTGAAATGATGACAACAGACGAAAAGCCAGGAAGCGATGAAATACAAGCTGAGATCGTCCACCTTGATGGCGGGGTGATCCAGAATGTCGAAGCCGATACAGTCCGCATTGAACAAGGCGGCGCCAATCAGGTGATCGCCAAGAATGTCGAGTTGAATAAAGGGGGCGCTCTAACGATCCAAGGAGATGTTGTCGGCTTGCATCAAGGAGCAGCATTCATTACGCGCAGTGCGGAGAGCACCAGCGAAGAGAGCACAGTGGGCGCTGTTATTACGGAGCACGCTGTCCTGCAAGACTCAAGAGTTGGCATCACGATAGCACGGAAAGCAGATCTAAATAATAGCTCTTCGATCATCCTGTTAGCCCAGGAAGTTGAGGGCAATGTGGAGACAATACTCGACACTCGCGGTGCACTTCTAGCGGGTCTTGTTTCAGGTATCGCAGTGGGTCTCGTATTGTTAGTTGGCAATCTGCTGAGGCGAGATTAAATAATAATATTCGAAAGCCGGTTCACCAGATGGAACGAAGGTAACCTGCGAGGGTGAGAGGCGTTCCGAAGGGAAAAATAATGGAAGCTGTAACATTAACCGCAAACGAAAGAAAAACAATTGGGAAGCAAGTGAAAGCCTTGCGCAGACAGGGTATTCTGCCAGCCGTGATGTATGGCGTAGGTGTTGAACCCCTTCCAATTGAGTTAGATGAAAAAGTGGCATCTCGTGTACTTGCGAACGTAGGGGGGTCTACACTTATCGACCTGAAAGTAGGCAAAAACACGCACAAAGTCTTGGTGCGCGAGTTCCAGCGCGATGTGATCCGTCGAGATATTTTGCACGTAGATTTCTTGGTGGTAGCCATGGATGTTGTCATTAGCGCAGTCGTTCCCGTTGTGTTGATCGGGGAAGCCCCAGCGATGGAAGAACTTGGGGGCATTGTCGTATCCGGGCTTAACGAAATCGAGGTAGAAGCCCTGCCGGTAGATTTGCCGGAACAAGTGACAGCGGATATCGGGGCGCTCCTCATGATGAATGATGTCATCACGGCAGGTGATCTTGACTTGGGGGAGAAGGTGACATTGATCACTGATCCCGGCGAAACGATCGCCAATGTTATCGCCCAGATGGCTGAGGAAGAAATCGAAGTGGAAGAAGTCGAAGAGCTCGAAGAAGGCGTCGAACCCGAAATGGCCGAAGAGGGAGAAGAGTTGGAAGAATCCCCCGAAGGGGAGTAAGTTTAAGGCTATTTACGAGTAACCGAACCGGACATTCAAGGAGCATGGCTAGACGGCCATGCTCCTTTATTTAAATTTATAACCCTAGATCTATAATCTCCCGCCGGTTTTGAACCTGCGGGAGGTTTACGCAAGGAATGAATCCTCAGTCATTAGAGGGGAACCAATAGTCCTTAGTCTGGAGCGTTACCTTTACTTGAGACGATCCAACAATTGAAGTAGATTCCTGGTGATCCTCGCCGTAGCTCCCCAGATCACCTCCCCCTGGTATGGTTTGAAGGCAAAAAGCGGAAAGTGGGGGCTGGATACAGAACTTTCCTCGAAGAGAGTTTCTAAGTGTGCAGGATCCGACAACCACTCGATGGGAACACCAAACACACTTGCGACTTCTATCGGATTTAAAGTCAACTTATAAGGCCAAGGGATCACTCCAACAAAGGGAATAATTTGAAACTGCGTGGTGGTGAGTAGTGAGTTGAGCCTGCCCAGGATCTTGATCTCCGCAGGGTCGATGCCAATTTCCTCCTGTGTTTCTCGTAGCGCAGCGCTCTCATAGTTTTCATCATCAGGCTCAATAACCCCGCCCGGAAACGAAACCTGACCACGATGGTCCTCGACTTCATCGGTACGTTTTGTGTACAGGGCGTGCCAGGAGCTATCATGAAGATAGAGAGGGATGAGTACCGCAGCCAGGCGAGCATCCAATTCAATCTTGACATCGGCTTTTTGTGAGAGAAGAACCTGCTGAAGGCGTTTCGTGAAATCATCCATCGGTTGATAAGTAGGCATGTTGGATCACTTTTCCTCAATAATCGCACTGCGCGCAAAAGTCTTTAAAGTGCTGAACCTGATCCGGAAGGATGCGCCCGCCACACTGATACTATTTCCAGAGTGTAAAGAAACAAGCATTAAAAGCCCTGATAAGTCATTTCGTGTGCATCCGCCGGGTAAAAACTAGGTATCCCGTGTGCGCGATCATGCGATCCGTGGGTCGTAGACGTTCCGCGATCGGTTTATAGAAGCGCAGCAGGATTTCGGCTACGTCAGCCATACCAAAATGCTCTTCCTCGATTTTCCTCAGAAAGGCGGCAACCTGGTTGGTTGTCGGCAGGATTGTCCCCAGCACACCTCCATTAGCCAGAACCTCATGAATTTGAGAGAGATACAATTCCGGTTTCGGTAGATCCAGGAAAACTGCGTCGACGTCCTTTTCGATAATTCCATCGGTGATATCTTGAAGGTTGAAATCCACACGATCCCTTAAACCGACGCGCTCGAGATTTTGCTGGGACAGATCCTGCATATCCTCGCGACGATCGTATGAATATACCTTCCCTTGCTCTCCCACCATCCAGGCAAATGCGGTGGTCAGGGCGCCAGAGCCTGTACCTGCTTCGAGGACGCGCGTTCCCGGTCCAATCGATAGGCGCAGGAGGATATATCCGATATCTTTAGGGAATATGATCTGTGAGATTCGGCGGGTGTTGCGGACAAGATCATGCAGAGTGGGAGGGAGGAATACATAGGATGTTCCCAAATGTGTTTCGACGTCCCGCCCCCATGGTGAGCCTATGAGATCGTTATGGAAGATAGATCCCTTATGGGTTTGGTACTCACGATCGGCTTCGAGCTTGAAGATCGTTTGTTTGTTATTTGGCAATTGAAGCATGGCTAGATCGCCAACCTCTGCGATTCGCATGACTGCAGCCTCCTAGCAAAGTTGCACATATTCTAATGGCAAATAACGCCGGCCTACCTATTCTATCCGGCAATTAAGCAGGCTTAGAGCCTACAACGCGCAGCACACGCGCTCGCTCTTGTTCGATAATTTCAAATCGTGGACTAAATCCCGCATCTTGGAGTGGGATTTTCCACTCCTCTCGCGGCTCGCCTGACTGTCCGGTGAAGCGGTATAGCCAGGAAGCAAAACGGTCTGCGAGAGAATCTCCCGTGATCTGAACGAGTCCGACGATGACGAGTTCTCCATCCGGCTGCAGGACTCGGAAGGCTTCAGTCAGCGTTGCCGGATCGACGATATATTCACTTGGAAAGGTGGCGATGATGTCAGAGAAGTGATTTGATCGAAATGGAAGCGCTTGCGCACGACCCTGGGTGAGCATCGGAGTAATACATCTGCGAACAAGGTTGCGCTGTGCACGCTTGACCATTTGAGTCGATGGTTCCAATCCGACACTTCTATGGCCAGATCGTGAGAGATCGGCAAGCAGGTGTCCCGGTCCGGAACCTAGCTCAAGAAGGTCGCCGATTTGCGAGGATGGCGCTGCAGCGGACTGCCATTTCCGCCACTGTCCCATGGACGTTGTCCAGGCGACGAAGTCATACGCCCAGGAGAGGGTTGTATACAGGTGCTTGAAGAAGAAGCGCAGGAAAGAAGCGATAAGCTTGGATGCTATTTTCCACATCCCGTTCTATAGGTGTGTAGTTCGATATTTCCTGAGGCGATTGCCGCAAGGGCGCTCTGATCGGTGAGAGCAGCCAGTTCCTGCTCGCGGATGCGGTTGTAGCCGCTTGTCTGCTCGAGCGATTCATCGGAATAACCAGGATGGCACATCATCTCGCTCACCCCGTTGGGCAGTTCTTCCAGGAGCTCGATTAAGTGGTCCAAGACTGCGTTAGGTCCAAAGAAGCTGGCATAAAAGTAATCTGGGTGTGGAATTGCGAGCGTCTCCAGTTGTACTTTTGCCTGCGTTCTGCTGAAGTCGATCATGTCGGCAGGATAAAGCTCAAATAAATCTTCTTCGCGAATGTCATTCGGAAATGGGGTGCGGACGCCGCAATCATATTCAACCGCAAGTTCGGTTAATAGAAGCCAAATCTCAGTACTGGCTATGCCAAAATGGTGATGACTGTCGAGATGGTCAAGTTCCGCCTCGGTCTGAAGGAAGCGCTCGATCTGTGCTTTGCACTCTATCTTGACTTCAGTGAGGTCTAACATCTCCGGGTTACTGAAGATTACATCTTTCCCGTGAAACCACCCGTTTGCGTCGATAAGTGTGGGGACTCGATCAGGCGGTATTAGGGGTTTGCCGCAGGTGAGATTTAGGTGGACACCATAAGCCAGAGTGGGAGCACATTCAATTCCCCTGCGTACGTCTTCGAGGGCGCCGGGCAAGTTGATCATAACGGTCGTTGTTGTGACGAGACCGTTTAGGTGAGCATCGCAGATCCCCCGGCTGACGGATGGAGTGCGACCATAATCATCCGCGTTTACGATCAACCTGCGCTTCACGGTGTGTAGATGTCCAATCGAGC
>CBDTTY010000163.1:0-4599 GCA_965363875.1 uncultured Anaerolineales bacterium
CAATATCTAGAAGAAATCCACTTAAAGAATCTCCCCCGTGACGAAGGGATTGCTCCGACGCTCCTTGCCAACTGTCGTGGGCGGACCGTGGCCGGTGAACAAGCGAGTCTCGTCCGGAAGCACAAGGATCTCCTCGCGGATGCTCTGCAGCAATGTATTCCAATCCCCGCCCTGTAAATCGGTCCGCCCGACACTTCCAGAGAAGATGAGGTCGCCGCAGAAGACCGCCCCAAGCCCCTCGGATACGAAAATCACATGACCGAGAGAATGACCGGGTGTGTGCCGGACCTCAAAGCGATATTTCCCCAGTGTGAGTTCCATTCCGGTTTCGAGGTCGATCGTGGGCGCCGGACCGGGGTCGAATTCGGTAATCCCAAAATAACCTGCGCCGCCATTGACCTGCCAGAGTGGAAGGTCCAACGGATGGAGCGCTACCGGGATTGGCGTATCGACGGATTTTTCGATGCCGCTCACACCGCCGAAATGATCGAAATGCGCGTGAGTGAGCCAGATCGCGTTGATTTGCCAGTCTCGACCCCGCGCCGCGCCTGCGATTTGCTCACCATCCCAGGCGGGGTCGATCACAATCGCGCTCTTCGTGTCTGAATCGCCAAGCAGGTAGGTGTTCGTCATCGCCAATCCCAATTCGAATGTGACGATTTCAAGATTGCCAAGTTGAAATTCTTCAGGTATCAACGGTGCTCCTATCTTCCCCCTCGATGCTCATCGCCGGATGCGAGATTAGTATGGACTGCTGCGGGTTTTTTCCTCTGCAAGAACTGAAGTATAGTCGCTGTATATGCGCTCATCAAGAAAAAGAGCGAATCAGTTTCCCGACGCCCGCTGAACATATCATGTACAATCAGCGGGTTGGTGATTCAGCGGGATAGATTTCCGGTTGAACCTGTTGCCGGCATAAGCAGCACCCGGGAATTGTCGACGAATAAAACACCATCAAAATCAACGCACGGAGGCATAAATGAGGTCTTATCCACCCGAACCGTTCCGGATTAAAACCGTCGAATCCATTCGCAGGATCAGCCGCAAAGAGCGTGAAACCGCCCTGGCAGCGGCAGGCTTCAACATCTTCGGACTTCGCTCTGACGATATCTTCATCGATTTTCTCACCGATTCCGGCACCGGTGCGCTGAGCGACCGCCAGTGGGGAGCGATGATGCAGGGTGACGAATCCTACGCCGGAGCACGCTCCTTCTTCCGGCTCAAAGAAGCGATGTCCCAGATTTTCGGCTTCAAGCATTTCGTCCCCACCCATCAGGGCAGAGCCGCCGAGCACATTCTCGGTACCTTGCTCATTAAACCTGGCCTCAGCATCCCCTCGAACACACATTTCGACACCACCGAAGCCAACATCCGCGCCCGCGGCGGGCGCCCCGTCAACCTGGTGATCGATGAAGCTGCTGACCCGGCAGCGCTCCATCCCTTTAAAGGGAACATGGACATCGAAAAATTGGAGGCGTTCATCAAAGAAACGGGAGCGGAGAACATCCCCCTGGGTATGACCACGATCACGAACAACGCCACCGGCGGGCAGCCCGTGTCGCTCGAGAACATCCGCCGAACAAGCGAAATCTACCGCAAATACAAAATTCCATTTTTCATCGACGCCTGCCGCTACGCGGAGAACGCTTATTTCATTAAGACCCGCGAGAGCGGGTATGCCGAAAAATCGACGCTCGAAATCGCGCAGGAGGTATTCTCATTGGCAGATGGCGCAACAATGAGCGCCAAGAAAGATGCCCTGGTAAACATCGGCGGATTCCTGGCGATGAACGACGATGACCTCTTCCAAAGGGCGCAGAACGAGCTCATCCTGCGTGAGGGCTTTCCCACCTATGGTGGCCTTGCCGGGCGAGACCTGGACGCCATCGCCGTCGGATTGTGGGAAGGTTTGGACGAACAATACCTCGAATACCGCCTGGGCCAGACAGCATACCTCGTCGAGGGACTGCATGATGCGGGGATCCCCGTCGTCCTGCCACCCGGTGGTCATGCGGTTTACGTCGATGCAGGCAGTCTGCTGCCGCATATCCCCCGCGGTGAGTTTCCGGGCCAGGCGCTTTCGATTGAAGTTTATCTGGAGGGCGGAATCCGCGGCGTCGAACTGGGTTCGGTCGCCTTCGCCTACACCGACCCCGAGACAGGCGAGAAGCACTATCCCTTGATGGAACTGCTCCGGATGGCAATACCGCGCCGGATGTACACCCAGGCGCACCTGGATTTCGTAATCGAGACATTTACGCGAATCGCAGAACACAAGGACTCGATTAAAGGTTGCCGGATCACCTACGCCCCGGAGCTGCTGCGGCACTTCACGGCGAGGTTCGAACGACTCTAAATACGTTCTCTTCTCAGTAAGACTGCTCTTTTGTTAATTTCGGGGGTATGGAAAACGGGGCTGCCCTTTTGGGACAGCCCCGCATTAGTTTATAGTCGGCTCGATTACGTTACCCCCTCGAGACAGGTCGTTGCCGCGGTAGGTGATCCTCAGTTCCCGAATTGCCACATCCAGCCGAAAGCCACGCCGGTCATATTCTGGCTGATGAGCAGGGTCACCGTTACCCGGGGCGTCCCTCCGACGGTTGGGGATGTCAGACCGCCCGGGATCAAGATGCTGTCATTGCCATCGGTGAGGGCGTTGAAGGACACGCAGTAGGTGCCCGCCGTCAAGCCGGTGAAAGCGTACTGCCCGTTGGCATCTGTGACCGTCGTCGCTAAGCCAGTCGATGGGCAGGCGCCCGATCCCAGGTGAATCGTCACACCGGCGAACCCATCCTCGAATCCATCGTGAACTCCGTTAGCACGCATTTCATTGGGACCCAGCCCCTCCGCACATCCCAGCCCGAGCACAAGCGGCTCACCCCCTTGACCGCCGGTGTGCTCACAAATATCGTGCCACACCTCACCAGCGATAGAGCCTAGCGGCGGCGCAACGAAGGGTAGGATGCCAGGATCAAAGGCATATTCCAGGGTTGAGCCGGAAATCCAGCAAGGATCCGGTTTGTCGTCCACATCGATCAAGAACCATGGATATGCTGGATTATCATTCCAACCTTGGGCTAGGGCACTCTCCCCCAAAAGTAGATACGCGTACTGGTCCGCGCCCTTGCTTGGACCGCGACGGCAATTGGCATTCATACTCGCCGTGACCTGTGGCGGCTCCTCCGTTGGCACCGGTGTGGCCGAAGGGACAAGGCTCGCCACGGCAGTTGGCGATGGATCTAGCTCATCATCCATAACCTTTGTCGGCGAAACCGTAACCTCCGTAGGTTCCTCCCTTACCGGCGTGGCTGAGGGCACTGGAGTTGGCCTTGTGGTGAGATCCGGCATATTACAGGCGCCGAGGAGCAAGGCGGCCAACGTGAGCAAGAGGAATATCCTGTTATTATGAAGTTTACCCATTTTTACCTCCAGTTCGATGTCTGGCCCCCGATAATTGAATTGTTTTCCAGCCTGCTTCTAATTCAGAGTGGTTGTGACGGGATGTCATCTAAATCCGACGTATGATTACTTAACCACGGCATAAATGCGTAATGTGTTTTCCGGGCTCGTCCCCTCATTTCCTGCAAGATCAGCAGCGATAGCGAAATACATGCCTGTCCCCGGCATGTATGGCCCACCCGGATAACTGCAGGTTGATTGCGAACACGTTCTGACGAGCGTGGGGAGCTTCTCCCCCGGCGCCTGGATCCAGATCTCGATCTTCCCAATTCCGAAATTATCCGTCGCCGTTGCCGAGAAAGTCACGATGTCATCTTCATTCGGTCGCCAGGTTCCCACCGGCTCAATGGAGATCGAAACAACCGGCGGCTCGGTGTCAACTGGCGTGGGTGTTGGTGGCGCTTGAACTATCGGAACACTGGCGATGTCTCCCTCTTCGTCGGTGAGATAGCTCGCCACCCAGCAGTGACCAGGTCCATCCTGGCGTTGAATGTACCAATACGTAGTTTCTGTGTTGCGGCCATCGATCGGGGCGCGCTCATCTTTCAAGAGAAAGCCCACAATATGGTAAATATTGTCAGGTCCAAAACGACAATTGCTGTTACCTAGTGCGATTGCGATTGCCGGCCCTAAGGTTGGCGTCGGTTCAATCGTGGGGGGCGGTGATGCGACGCCCGCTGACATTCCATCGTCAGCCGGGATGGCGGCACCTTCGCCAGGGGATGGCGTACTAGTCGACGATGTCGGTTCTCCATCGGTTGAATACGGTACCGGTAGAGGATTAGGGACAGGCAAGGTGAATGTAACATCCATCATTCCAAAAACAACACCAACGGTTACAAGTCCTGCGGCGATTCCGATCGCCCCTGCCAGCAAGACTTTGCCCCACATTCCCCCCGAGAACAGCGATTTGAAGGCTGATCCAAGACCGCCTCCGCCTGTTCCTCCACCTGTCCCTCCACCAGCCCCTTCCACTCCACTTCCGCCCGGCTTTGCAGGCGGCTCATTCAGAGATTTTAGTCGCTCTAAAACCCCTTCGGTCCAAGCTGGTGATGGAAGAATAGGCACCAAGCCCGCAACCATTGCCGCCACTTTCTTGAGGTCGTCCTCCGTCTCCTGGCAATGCTCGCAAGCGGCGAT
>CBDTTY010000164.1:0-4591 GCA_965363875.1 uncultured Anaerolineales bacterium
TAACCGGATCCACCTGGCGGTAGTCGATTACGGAGAAACCATCGTCGGAAGAATAGGGAAAGAACGGCAGGATATGTACGCCACTGACGATCCCTTTTATTTGGGTTTGAAGAAATGAACTCAGCGTTTGAAGTGGCAGCTGGTCGCTGCGCAGGACTTGATCGCCGTATGTAATAAGAACCGCGTCCTCTTCGGTTAGCGGACCGGCATGGGCAGCATTCGATGGAGTTTGTGCCAGATGATTTTGAATAATTCGTTCAAGACGCGGGAAGATATCGCTGATGTTTGATTCGCCATATAGCAAAGCGAGGTGCCGTTTGAGTCTCTCAACCGTTGCTGGAATAAAGGGACCGTTCTTCATATTCCTCTGAGTTTAACATTAAGATACGTTCTTTTTTTAAATCGATCCTTGAATATAACTCTGGATAGACCCTTAAGCTCCTAACACATCCTTCTTCTTGGCTCAAATCCAGTGAAGAAAAGCCGCCTGCGCTGATTCACTCGACCCAGTCCGTCCCCCATCTGCGTATTGGGAATCTTAGTTGATGGGCGAGGGCCGGAATCCACTGCAGTGCAGTCTCCACTTGCGTCAGAACTCCGGATTGTATTTGGGAATTGAACGCCGGGCAATGTTCTCCTGAACCTTTGTGCACGCCCCCATCGAAGTCTGCATATCGCGTAATCCAGGTTCAGGGCTGAAGCCAATGCAAGCATCATCGGCCTTCCATTGAAAAAGAGGCGCAGTTGAATGCGACAGCGCCTCTCATCTTCCTCCACAATCGAGGATTCCTACAACGTTGCAGGCGTCGCAGCACATAGTGGTGACTTTGAAATTAACCTTTCACGCTTCCGGCCGAAAGCCCTTCCGTTAGGAAACGCTCCAACGCAAGGAAGAGAAAGACGACCGGGAGAGTCATCAGGGTAGAAGCAGCCATGACGACGTGCGGTATCGACTGCGGCTCATTGTAGATTGTGTTGATCTTGATGGGCATAGTGAATAGCTCGCGGCTGTTGAGAAACACGAGTGCATACAGAAACTCGTTCCAGGCGATCATGAAGGTGTAAATGGCCACAGAGACCAGCGCGGGAACAGCCAGCGGCAGCGTAATGCGCCAGATGACCCCCAATCGGCTGCAACCATCAATCAAAGCAGCCTGCTCTATCTCAGCCGGAATGGTCCTGAAGTAGTTGGCGAGCATGTAGAGTGCTACCGGCAGCGTCGTTGCCAGGTAGGTAACAACCAGGACAGCGAGATTGTCCTGAATATTGAATCCAACTTTGGCGCCGATTTGAGCGAGCATGGCGAATAATGGGATGATTAACAAGACTCCAGGGAAGAGGTACACCATGAGAATGGCGTTGAGCAGGATGTCCTTTCCTCGGAATTTCAGCCGGGCAACAGCATATGCACCAAGCGTAGAAAGAATCACGGCGATGAGCGCAGTGGGGATGGCGACTTTGACACTGTTAACGATGTTCGTACCGAATCTGCCGATAGGGCTTTCGGGATCGAACAGTTCTTGATAGGCATCAAGGCGCCATTCGCTCGGGATGTAGACAGGTTCGCGCCCGCTGATTTCAGCGCGGGTTTTGAAAGATGAACTGATCATCCAATAGAATGGAAACAGGATGCTGGTGAGAAAGAAGAATAGTGTGGTTGCGAAGATGAAACGCGGCAGGGTGATCCAGCGTGCAGTCCGGTCAAGTATGCTGAGGGGTTTGCCCTGAGAGCGTGTCTGTTGTTTCTGTGCGTCAGTCATGGTTGCACCTCTTATTCATCATCAACATTGCGCATAACGATCCCGACGTAAAACGCCATGAAGACAACCAGGATGACCAAAAGGATCATCGCGGTTGCGGCGCCTCTTCCGAAGTCCAATAGTCGGAAACTGAACTCGTACGTCAAGACGGGCAGAACCTTGGTTCCGAATCCTCCTCCAGTGAGCAGGAAGATGTCGTCGAACTTGTTAAAAGTCCACATCAAGCGGAGCAAGAAGAGAGCACCCAGAACATACCGGAGTTCGGGAATTGTTACGAAGCGAAATTTCTGCCATGCGCTCGCGCCATCGACGTCGGCTGCCTCATAAAGTGTGCTGTCGATCGCCTGTAGACGGGCAAGGATCATGAGCATGGCGAAGGGGAAATAGCGCCATGCCTCGAAGAAGATGACGATGGCAAGGGCCAACCCACGTGTAGCCAGGAATGCTACCGGCAAATCGATGAGGCCCAGGCGCATGAGGACATCGTTGAGCACACCCGAGGGGCGCGGGTCCAAGATCCATCGCCAAACAAAAGCCACGCTTACGATTGGCGCAACGTATGGGAAAAGGAAGATGGACCGGGCTAGTCCTCTTCCACGGAAAGGACGGTTAAGGAGAAGTGAGGCGATAAGCCCTACGACCAGGGTCAGTATCGTGGCGAGGAAGGAGTAAACGATGCTGGTAACTGCTGCTCCCCAACTTTGCATCCCTTGAAATTTGAAGGCAAAGTCTTGAAATACTTTGGAATAGTTATCAAAGCCAACAAATGGGGCATGGAAAACATCGTTCAGGTTATGCAAGCCGACGTCATGGAAACTGATCCAAACACTGAAGATTGCTGGAAAGATGATCAATCCGAAGACGATAAGTGCCGTTGGGAGGACAAGGCCCCAGGCAAGCCTGCCCTCGCGCGATTCGAGTGACTTCCAGCGTTTCGCAAAAGACGATTGCTTGTGTTGCGTGGCGGCAGTCATCGGGCTCCTTTCCGCGAAAAGATCCGCGAGGGTTAATACCCTTAAGGACGCTGCTTGATTTTATTTTAAATCTAAGTGAGGGAGCCCGGCGATGAGCCGGGCCCCCTCTGTTCAGAGAGCACAGAGACGTTATTCGGCTCGTTCTGCCAATAGCAGCTCTACCTGCTCTTGCAGGAATTCTGCTGCGGTCTCTGGTGTCATTATTCCTTCGAGAGCGATATTGCTGACGACCGTCGGGATCAACAAGCGTCCCTCAATGTCACCGACCACAGCTCTCTCCGTGGCATCATAGTCTGGGCGGAAAAGCCAGCGCTGCATCGTATCGAAACCGCCGGCGATCTGCGCCAGTGTCTCTTCAGAGTAGTTAACGAAGTAGTCGCTGAGTTCACCCCAACCCTCAACTGCGCTCTTCAGCGTTGGGACCTTGCCGAAGGGAGCGAGGGCGAGAATGTCGAGATAATTATCGCCGGTCATGAAGAACTTGACCACATCCTGTGCCACAGGGTCAGCACCCTGCATGATGCCCAGGGTGACCAACTGGCCGTAAGAAGCGGAGCCGTTTGGCCCGGCCATCTCGGAAGCGAAGCCGGTATTCCCGGCGAGGTCGGCAATGGTGATATCGACACTACCGCCGTCGGCGAGACCGGAACCGTCGACAAGATCGTCCATGATGTAGGTGCTATAGAACAGCATGCCGGACTGATCGAGCTCATACGCTTCGCGTGCCCCGCGCCAGTATTGCGGGCCGGGAACCGCGCAGCTCTGCAAGTCGGTGTAGAACTTGAGTGCCGCGATCATCTCGGGTGTGTTCATCGTGACGTTGCCGTCTGCGTCGAAAGGCCAAGCATCATTGGACATCGCGACCTGCTCGAAGACCTGATGGCCGTAGTTCTGTCCGGCATCAGTGCCAAGCGTCAGGGCGTACAGAAGATTGCCCGAGCCTGGTAATGTTTCGCAAGCGGCATTGATGGTGTCCCAGCTTGTCGGTGCGGCTAGGCCGGCAGCCTCGAAAACGTCGGCGCGGTACCAAATGGCCTGGATCCAACCGTCAAATGGTACTGCGGAGTACTTGCCGGTTGCGGGGTCGACGACCATAGCCAACGGTCCCGCGCGGAAGTCGTCCTCGCCAATGCTGGCGATGGTTGCGACTGCCGCATCCTCGTCAAGAATGCCATCAGCGGCGAAGGCGGCTACGCGCTCGATGCCCATGCGGACGATGTCCGGCAGGCGATTTGCAGCCTGGGCAGTAGCGATGCGCTGGGTGATGCTCCCTTCGTCAATGGGGACGATGCGAAGATCGATGTCTGGGTGGTCAGCCATATATGCTGCAGCAATGGCTTCATATAGGTCGACGCGGTCTTCCTCATTATCGGTGGTCCAGAACTCAACAACAGTCTTGTCTGTTGGCTCGGCCGGCACCTCGACCTCTTTGATGACCTCGACCGGGACCTCAACGGTCTCGATGATAGTCTCTGGTGCTGGTTGTGCGCAGCCGCCAAGCACGAAGCTGGCGATCAATAGCGCGGGCAGGACATAACGAAAGTGCTTCATTTCTTTTTCTCCTCTGTTCTTAGTGACAAAGATTTGTGTTGCGGAAGTTGGTATATATTTCTCGTGTTCCTGACCCTAAGTTTCGCCTCCTTTCACCCGTGCTAAGGGTGTTTTTTTCTATGTGTGATCGATTGTGATGCGTGTGGTCTGATAGGTGCGGGACCGATGTGCGGATTCACACAGCTGTAGAGTGTGGTAAAGAATTTTTTTGGTTTCTTCTTTTATTCTCCTTTCATTCCACGGGGACAGGCTTGCTGTTCAATGTCGAATCCCGAACGATAAGTCGGGGACGGATTAGGCTTTCCA
>CBDTTY010000165.1:0-4553 GCA_965363875.1 uncultured Anaerolineales bacterium
CCTAAGTTTCAAGAACCAAGATAATCCTAACAACACCATCGGCAGGGTTTGCTCCCTGCCGGTCTTTATTTCTCGGTAATTTGCATATCAGAAAGTTTTTCCCACTAAAGAAAAATCCCGCGCTGCCGGTCATCCAGGCGGTTCAGCCCTGCACGCTTCGCCAGGAGCATAGCGTCGTCATATTCCTTATGGGTCAAAGGGCGATCCAGTGGAGGGTACATCGCCGCTCGATAAGCTGGCCGGTATTGGTCCATGAGGTTCAGGTACGTATTGGGGGAGATCTCCTCCGCCAGGAAGCGGACAATTTCTTCGGTACCCGCAAGATCCTCAGGCAGGATCAGATGGCGTACGAGCAATCCGTGTTGGGCGATCTCGCGCTCATCCAGCACGAGATCGCCGACCTGACGATGCATCTCTCTCACGGCGGATTGGTTGATCGCCGGGTAATTACCGATTTTTGAAAGACGCCGGGCGATGAGACGATCCGCATATTTCATGTCGGGCATATAAATATCGATCACGCCATCGAGAAGTTTAAGAGCCTCGGGCGAATCGTAGCCGCCGGTGTTGTATACCAACGGGATCTTCAAACCAGAATCAACTGCGATTACGAGTGCTTCCAGAATCTCGGCGATGACGTGGGACGGTGAGACAAAATTAATATTGTGGCAGCCCCTACGCTGGAGCTCGAGCATGATGGCGGCTAACTCATCGCTCTCTACCTCTCTACCAGCGGGTGATTGGCTGATATCAGCATTCTGACAATACTGGCAGCGCAAGTTGCACCAGGAGAAGAAGATCGTCCCCGAACCTCGTCGACCGCGCAGGGGATTTTCTTCACCGTGGTGGGGGCCATAAGAAGCCACACGCGCCTTCAACCCGGTGCGGCAGCCTCCAAGTCTCTCCGAACGATCAACACGGCAATATCGAGCGCAGAGATCACAAGCCCGTTCATGCTCCCGGGCTTGCTCGGCGCGTTCCCTCAGTGAACACGAACGATGGAGTTGTCGATAAACCGCTTCGAATGAAGTCATATCCTGATCATAGCAAATTTTCCAGTCGGATGCTTCGCTTGCAGTTAGGCGCGTCACTTAATCCGCTGCTGGTCCGAACCTTGCATTAAGGGCTAATGGAGAGTAGTTGCCTACAAAGAGGGAATACCTTGGAGGGATGCCCGTCATGATTAGAGATACCTATGGTGGATCGGCGCTTGTTAATCGAATCAAGGCTCTACCGGATCCTTATCGAGGGAATGCGATCGCCTGGTTGCAGCACTGCACGCAAGCTCCGATGGTAGACCTTGAGTCGGATATTGACACTTTTCTGGGGACCTTAAACCCATCTGTAAGGGCGAAGTTCGTTTTCCAGACAGGAAAATTATTAGAGATCGCAGTCCAGTACTTTGGAAGTTCCTGATCGCAATCTATCATTGGCGATGAAAAAGTTGATAG
The DNA here is from genome assembly GCA_965363875.1 of uncultured Anaerolineales bacterium. GTDB lineage: Bacteria > Chloroflexota > Anaerolineae > Anaerolineales > E44-bin32 > E44-bin32. Next base: position 1,452 of record CBDTTY010000165.1, read on the forward strand.
ATGGTAGATTTCTGTAAGGGCAAGAAAGGGCTTGAGAGCTCGGACCGTTTTGCAGGGGCTCCAAAGACTGGAAAAATTTCAGACATCCGAGTTCTTATGAAGTAGCCCACTTAATTATCTTCAGCCTGGATGTTCACAAAAGAAAAGCCCCGATCGTCGATCGGGGCTTTGTGAATCTATCGGTCACCCTATGTTACAGCCAGGAGGGTTCCTGAAACGTTCCAAAGACCTCGCGCATAACGTCGATAATCTCACCCAGCGTCGCGTAAGTTCGCACAGCATTGAGGATGTACGGCATCGTGTTTTCTGTTCCCTGGCACGCGATTCGCAGGTTGTCGAGAGCTTGGCCGACGGCACCGTTATCGCGCGTTCGCCGCAGTTCTTCGAGGCGAGAGACCTGCCGCCGATGGCCTTCAGGATCCATCTCGAGTAATGGGATGGAAATGGGCTCCTGGTCCTTGTAGGCATTTACCCCGATGATGTGTCGTTCATCGGTGTCGATCTCCCGCTGATAACGGTAAGCTGCCTCCTGGATCTCGCGCTGGAAGAACCCCAATTCGATAGCGGGCAAAACCCCACCGAGATCATCGATTTTACGGAAATACTCCCGTGCCTGAGTCTCCAGGCGATTGGTCATCTGCTCGAGATAAAATGAGCCCCCCAGAGGGTCGATTGTGTTGGCCACACCGGATTCCTCGGCGATGATTTGCTGTGTGCGTAGCGCGATCGTAACAGCGTGTTCGGACGGCAGCGCAAGAGCTTCATCCATTGAGTTGGTATGCAGAGACTGGGTTCCGCCGAGAACTGCGGCGAGGGCTTGGACAGCAACGCGGACGATATTGATCTCCGGTTGTTGAGCAGTCAGGCTGGCGCCGGCAGTTTGCGTGTGAAATCGCAGGAGCCAGGAGCGCGGGTTTTGCGCGCCGAAGGTATGCCGCATCTCATGTGCCCATATACGCCGCGCGGCGCGGTATTTCCCGATCTCCTCGAAGAAATCATTGTGGGCGTTGAAGAAGAAAGAAAGCCGAGGGGCGAAGCTGTCAATGTCTAGCCCACGCTCCACACTCCAACGGACATACTCTAATCCGTCTATGAGCGTGAATGCTAATTCCTGCGCCGCAGTCGAGCCGGCTTCGCGGATGTGGTATCCAGAGATGGAGATCGTGTTCCAGAGGGGAAGGTTCTCGGTTCCGTATTCGATCGTATCGATGACCAGTCGCATGGACGGATCGGGTGGGAAAATGTATTCCTTCTGGGCAATATATTCTTTCAAGATGTCGTTCTGTGTCGTTCCGCGCAGCTGATCCGGTCGCACTCCCCGCTTCTCCGCGGCCGCGATGTACATTGCCCAAATAACCGCAGCGGGGGAATTGATCGTCATGCTTGTGGAAACGACATCGAGGGGAATATCATCCAGCAGGATTTCCATATCTTTCAAAGATGAGATGGCGACGCCGCATTTCCCAAACTCACCTGCTGCCTCAGGATCATCAGTGTCGTAGCCCATGAGTGTAGGGAGGTCGAAGGCGACAGAGAGACCTGTTTGACCCTGGTCGAGCAAGTATTTAAAGCGTTGATTCGTCTCCTGGGCCGTTCCGAAACCAGAAAACATCCGCATCGTCCACATACGTCCGCGATGGAGTGTAGGGTGAACGCCGCGAGTGTATGGGTACTCGCCCGGAAGACCAAGGTCTGAAAGGTAATCCATTTCAGCGATGTCGAGAGGGGTATACAGGCGGTTAATCTCTTCTGAGGAGGTGGTAATGAAGCGATCTCGCCTCTCCGGAAAACTGCTTAGACTCTGGTAGAGAGTGGTCTTCTCCCAATTTTTAAAAGCAAGCTTAATCGACTTCAGCTTTTCCGAGCCAAACATGCAACGCCTCCGAGCGATGATGTCTTTGTAGGTTTGGGATTATAGCATGTAGGGCATCAAACACACGTAAATATGATGCCTTATATACAAACTTGCAGTGACCTTACAAACCTACCCCATGCGCTAGGAATTATGACAGAATAGATCCAACAGGACCGTTGGGCGCTTATGGAGCTGTCTAGCGCCGGGAGGAAATCATGGATAAGAATCGAAAATTAAGTCTGGTCTTAATTGGTTTGGCTTGGCCAGCGGTCGGCATGGGATTCATGGCCTTACATTTCGGCTATCTGCCGTCGGGCTTGAACCTCATCGCTGAGGTGTTGGGACTCTTAATTGCGGGAATACTCAGCGGGTTGCTGTATTTCGGCATTCGAAATATTTTCAAGACGAGATTAAGCGTCGGATTAGTTAACGTTGGTTACCTGCTATTCGCTCCAATCTCAATCATGACAGCGCTGATTGCTCCTGGGCTGGGAGAGGAGATTGGTTCACCACTCACCTTCGTACTTATTTCCCCGATCATGATCGTTCTCTACGCCATGGCGGCTATGGCTGCCGGCCTTGGGATGACATCAAGTTTGGCGATTGCTGCCCAAATACTTTCAGGGCGACCTCCCCAACCAACAGGGAATATTCAGGAAGCGGTTCGCATTAGCGAATGATCGCGGCTCCTCCCGGTCGTTTTAGCCCAACCCCGCTGCTCACCCGGCGGGGTTGCGGGTTAACTGGGAATTATGGGAAAATGCCAGGAAGAGGACCGATAGGCGCGCTGGGAGCTTTTTGGCTCCAGGAGAAAATCACGAAAAGAAGCGAAGCTTTTTCCTGATCCTATTTGGCCTGGCTTAGCCGATTGTCGGCCTTGGATCATGCCAAATACTCGCAGATCGGCCCGAACTTCGTAAAGAGGCAATAACCACGGTGGATGGACAAATAAGCGAAACCGCTCAGAAGGTTCAGGAAGCACTCGACGCACACGGAGTCTCCTTGGATGTGCTTGAGCTGCCGATGAGCACAAGAACAGCAAAAGACGCGGCGACCGCGGTTGGTTGTGAGGTTGGTCAGATTGCGAAGTCATTAATCTTCCAGGGCGAGGTTTCGGGGCGTGCTTACTTAGTGATCGCCAGCGGGAAGAATCACGTCGATGAACATTTGGTGGCAGAGACGGTGGGGGAGATGATCCGGATCGCTCCTGCGGCGTTTGTGCGCGCAGAAACCGGATACGCGATCGG
>CBDTTY010000166.1:0-4541 GCA_965363875.1 uncultured Anaerolineales bacterium
CCGGTCACGGCAATGGGCAGGTAAACCGCCGCCCGGCATGTCAATACTCCCACTCGCAACTATGCGTTCTCCTCATCTTTGGGGAGGCGCTTTTTCATTCTACGCGCCACCTCTCGCCGCGGGAGCAGAATCTTACGATCGCAGCCCAGACACTTCAGACCGATATCCGCACCGATACGCACCACAACCCAATCCGTGCTGCCGCATGGATGTGGCTTACGCAGGCGGATTACATCGTCCAATTGGATATCTGGGAGCATAATGACTCGCTGAACCGTGATCCTTAGGGCCCAATCAAGATAGTTGCGGCTGTCCACCCATGAAGTCTATTGCGCACTCGTCATCGGAATGACAAGTCGCTGAATGCACACACGGATTATCCCCCAGGGAGCCGGATTATAACACCCGCCTAAATGGTATAATCCGCCCGTTATGCTGGGCTTATCGCTTACTACACTAATTTCACGTGTTTTAACACTGGTGATTGCCTTCACGGTGCATGAGTTTTCACATGCCCTGGCCGCCGATCAACTCGGTGATGACACGCCCCGTCTGCAAGGTCGCCTTACCCTTAATCCCCTCGTTCATCTCGACCCGATAGGTTCGTTGATGCTTGTAATCGCCGGCTTCGGTTGGGCTCGTCCAGTACAAATCAATCCCTACGCCATTCAGCGCAGACATCCAGCCGGTCTCATGATCGTCGCCGCCGCGGGCCCATTCTCAAATCTCTTGCTCGCCATTGTCGCCACGATCCCGGTTCGGGCCGGGCTGATCTCGGTTACATCATCATCCTTCCTCTCCCAATTCTTTGGTGCATTCATCTGGATCAACCTAATCCTGCTTTTCTTCAACCTCCTTCCGATTTTCCCGCTCGATGGTGAGAAAATCCTCGATTTCTTCCTCCCGCCGCGCGGGCAGGATTTCCTGCGCCAGATACGCCCCTATGGTATGTATATCCTGATGGGTTTAATCATCCTTGGAAGCTTTGGTAGTTTTGACATCCTCGGTCTCATTGTAATGAAGCCGGCAATGAGCATGATGAGACTGCTTGTCCTCTAGACCATGGGAATGTCCTATCGAGCGGGTCAATTCCTGCACCTGCTCACAGCCAAACGAAAACGAGAACCTAGAAGATTCGTTTATGAGATACTCGATCCTTCTATGGCCGTGCTCTTTTTCCGGATGAGTGACCCAGATCAATCTCACAGTGTACGGGTGTTTCAGACGCTGGTTGACCAGGGGGAGGAGGATGAGGACCTCCTGAGGGCGGCCCTGCTCCATGACGTTGGAAAATCCCTAGCTCCTCTCCGCCCGTGGCAGAAAGCCCTCGTCGTACTTACGAACCGAATACTCCCCAGCCAGGTATTAAAGTGGGGCCAGGGTGAACCGCGTGGCTGGCGAAAACCGTTCGTCGTTGCGCTTCAGCACCCTGAGTGGGGGGCTGCATTAGTTCAACAGGAGGGCGGCTCTGAAACTCTGGTCACCCTTATTCGTTATCACCAAGAGCATGCACTACCCTCTATCGGGAAGGATGTACAGGAACTTCTAGAACGGCTGCAAACTGCCGACGGGATGAATTGAGGTATCAAAATGGCATACGAAATACTGCTCATCGGGTTGGATCAGGTTGGCGCTTCGATCGGCATGGCGCTCAATGACGCTGAGGGCGATGTCGATCTGGTCGGGTATGATCCCGATCGGCATCTTTCCAAGCGCGCCGAAAAGGTAGGCGCCGTCGATCGTCTTGTGTCACATCCTCGAAAATCGATCACGAGCGCAGACCTCGTAATCTTCTCCCTTCCTATAGACGAAGTTGAAGTTTACCTTGAACATCTCGGGGAAAAAATTAAAGAGGGCGCCGTCATCCTGGACACAGCGCAAATTAAAGTGCCCTTCTTTAAGTGGGCAGAGGAATACCTCCCTGAGGGGAGATCGTATATCGGCGCAACGCCCATCGTCGGCCCTTCGAGCCTTGCCGGTGGGGATGCGCCTGCTGATGAGCCGCACGCGGATCTCTACGCGGATGGATTGCTCGCCATCATCGCGCCGCCCAACGCCTCCGAAAGCGCAATTGCAGTGGGGATTAACCTGGCAGCAATCATCAAAGCCGCTCCTTTCTTCATCGATTTGCACGAGCACGATGCCGCCATGGTGTCCACAGAGGAGCTCCCGGCCTTGCTAAGCACTGCACTTCTACAAACAGCCGCCCACTCCGTATCCTGGAAAGAACTCCAACGCGTAGCCGGCCGCAACTTCGCGCAGGCGACGAGCTTATGCAGTAATATTCCGCTTAAAGTCCTTGAGAAACGTTTGATTTTGAATCGACAGACAACCCTCGATAAACTCGACCAATTCATCGCAGAACTCCAAGACCTGCGCCAGGTGCTGGCGGAAGAAGATGGACAGGACATATCTGACTATCTAAATGAGGCCGATCAAGCCCGTCGATCCTGGATTCGAGCGCGTGAACAGAGCGATTGGGGAAGCGAGGAACTGCGCCCGGCGGAGAGAATTAAATCCCCCGGGATTCTTACAAATTTACTTGGCTTCCGCCGAAAGAAACCGGGCGAGGGAAAGTAAGCGCCCAAGCTTTAATCATTACATCTCGCCGCTCATCGCCGCCATCTCAAACGCAGTGATTGCTCGGTGGCAATCGCGAAATCAACCTGTCAACTTCGGTCTTACAAACAACCCCGTCGAAGGGCTACCCGCGGATTTGGTCACTTGTCTAGAGAGTCGTATAATGCCCCCGTGCCCGAGTATTTCTGTTACATCATCGAATGCGCGGACGGCTCTTTCTACACGGGCTGGTCGACGAATCCCATCCGGCGCCTTAAGGAACACAGCGCAGGTCGAGGCGCACGCTACACGCGCGCGCGGCGCCCTCTCCAACTCGTTTATACCGAGCGCCAACCCGATCGGTCCGCAGCACAACGCCGCGAATTAAAAATCAAGCGCCTCTCGCACGCCCGCAAGGAAGCGCTGATCATCACTTGCGCGAAGGAAGAAGCAGCGATTAATTAACACGAGGAGATCAATGTCAGAAAAACCAAAAACCCAGTGGATCGTGGATGAGCTCTCGAACTTGAAGAAATCCGGTCTCTTAACCAATATCCGCACCTTGAGTTCCCCTCAAGGCGCATGGCTTGTTGTGGATGATAAGAGAGTGCTTAACTTTTGTTCGAACAACTACCTCGGCCTCGCCAACCACCCTCTTCTTGTCGAGAGTGCCAAGGCGGCGATCGACGAATTCGGGGTTGGCCCGGGCGCCGTGCGTCCCATCGCCGGCACGATGGCCCTCCATCTCGAGCTTGAACGCCGCCTGGCGGCATTCAAGGGTGTAGAGGCGGCAATTACCTTCCAGTCCGGCTTCAACGCCAACCTGGCCGCGATCCCCGCTCTTGTCTCCAAGGAAGATGTGATTTTTTCAGACGAGCTCAACCATGCCAGCATTATCGACGGCTGCAGGCTTTCTCGTGCCAAAGTCATACGTTACGCTCACTGTGACGCTGATGACCTGCGGGTGCAAATAGAAAAAAGCAAAGACGCTGGCTACCGTCGCTCATTGATCATCACCGATGGCGTTTTCAGCATGGATGGGGACGTCGCTCCGCTCGATAAATTATATGAGGTAGCTCAAGAATTCGATGCGCTGTTGATGGTCGATGACGCCCATGGAGAGGGCGTTCTCGGTAAAGGCGGGCGCGGCATCGTCGATCACTATGATCTGCATGGCAAAGTGGACGTCGAGATGGGCACACTTTCGAAGGCCTTCGGCGTCGTCGGCGGCGTTATCGCCGGCAGCCAGACAATCGTGGACTGGCTGAAGCAGCGCGGGCGTCCTTTCCTTTTCTCTTCGGCAATGACCATCCCGGATGTGGCCGCGTGCCTGGCCTCCCTGAATCTACTCGAAGAGTCCACTGAACTGGTTGATAAACTCTGGGAAAACGCGGACTACTTCAAGCGCGAAATGCGGGAGATAGGCTTCGACACCGGCGTAAGCACAACACCCATCACGCCCATCATGTTGGGCGAGGCAGCCCTGGCTCAGGATTTCAGCCGGCGACTATTCGAGGAGGGCATCTTTGCCATGGCCCTCGGTTTTCCAACTGTCCCGCGCGGTAAAGCCCGGATCCGGGTGATGATCTCTGCAGCACATTCCCGGGAGGATCTCGACAGAGGGCTCGCTTCCTTCAAGAGTGTTGGCCAGGAACTGGGCGTCATCTAACATCTTCCTGTCCCAGACAACATAATGCCCGCGCCTGTGCGCGGGCATTCCCTTTCAAAAGTCCTGATAACCGCGGGTCAATCCGCGATCAAAAAAAAGCCCTGGCTGGGCTTTAGTGATGGTTAGTTTCAATGGAGCTGCGATGTTCGATGGGCCAGGGCGGCGCCATTATACAACATGTTATGAAGGCTGTCACTAGCGACTCGGATGTAGACCGTATGCCTGCGTCCATTGCTTAATGAACAGGTTTTACTCTGGATATCTCCCTCGCTATCCCGCTATCTTCACCTGCTTATCTCCCCGTATTTAGTTG
>CBDTTY010000167.1:0-4510 GCA_965363875.1 uncultured Anaerolineales bacterium
TGGAGGAACGAATCAGTCAGAAAGCCGGTACGTTAAGCGGCGGGGAACAGCAAATGCTGGCCGTCGGTCGAGCACTTATGAGCGCTCGGCGAATGATGCTGCTCGACGAGCCATCCATGGGTCTCGCACCGCTGCTCATGAAGGACGTCTTCGATGCGCTGAGGGAAATCAACAAGGAAGGCACAACCATCCTCCTCGTTGAACAGAACGCCCGTATGGCGCTTAAATTTTCTCAACGCGGCTACGTGCTGGAAAGCGGATCCATTGTATTGGAAGGGAAATCCAGCGATCTGCTGGAGAACCCGGAGGTGAAGAAAGCTTATCTCGGCGGGTAAATTGACGCGGTTGAATACCTTAATAAATAAGAGGCCGACGGGATGTCGGCCTCTTCGCATAAAGACCAATCGGTGAAGCACTCCCAGTGCACTAGTGATTACCTATAAAGACGGGGAACGCGTTTCAGAATCCCGCTTGTGACCTCGTAATTTATCGTCCCCCAGCGATCGGCCACATCCTCTGCGCTGATCCGCTCCGCCTCTTGTGAGCCGATGATCACAACCTCATCCCCTGGCTGTGCGTCCGGGAGAGAATCGAGTTGGACCATAATCTGATCCATCGTCACCCGGCCGACGACCGGAACCCGCTTTCCTCCCACAAGAATCTCATTCCCCTCGACGCGCCGGAAACCGTCCGCATAACCGACCGGGACTGTCCCGATCCGCTCCTCAGACGACGTTGTGTAAATGTGCCCATAACTGATCCCCCGCCCGGGCGGGAGCACCTTGACCTGTGAGAGACGGGATTTCCACGTGAGTGCCGGCCGCACGACACCCGGCAGTTTACAGACGCTGGAGGGGTGCAGCCCGTACATCGCGATTCCCACCCGCACGAGGTCGTACCACGCCTCCGGTCTGCGCAGCGCAGCGGCCGAGTTCGCACAGTGCACCAACGGAGGGCGAAGACCCGATGATTCCCAACTTGACACAATTTCTCGAAATATCCGCAGTTGTGAATCTGTACTGGCCGGATCCGACTCATCCGCCTTCGCAAAATGGGTGAATACACCTTCGAGATGCACGGATGGTATGCGCCCTGCCTCCTGAGCCAGGGATGATGCATCCTCCGGCTTTGCACCCACACGGCTCATCCCTGTGTCAATTTTCAGATGGACGTTCGCCCGACCATCGACCTTCTCTGCAGCTTGCGAAATATCGGCAAGCTGCGCTTCATTCCAAAAAGTCAACGAGACATTAGCTTCAATTAATGCTTCCATCCGCGCCGGTGGAGTCCAGCCCAGGAGAAATATCGGCTCGTCGATGCCTGCCGCTCGTAACTCAAGCGCTTCCCCCGCACGGGCGACGCCTAACCAACTCGCTCCCGCATTGCACGCCGTTTTTGCGATCTGTATCGCCCCATGCCCATAGGCTTCAGCCTTAACAACCGCCATGAATTTCCTGCCGGTGCTTTGCAAAAAGTAGTGGACATTCTCCTCGATCGCTCCGAGATCGACATCGACCCAGGTGGAATAGTTGTCTTTAGAGTTCATGGCGCTGAGTATAAAGGCGGCAATCAGAGATGACAACTTATCGATGGCATGGGTATAATCGAACGCTATGAGACTCCGAATGGAACGCTTCCTGAAGACCGCTGACATCATCCTCGCTATGACCCGTCAGCGTGGAATCCGTTGTGATGGATGATTTCAGCTTTCACCTGACTGCACAGGATGGCCGCGGACGAGCGGGAACCCTACAAACTCCGCACGGCGAGCTGCTCACGCCCGTCTTCGCGCCGGTGGGTACCCAGGCGACGGTCAAAGCATTGACACCGCGCCAAATCGAGGCAGCAGGTGCTACGCTCGTCCTCGCCAATACCTACCATCTTTTCCTGCGCCCTGGTGCAGAGAGGATCGCCTCGCTTGGGGGGCTGCACGCATTCATGGGCTGGCAGAAGCCTATCCTCACCGATTCCGGCGGCTTTCAAGTCTTTTCGCTAGCCGACCAACGCGAGATCGATGCAGATGGGGTTACGTTTAAATCCCATCTCGATGGAACAACCCTTCGCTTCACACCGGAGAGCGTCATCGCCGTCCAGGAACAACTCGGCGCGGACATCATTATGGCCTTCGATGAATGCCCTGCCCCATACGATCGCGGCGAGAATGAGGCTGCCCTCGCCCGGACCCACGCCTGGGCTGAACGCTGCCTGGCCGCGAAGAAGCGAGACGATCAAGCTCTTTTCGGAATCTTGCAGGGCGGTGTGTTCTCCGATTTACGCGAACAGTCCGCTCAATTCATCGCCAGTCTCGACTTCCCGGGTATCGCCATCGGGGGTCTTTCTGTCGGCGAAACAAAAGCGGAGATGCAAGTGATGCTTGAGGTCGTCGATGATGTGCTGCCTGCAGATCGTCCGAGGTACCTGATGGGCGTCGGCAGCCCGGAGGACCTGGTGGAAGCTGTTCAGCGCGGGGTGGACCTATTCGACTGTGTCCTGCCCACACGGATGGCACGCAACCACAGCGCGCTGACCCGGCGCGGACGGATGAACATGCGCAAAGCGCAGTATGCTGACGATGAACGACCGCTGGACCCCGAATGCTCCTGCTACACCTGCACGACCTTCACCCGGGCATATATCCGCCATCTATGCGCCGCAGGGGAGATGCTCGCCGCCACGCTATTGTCCATCCACAACATCTATATGCTCACCTCACTCGCCGCCGATCTCCGGAATTCCATTATCGCTGGTAATCTGGAGAATTTTTCGGCTGAATTCCGGGCTCATTTCAACAAACACCGACAAGACGTGGAGTGATCGATGACACCTTTTCAAGCCTTAATTCTCGGGATCGTGCAGGGAGTGACCGAGTTCCTCCCCATCTCTTCCAGTGGGCACCTGGTGCTCGTGCCCTGGCTTCTCAACTGGCAGTTCGACCCCGCAACTGCATTCATTTTCGACGTCCTGATTCAGTGGGGGACTACTTTAGCTGTCATCCTCTACTTCCGGCGGGAACTCCTGAGGATGTTCAGTGCTGCCCTGCGCGGAATTCTTCAGCGTCGTCCGTTCGATGAACCCGATGCCCGCCTGGCGTGGCTGATCCTCTTAGGCAGCATCCCAGCTGCAGCGTTGGGGCTTTTGCTCAAACCAGTCGTCGAGAAGACATTCAACAGTCCGCTCGCAGTCTCACTCTTTCTCTTGGTTACAGCAGCCATCCTCTTCGTCAGCGAACGCCTCCACCGCGCCGACAAACCCATGAAGGACTTGAACTGGGTAGATTCCCTGTGGATCGGCCTTGCGCAGACCCTGGCGCTTTTCCCGGGGATTTCACGCTCCGGATCCACAATCGCCGGCGGTTTACTACGCTCTCTGAAACGGGAAGATGCCGCTCGTTTCTCTTTCCTCTTATCGATCCCAGCTATGCTCGGCGCGGGTTTTATCGCTCTGTTGGATCTGACAGCCATCCCTGACCCGGGGTCGCAGCTATCCAATCTATTCATCGGTTTTACTACTTCGGCGCTCGTGGGCCTGGCCTCTATCCATTGGCTTCTTTCCTACCTTCGGCGCCACCCGCTTAATGTCTTCGCTATCTACTGTACTATCGTTGGATTGGGAGGTTTGATCGTCTATGCGTTTAAGGGTTAATCTCATCCTGCTCGCGATCGCAGCGAGTTACCTGGGCGCGTGCGCTCCGGCGGCAACACCTGCCCCAACGCCTGTGGTGCAGCAGGTAATCAGCACACCCGCCTATGCAAATCTCGTGAAAACCTGGTTCGATGGATACCTTCAGGTCAACCCGGATACGTTTATCTCACTGGGGAACCAACCGCAAGAAGCAGCTCTCGCATCTCTGGAAGATGGAAACGGTGATGTCCTTATCGGGGGATTTACGCCGCCGACAGGGTGGTTCGTTACACCCTTAAGTGAAGATGGAATTGTGGTGGTTGTACATCCCGATCTTCGCGTGCGCGACCTGAGTATTGACGAACTGGCTGCGATTTTCACCGGTCGAATGAACAACTGGGATTCCCTTGCAGACACCGATCTTCCGATCCAACCGGTAATCCCGCTCCCTGGCGATGAAATCCGAGACGCATTCCAGTCGACCGTGATGAACGGGCAACGCTTTACAAACAACGCCCTGCTTGGTCCTTCGCCGGCTGCTGTCCTGCAACTTGTTGATGAAAATGAAGGGGCAGTTGGTTTCCTACCCTATTCAGCCGTTGATGAAAAGGTTCGCCCTATCCGTGTCGAGGGGATCCTCCCCGGAACGGCAACCATCAGTGATGGTCGCTATCCTCTTCCCATAACGATCCTGGCGATTGCACCTCAGGAGCCGAGCGGAGATGTCCGTTCCTGGCTGGCATGGATTCAATCGGAGCTGCAACCTGCTCCTTGAGCGCTTGCTTCCCAAGATTTGAGTAATACTGCGAAAACGGCCTAAAGGGGATGGGAAACTATTCGCTTCCAGAGATTGAACTCCCAGGAGCAGCACCATAGGGATTTCTCGGTC
>CBDTTY010000168.1:0-4413 GCA_965363875.1 uncultured Anaerolineales bacterium
GCTCATTCCACCCACGGCGTTTGTAAACAGTGTTGACCAATTCCTCATATTGTTCTTCTCTGTATTTACGGATGTGCGCTATTTTCTCCGTCGTCGTCAAACCCTGCGGATCGATCCCAACCTGCTCCTGCAATTGTTTGTCGTAGCGATCCGTGCGTGATTCGTATTCCTCAATGGTCACAGGACCCATGGCGCGGTAGGGAGGGTAATCGTGGTCGCGCGTTCCAAAGCCCATCTTCAAGTTGAAGACCCGCTGGAAGTTGTATACCCTCTCGGATTGCAAGACCAGACCCTGCGGGGTTATGGGGTTACCTGTGATTCCCTCGTAAAGCCAGGTGTAGTTCTCCACGTGCTCCGGGACCTTCGCGGGTTCGTCGGTTTTATCATTATCCGCGGGAAGGATGTCATTCCATGGGAGTTTGCATAGGCCATGTAAGCTGAACCATGTGCGCCACATGGGGAAGTAGTGCAAAGCTTCGGCTTTATCTTCGAAGGTCGGGAGCTGATTATTCACCTGGTCCATGAAGATGAGCCAGGCTTCGTCATGCTGTGCGCCCTTGAGCGCCATTGAGTAGCCGCCCTGTTGGGCTAGGGACTCCTTTGTGACGTACTCGGAGAATTCGAGACCTTTGCTCTCCATCCCGATGTCCTGTAAGAAATCAGGGTCAGCGCCGAATTTCTCGATGAAGTGCTGCTTCATGAAACGCACGCCTTGCCCGATCGTGGCGCCAAAGCCCTCACCGCGCGCCATCTGGTGGATAATCTCAAGCGCAGCTTCGGCGTTGCCCCAGGTAAGCTCAAGCCCTCCCGTGCGTTCGCTGGTCAGGATCCCCTCCTGATAGCACTCCATGGCGAAGGCAATGGAATTTGCTGCGCTGATCGTGTCGATACCATAAGTGTCGCAGTAGAAGTTCATTTCGATGATCGCCAGTGGATCGAACACCCCGATGTTAGACCCCAGGCCGGCGACGGTTTCATACTCGGGTCCGTCCACCATGACGGAGTCTCCCGAGTACGGACCCGTGCGAAGATGGAAATGGTCGACAGCGTGGGAGCAGGCAAGCGTGCACCCAACCCAGCATCCATCCGGCAAACCCTGGGTGAAGGCATTCTTCCAGACCGTCGAATCAATCTTGTTGGCTTCTGGATGCGCTCCGAATTGGTAGTTGTGTACGGGGAGCAGGTCGAAGTGGTCCATGATTTCCACAAGAAACGGCGTGCCGATCTTGCGCATTTGGTTTTGCGAGTCATCGAGTTCGGAGATTTCCTTGTTGATCCGCCGGCCCGCCTTCCGAACCGTAGCATAATCGGCCGGGTTGTTGCTATCACCCTTCAAGTTGCTGAAACGAACCACGATTGCCTTCAGACGCTTGTCACGAAAAACACGACCGGTGCCGCCGCGTCCAGCCTGTTTGACCCTGGCGGCGCCACGGCGAGTGTCATACCAACTGAAATTCAGGCTCGAATAGAGGACATGGTCTGCCGCCTGTCCAGCCGAAACCACGGAGATGCTGCGCTTATCACGCTCATCCTCCGCGTACATCTCCGTCAACTGCTCGGCTAACTTGTGGGTATCGAGATCCTCCAGGGGGGCTTCCTCGATCGTCACCCTACCGTCATCGCCATTGATCATGATGATGACATCTCGCTCGGCTTTCCCCTGAATCTCAAGTGCATCCCATCCGGCGAATTTCAGGTAGGGTCCAAAATAACCGCCAGCGTTGCTGTCGATAATGGAGTGGGTGAGCGGCGAGATGGTTACAACTGTGGATTTCCCTAGACCAGGGTAGGATGTGGTTCCGCCGATCGGCCCTCCGGCGATAACCAACTCATTCTGCGGATCATCCCATCGCGTGTCACCGTCGACCGCGTTCCACAGTCTCCACAAGGCGAAACCGCGCCCACCTGTGAAGAGCTGCTTCATTTCAGCGGTGACGGGCTTCTCGGAGATCGTGTTCTCAGAGAGGTTTATATATAGGGTGCGATTAGCGTAACCGCGTTCTACGGGTCGTTTCTCGTAGGAAAATTCTGCGAGTAAATTGTGGGCTGCTTCCATTTCGGCAAGGGTCACATTCGATTTCATCGGCGTCTCCATAGTCTTAAAATCTATTCACTTGATCTGTTGCACTTTGTATTTTAACAGTTATTCTCCGAAGGAACATCTTGGCTGGACATGATTATAATCATACAAAGTGAGTTTCATACTTTCAATATTTAGCAAGAATCCAACTGCTTAAGCGGAAGCAACCGGTTCAAGGTTTATGTCCACAGGAAGGGGCACGAGGACAAGCACCTGCTCAGGGTATGACTCAGGGTCAAAGTGATGGTTAACCCAATATTGGACTTGCCATTGCAGGGAACTCCTCCAACAATTAAGTTAGCAAACTTAATAAAGAGAATATTAAGCGATAAACATTAATTGTGGTATGATAAATGCCAGGAGCTTAAGTTCAGATGCGTGAAAAGCACTACTTCGCAGTAATTGGAGATATTATTGGTTCAAGGGATGTCGATGACCGAGCGGGGTTGCAGCGACAGCTCAACGCCGGGCTCGCTGATGTCAACCGGCAGTACGCGAACCAGATCGCGTCGGAGTTCTTGCTAACGATTGGCGATGAATTCCAGGGATTGCTGCGGACGTCCGAAGATCTCGACCGAATTCTCGCTTCGCTCCGTGTGGCGGTGCATCCGGTCGATCTGCGTTTCGGGATCGGGGTAGGCGGATTGGTCACCCCGCTGCGGGAGCAGGCCATCGGCATGGATGGTCCCTGTTTTCAGCGTGCACGGGCAGCGATCGAGAGGGCAAAGGAACGTTCCACACAGATCGAAGTGGAGTGCGGCGAGGCTCATCCCGGTTTTGAGATTTACAGCCTGCTCTACAGCGGTATGCGTCGAAGTTGGACCGAAAGGCAGAGGCAGATCGTCGACCTCTCCATGTCGGGCTTGGAAGGTGTGGAGATCGCTCGGCTGCTCGAGGTCAGCCAACCAGCGGTGAGTCAGCATCTGCGTGCGGCGGGCGTGGCGTATGTCAGAAAGGCGACGGCAACATGGCTTTTGACACTTGTCCTGATTGTAAATAGGAATACATTTGGTGAAGAGGTAACAAGTGCTTGATCTCTATCTAATCAGCCTGTTCTCGCTTATCTTGACCGAATATGGCTTCCAGACCCGCAAACGAGCGCTCATCGCTTTTGAGGGTAAATGGCGCTGGTACCGTACCCTACTTCGGGCGGTTATTTGGGTTGGTGCTTTTACGTTCTCAAGCCAGCTTGGATCCCGACGGGCACTCATTTATTATGCCGTCGCCTTCGCTCTTGGGGAAGGTTGCGCGTACCTCTTTCGCCACCTTATCAAGCGTGATATTCAAGGGGGCTTTGCATATGGACGACCGGTTGTCCATTTGTTTCCTTTCCTCTTCGCAGGGATCATGCCCTTGATCCTCCGATTTCTCCCTGACGGTCTTGTGTCCAAGTCGCAACTATCGGGAATAATTACTGCACCGGAGATCCTGGGTTCCGCTTTTGCAGTGGTCATGCTCTGGAACTGGGCAACGCTTTTCACCGTGAGCGTGTTGGGGCTTGTTCGACCAGAGCAGGTTGAGGAGGAGATCCATCCGCTGATTGGCGCAGGTGAGGTCATCGGCATTCTTGAGCGCCTCATCACATTTGTGCTCGTCTCGGTTGGGGGTTTTGCTGCCGTCGGATTCGTCGTTGCGGCGAAGGCTGCGGTGCGCTACCCGCAGTTTAAGAAGCGCGAATTTGCGGAATACTTTCTCGTCGGCACGCTAAGTTCAGTGGGTATAGCTGTACTCACCGCATTGACCTTTGGATTGCGGCAACTTTGTTCATAGGTGAATGTGTTTCGAGCAAATCATTTTTTATGCTACAGTTCAGTCAGTTTTTCGTAATAATTGTGAGCCGGAGAGGCAACTACTAATTAGTATACGATTCACATCAATCTTAGTCGTTCGGGAGGAATGATTATGGACATGGAAGTTGAAGGTTATCTTCGACCGCCGGAGATGGATATACCGCCTTACCCGCCAAAGGTAGTTACGCTGGCGACGGGGGGCAAATTAGTCATACGGCAAGCGAGTCGGGCAGATGTGCCGATACTCCTGGAAGCAGTAAGACCGACGATGAAGGTCGAGCGTGATTTCTACGACATCGTCGGCGCGCGTGTGTATGCAGAATTGCTGGGTTGGTACCGCCACCGAGTGCGCGATGAATTCTGCCTGATGGGGCAGATCGATGGTTTGCTTGTCGGAGTTGTAAACACACGTCTTTATTCGCGCGAATTGGGGATCAGCCTTCATACACTTGCTACCGAAAGAGGGCTGCGCATTGGTGCCCACCTGTTTGCCGCGAAGATGGAATACTCGTTTGAGTATATCGGGCAGGAGGAAGTGCTTAT
>CBDTTY010000169.1:0-4383 GCA_965363875.1 uncultured Anaerolineales bacterium
ACCCGTGAATGTCAGCTTGGAAGGCTGATGCCTTACCACTTGGCGACGCCCGCGTATGATGTGATTCTACCGTTCGCCCCTGAGCAGGTCAAGCCAACCAATTTCAGCCCCTAGATTCGCCCGACGATTATCTAATCAGTGACGCAGATCCGTCTAATATAAAGGCACTCCAAGCTCGTCGCCCTTACCATTCTCCCCATCTGCGACGAGTTTTTCACCCCCGCTTCCTTCAGCCAACCGTACTTTCGCGACGGTGTGGAAGCTCCCCGGGATTTCCGCATTTTCCCCGACCACAACTCGTTCGCCGGACTTCAATCGCTCGACGAGATCCTTGCGGGGCAGCAGTTTCATATCACCCCAGATCGCTCCGCGGCGAACATAACCTTTCGCAACCTTAACCCGATCTCCCTTGGATGTGTACCTCGCGGCAAAGAGAACAACATCTATCTTGCGCGATTCCTTCGTGACGCGAATTCCTCGCATCGTTCCCTCCAATCGCTAAGGGGTTGTAAAATACAGTCGGGATGACATACAGTCGGGGTGGGCGGACTTGAACCGCCGACCTCCGCGTCCCAAACGCGGCGCGCTTCCATCTGCGCTACACCCCGGCTCGGCACGAGTATAAGACTCACCTCCGTCAGGGTCAAGGAGAGATCGGAGAACACATCCTCATATGAGTGACGCAACCTTTGCTCGCTATTTCGATGCTCAATATCGCGCCTTCGGTCAAGACCTCGCCTTATGGCTTCATCTTGCAGCTGAGAACAGCGGTCCCATTATTGAACTTGGATGTGGACCAGGTCGAGTTGTTCAGGCACTCATCCAAGCGGAGCGCCACGTGATTGGAATCGACATCGATCACCACATGCTCGCTCGTGCACAGAATAACCTCGCCCCCTTCTTTCAACAAAACTCCTGTCTCGTGCAGGCCGATATCCAGACTTTCGCATTCGACATGAGATTCAACCTAGCGATCGCCTCTATGAACACGCTGTCTACATTCGACGACCCCGGGTTGATTGCTGCTTTTGGCAACATCAGCGGACAATTAGCACCAGATGGGTTTCTCGCCTTCGAGATTCCGAATCCCGCGGTCGATTCCTTCAAAGGGGTCGACTCCGACGAACCTCTGACCGCCTTTGTTGAGCCCGAAAGTGGAAACCCATGCCAGGTTTACGCGCAGCGAATAGAAGGACCCGCTCAAGACCAGGTGGAGATCCTCTGGCATTACGACGAGCTTTTCGCGGATGGATCCACCCAACGCTACACGCTTCGTAGAAAATATTTCTTGCGGTCAGAAGAAAAGGTCCAAGAGTTCCTGGATCGTTCGAACTACACGGTCGTCGAAGCCTACGGTGACTATGATCGCTCCCCCCTCGAACAAGACTCCGAGACGATGATCATCATTGCTAGAGCACACTAACTATAGAAAAAGCTCCCCAGAAGCATCTGCCTCGGGGGAGCTCATCACAGACTGACTGCATTTCAAGCGGCTAATTCAGGGCACAATCTCCAATGATTACGCGAGTTGGCGTAGGACAAGCATCACTTTACCTTGAACCTCGAGATGTTTAGGGTCCTGGATGATGATTGAGTCCATCGTAGGATTCGCAGGCTGCAGCCGAATTGTATTCCCCTCATGATAAATATATTTTAGCGTCGTCTCTTCGAGGTCCTTAAGCCACACTGCAACCATATCGCCATTGCGCCAATGGTAATCGCGTTTCATCACGACAATATCACCATCACTGACCATGGCATCGATCATGGAGTCACCCTTGACTTCAAGGGCGAAGACTTCATCGGTGGAGCTGAGCATGTCGCGCGTGATCTCGATCGCCTCGTCTGCACCAAACATGGGCGAATCCGTACTGGGTAGATGCACGGGTTCGCTGGCGAAGATACGACCTACCATCGGGACACGGATGACATCGCCCAGGTTGCCCGTCGCTCTTAACAGCTTGTCGGTGAGGCGGATTCCCCGGGACACTTTCTTATCGCGATCCAGGAATCCCTCTTCTACCAATCGATTAAGATTGTAATTAACAACAGATGTTGATGAGATTCCCACAGACGCCCCAATTTGTCGGATGGATGGGGGATAACCATTTTCCGTGGAGAAGTCTTGGATATAATCCAGTATCCGCCGCTGGCGGTCCGTTAACTTTCCCTTCGCCATTGTTCCTCCTCTGTGAGGCTGTTTGCCGCACCAGGAATTCAATCAACCCCCATCGAAAACATCGCACACTTGTTCTTATTCTAGCGGAACATACGTTCTATGTCAAGCGCAGAAACATCCACTTCCCCTCCCTAGAAATCATCCTCTCGGTGACAACATTTGCATCCCCGTCGTCTAGTTGTACAATGCCCCAATCCAATATTAAATCGGGATGAATCTAGATGGATATATTAAGGCAACGCATCCTCTCAGAAGGTCAGAATCTCGGCGGAGGCATTCTGAAAGTCGATGGTTTTATTAACCATCAGGTAGACCCGGCGCTCATGGAGGCGTGCGGGCAGGAGCTGGCAAAACGCTTCAAGAATGTAGGGGCAACCAAAATCCTCACCGCCGAGATTTCCGGAATCGCCCCCGCCCTAACTACTGCACATCATCTGGATCTACCGGTCGTCTACGCCCGTAAGAGCAAACCGATCACGATGCCAGACCAGGTCTTCCTGACCCTCACGCCCTCTCATACCAAAGGCCGGACGGTTGAGTTGATCGTTTCGCCGGAATATCTCGGTAGCGGGGAGCAAGTCCTGATCATCGACGACTTCCTCGCCTCAGGCCAGACGATCATGGGCCTGGTGCGGCTCGCGCAGACTGCCGGCGCCGAAATTGTAGGGATCGGGGCGCTGGTCGAGAAACGCTTTGAGGGCGGACGCGATGTCCTCACCCACCTGAACGTCCCGATTAAAGCCCTTGCTGTTGTTGTTGACATGAGTGACGGCAAGATCGTGTTCGAAGACTAACAACATAATGGACACGATCGCGGTTCTGGATTTCGGATCTCAGTACGCTCAACTGATCGCAAGGCGAGTCCGTGAAGCCCATGTATATTGCGAACTCTACCCACACGATACGCCGGAACAAGAAATTCTCGCCCTCAAACCTCTTGGCTTCATCCTCTCCGGAGGACCATCCTCGGTATATGAACCCGATGCGCCTCAGATCCCCGCATATGTCCTCGCGAGTGGTCTCCCCATCCTTGGAATCTGTTATGGGATGCAGGCGCTGACACATACCTTGGGTGGAGAGGTCGCTCCTGCAGCCCAGAGAGAATACGGTCCGGCCGAGATCGATATCACCCGGGAGAACCCACTCCTCCATCCAGGCCACCAGCAGGTTTGGATGTCTCACGGAGACCGGATCGAAGTCCCACCACCAGGCTTCGAGATCTTCGCCAGTTCAGAGAACTCGCCAATTGCCGCAATCGGCGACAGCATCAGTCATCGCTATGGTATCCAATTCCACCCTGAAGTTCAGCACACACCCGAAGGTCACAAGATCCTGCGCACCTTCGTTGTGGACATTTGCAAGGCGAAACCCGAGTGGGTGCCGGCGTCCATTGCCGAGAATGCGATTCGCCAGATCCGTCAGCAAATCGGCGATGGAAAAGCCATCGCCGGTGTTAGTGGAGGCGTGGATTCTTACGTCGCCGCCGCCCTGGTTCACCAGGCTATTGGCGACCGCCTGCAGTGTATATTCGTCAATAATGGCCTTATGCGTCACGGTGAACCCAATCAAGTGGCTGCTGCATTTGTCGACGTCCTCGGCGCCAAACTGAAATCCATTGACGCCACCGAGTCCTTCCTCGATGCGCTCGATTCAGTGACCGATCCAGAAGTAAAGCGCCGGAGTATCGGCGAGAAGTTCATCCGCGTCTTCGAGGAAGAAGCTCAAGAATTCGGCGATGCACGTTTCTTGGTACAGGGGACGATCTACCCCGATGTAGTTGAATCAAGTGGACCGGATCGCCAGGTAGCTGAGCGCATTAAAACGCATCATAACGTGGGTGGTTTGCCCGACGATCTCGAGCTTGAGCTGGTTGAGCCGCTTCGTTATCTATTTAAAGATGAAGTGCGCGCCGTCGGCTTGGAGATCGGGCTCCCCGAGAACGCCGTCTATCGCCAGCCTTTCCCGGGCCCTGGTCTCGCCGTTCGCTGCCTCGGGCAAGTCACTATGGAGCGCTTAGACCGGATTCGCCAGGCTGACCGCATCGTCGTCGAAGAGCTGAATGCGGCGAACTTAATGGTGGGTCCCGTCACCGAATCCAAAAAATCACCTGCCGGAGCTGATCGTATTGCCCAGGCTTTCGCTGTGCTGTTGCCCGTGCGCTCTGTTGGCGTCATGGGAGATCAACGCACCTATGCTGAGACCAT
>CBDTTY010000170.1:0-4369 GCA_965363875.1 uncultured Anaerolineales bacterium
AAAAACCCCCGCAATGCGGGGGTTTTTAAATCAGGGTTAAGTTAAACTAGACAGCTACGACGTTAGCAGCTTGTAAACCCTTCTCGCCTTGTTCAACTTCGAACTCCACGCGCTGGCCTTCTTCTAAATTCCGAAAGCCATCGCCCTGGATTGCCGAGAAGTGGACAAAGACGTCCTCCCCTTCTTCACGCTCGATAAATCCGTAACCCTTGCTGCCATTGAACCATTTGACCGTACCAAGAACTCGTTCCGACATTATATATTGCCTCCTTACGGCAAAAACTGTTGAGTTGCTTGTCTCGTTCCCGGCGGTCGTTGTTCTGAACTAAATCGGCCTGAGCCGATGAAGCTCAGGCCTTGATCTTTCGACTTCCAGACAGAACTTGCATGCAACTTTCTAGCTGAAATCATATCAGTTTTAAGTGCGTTTGACCAGAGCCTTTCTTGACATCAATGACCATGCGCCTGGCTAGAGATCCTCGAGTGGCTGTGTCCCAAGCAGCTCGTCGGCGACGTCGTACGTTTCACGGATATGCGTGATGTAGCGCTCGTTCGAATGGCGTAGACGATCGCTGAGCGACTGAGCAAGGCGGTGCCAGACCTTCGCGGCCAGCTCGGGGTTGTCCGCCATGAGGGTTGTGAGTGATAAGCGCGTGAATGTGATGACCTCGGTCGGCTCCAATGCGATGACCGTCGCCGAATGGGGCGCGTCAATGAGCAGTGAGACTTCCCCCAACGCCTCCCCTACCCCCACGTCCACCAACTCCGTGACCTCCTCGGAATTGTTCCCCAGCGTGATGCGAGCCTTCCCTTTTGTGATGACGTACAGCGCATGCTCTTTCGAACCTTCCGTGATTAAGATGTCGTCTTTATCGAAGAATTCACGTTTGCTGAGAGAGAGCAGCGCCTGGATCTGATCCTTTTTGAGCCCTTTAAACAACGGAAGGTCCCGGATCAAGAGCAGGAGTGTATCCTTTCCAGATCTCTCAAATTCAGCGCGCATCACCTCCGCAGTTATCTCCACCTCCTCATGATGGATATTCCCGCTGTGGATGATACTGGAGAATGCCGCCCCCAGATCGCGGCCCGTGAGTTTTCGCAGCTCGCGCCAGCGCCGTTGGAACTTCAAGTAGGCTACAAATGGATTCTCGATCGGGATTGCCTTAGTCTGTGCTAGCCAGATGTTCCGAATAGTCTCTTTCGCATCTTCGACACGGTCATTCGATAGATAGTCGAGCGCAAGGATCAGGTTTGTCTTGAGGATCTTATCATCGAGGGTATCCTTCAGGAACTCGCCAGGATAGGGGTCAAAATCCTCAGCTGTGACGAGCGTCATATTCACCTGCTCGGTCTGCCCATCGATTTTCGCCTTGGAATACAGCAACCGGAAGATATCCTCACGGATACGCTGCCAAGTCGGATGGATCTTCGGGGGTGGACGATGCTGGATGTATAGCTCGTTATCCAAGAAAAAATTGAAACCAAACATACGTGCATTCAGAACATAATCCGTATCCTCCCCTCGGGTCAGGCGGGGGTCGAAGGGGACGGTTCGAAAGAGTGAGCGGTGGATGATCATGCAGCCGCCAAAGGCGAACGGGGTGAGCTTCAGTCGCGGGTTACCCGGGATGACTTTGTCAAAGGCCTCACGTTTGCTCCCAAAGCGATCCCAATACGTCATCCAATGGATCTCCTCCGGAACATCGTCGTAATAGGATCCTTGGGCATTCAGGTAGTACCCAGCGATCCCGTCGATCGTCTGTCCCATGAACCGGCTGCCAATAAACTCACGCGCTTTTGACATGAAAACCGGATCATCAAAGTACTCATCATCGTCGATCAACACGGCGATCTCGGCACCCATGGCGTAGGGTATGAAGAGGCACATGTTGCGGATATTTGAGTATCCACTGAGTGAGAGAATATCCAGAAGATCACCTCTCTCCCCCTGCCTCAGCACTTCGTGTATTTCGTGCAGGTGGGAATAGGAAATGACGAAGGTTTCAACTGGGGGGTCGACATCGAGAACCAGCTCGAGTACTCGCTGCTCGACATCTTTTTCGATGTCCGGTGCGGTTGAGCACGCCAACACGACAAGTGAGAAATCCTTGTCTTCCAACACGTTTATTGATTCGAGTACCTTGCTCAAGGTACCCTCCTGATCGATGGGCGTGGGATGGTCGTAAACGATGTCGCCCGGCTGCCAGCCCACAGCTTTCTCGCGAGACCAATATGTTGGGATGACCATCACTGTCTTCATATTTGTTTACGGCGCCTAACCACAATCAAACTCCTATGATGTGCGCCTTGTTTCTCCTTTCGATAGATCATCAGGACGCCTGGCGGGTAGCTCAACCTGCGTCACGTACGGTTGCACACCACCCGTTACCTTTCTACACGAAGGATCTCCGATATGCAAGGGGAGCGTCCTCCTTGGAACAACAAGCGCTTCCATCAGGAAGCGAGCAGGAACTGCTAATCATCCTCCCGCGGAGCGTTTTCCGGCTCAAGCGTCGCCTGCAAGGCTTCCCAACCATACATCAGACGCTCATATCGATCTATCGCCGTCGGAAGCGCCTTATATGCATCATCAAATGCGATAGGGAGCTTGGTGAAGCGTGGGTCGTCCAAGAACTGCGCCGCCCTTTCGCCACCGGCTATCAATCCCAGCTTCTGCAGGTTGATCTCTGCCTCATAGCTCGTCTCCAATCGACCGAGCCGATTCAAATACCAGGTCATGAAGGGATTGCGCCCGATCCATCCCAGACAGGCTCGATAGAATCGATCTCGCACGGGTTTTCTGTGGATGTCCGGGGTACGTGGGAAATTATCATAGGTGTCGTGGAAGATGAGCAAATCCACATCGAGCATCCGACCTTCAAACTCGGCAAGCGTCTGGCCCAGCAAAGTATCCTCGCCTCGGCTCATGATGCATTTCCCCTGTGTGGTGTAAATCGTCGAGAAAAATGGAGCCAGACGCCGCGGCTTGTCCAGGCTGAGACCTAAATTCCCCCCAAGGGGTTTGGTCGTCGGGACGGGCGGTTCGGGCGAGGCCGACCCCAAGATCAAGCACCTGTGCTCATGGCAATCCTCGAGATACTCGAGCGCCATACCCTTCCCGAGACCAAAAAGCAGGTCACCGAGACCATCGAAGGACATCGGCGGGATGATGTAGTAGCCCGAATACTCACTAGTCGTAACCGCGACGTGCGCCTCGCTGAGTGAAGCCAAATGCGTTCCTACAAAGTCGATTTCCTGCCAAACTGGCGCATCTCCACGTAAGGCCGTTAGCACGGCGGGTTGAATATCCGTATCGAAGAAGAGCAAATAATCCAATCCATCGAGGAGCGCCTCAATGAGGACCGCGTTGCGGTATGCGCCGTAGGGAACCTCCTGGTGAAGCGGCCAACTGGGGACATCCAGCAATCCATCCACTTTATCCACGCTCAACCCTGTGGAGAGCAACCGGCTGCGCAAGTTAGCGTCGCCACTTGCCTTAACAACGGTCATTTTTATCGACTTTTCAACGGACGCCACGGTTTCAGGATCGACTCCGTGAGAATAGGCGACGATGACGCGATCGAGGGGATGACCGAACTTCTCGGCGTTGTCTACAAATCTGAGGATGGTCACTGGATCATCGACGTAGCGTGTGATGAGACCCAGGGCAATTTTTTTGTTCCCGATCTTGCTCATACGATTCTCTACTTACTTCGTCTCTCTATTGAACCGCTCTCATCCTGTCTGCAGGGCTTCTTCGTATATCTCGAGCATCTGATCCACTTTCCCGGACCAAGAGAAGTCCTTCAAGGCATATGCTGCTGCGAAGGGTCCTTTCACTTCTTTCGAGTTGGATCGAATTTCAGCGATGATCGCGTTAGCCAACTCCGCAGCGTCACCGACATCCACCAGCGCACCCACACGCTCATCGACGAAATCGGGCAGGCCACCTTCGTTCGTGGCGACGACAGGAGTACCGCAAGCCAGCGCTTCCACAGCGACGAGGCCAAAAGGCTCAACCCGCGACGGGACGGTGGAGATATCGGCGGAGTTCAGGATCTCCGCGACCTTAGGTTGCGGCTGGTGACCGAGGAAGTGAACCCCATCCAATCCCAGCCGCATAGCCTGCTCCTCGAGCCGGTTGCGCAGCGCGCCATCGCCGATGATGAGTGTCATGACATTGCCCAGCTCCCGCTCGTAGATGTGCGCTGCGTCGAGCAACACATCGACGCCCTTGAACTCCGTCAGCTTCCCGACGAACGTGATCAGATACTCGGGTTCCTTAGGTATGTCATATCTAATCATCACTTTCGACCGATCGACAGGCTTGACATGGAAGATGTTTTCATCGAATCCGTTCATCACGATC
>CBDTTY010000171.1:0-4325 GCA_965363875.1 uncultured Anaerolineales bacterium
ATTATCGACTTACTTTCCGCCGATCGTCCCCCGAGCGCCGCTCATCGCCATCGCGGCGTTCTGGACTGCGATCATTGGGATCATCATCCTGCCGTCGATCTTCACCGGAACGGCGATCACTACCGCTCCTGCGTTCCTCATCCGCTAAGGGCTGTGCGCCCTCTTTCTCTTCAGGCATGTCAAACTCCTTCTGTATTCTGACTTTCAATGTAGCTCAAACTCGGTGAAGGGGCAATCCATCGCTGGTCGCCATTACTGCGCAAGCCCTACAAACTTTTTATTCAATAACCGACGAAGCTGCCAGATTGATGGCAAGAAAGACAACCTGCGCCAGGTGTCTGGCGCACGTGGTGATCCGTGTGCCCGGCCCATGGATCATGGAACCTAGAGCGATAAATTGGGTCGGATATATGCTGCCTGATAAGAGTTGCTCAAGATGAGTTGCTGCCAAACTCCACGCGTTAATTGAGGGGCGCTGCTGCGGCTGGCTCTTCACTCAATTGGGAAGAAAGCCCCTTGTCCCGAGCATCAGGCACATGTCTCATTGCCGTGTGAGCTGCCGCGCGGCGAACCAGGCGATCATGTAAATCAAGCCTCCGGCAAAAAGCGTGGCTTGAAATCCCAACGAGAGGGCGATCATCGCCGCCAATACACCACTCACTCCGGATAGTGCACCATTGATTGCCCACGCCCAGGGAATCAGATGTGAGGATTGTTTTTCAAGGTGGGCCAGGCCCGACACAAAAGGGACACCCATGAGTAAGCCCAAAGGGAGAAGAATCACAATGGAGAGCGCAATTCTCCCATAGAGCGGCAGGGGCAGGATCCGCTGAACGAAGGTGGGCAAAGCGATCGTTACTATAGCAATAATCAGGATCAAAATAAGCAGTGCGGGGCGCAGCGATATTCGCGGGGAGAGCAGGCTGCCCAAACCCGAGGCGAGGAGCAGAATGAAGAGAACCGTCGCCAGGGCGAGCGCGGGCTGATCAAGCGGCAATCCCAGGCTCTGGATCAGGGGGATTTCGATCAATAGATATCCAGCGCCCAGGCTGCCAAAAAAGAGGAGCATAGAGGCGCGGGGAACAGCAGCGGTAGATCGTCGACGGAGGACGTAAAGCGGAGCGAGGATCAACGGAATACCAAGGAGAATCATTAACACCAATAAGCCAAGCAGTACGAAGTAACCACTTCCACCGAAGGGCTGCCAGATTTTTCCTAGGGTGGCGAGAACATCTGATGTTTGACGCCAACGAAAGAAATGGAAGAAGTAGGGCTGCGTGTCGCGCGCAGGGGTCAGATTAAATGGGTAATCGCGGATTGTTGTTTCGTGGTTCTCTAGCAGATTTGTATAAAGCTGGTGGTATATAGGTTCTGGTAGGATGTTGCGGCGATTAAGTTCTTCGGTTTCAAGGTTTGGGAGGACGAGGGGATCAAACCCATTCTCTTGTAGAAAATCGCGCACCAGAGCGAGTTCATCGTCTGTAAAGGGCTTTCGGCTGGCGATCATCGTCGCTGTCCTCATCCCGCGGTAGGCGATGGTATGCGACTGTGGAGCAGATACTCCCGTCTCGCGAAGTGCGGCAATCAGCGTGGACCATGCCCGGGCGGATTCGCTAGGTGGGGTCTCAACCCAGCGCGTGATTACGAGCAACCCATCATCCGCGAGGCAGTTCCAGGCCTGGATGACTGATTCCTTTGTCAGTAGGAAATTCTCAGAAAGACTGAACGCACCTGAGGTCACCGGGTGAAAACTGTCGCTTAAGGCAAATTCGATGACTGTGTACTGTTTTTCGGGAAGGCTCAATAGACCTCTGCTGGAGCGTGGACTGACGGTCAGGCGAGGATGGCTGTAAAGCCCATGACTGTAATCCAGATATGCGCTTTCGAGGATATCGGTTACGAGAGGGTCATCAGTTGGTATGGTGACGTGCTCTACCCCTGATGCCAGTGCCAGGAGAGGGCTGAGCCCGGCGCCGGGGTTGAGAATGAGAGCAGCCCCGTGTGGCCGGAGAATGTAGGTGAGGGTGCTCGGCATGTGGGATGCCAGGTTGTGTAACGCTGGGTCATCCGCTGAAAGATTAGTGATGGGCTGTGGTCCTTCACCGTCCACAAACAAGCCGGCTTGATCGGGAAGCCCACCCGATGCGCTCAAGCTGAGACCCGGATATACATGAATGCTCCCACTCTCGATCACGTCGACGCGAGAAGATGCGCTCCAGCGCGAGTATGTGAGCTCCGCGTCAGGCACAAGCTTGATCGTTGACAATGGTTTGTATGGCGAGAGTCGCAGCTCGAGCCAATGTGGTGCGAGTGTGAAAATTAACAAGGCAAGGGAACCGAGCGCCAGGAGACCTGCTCGGGCAGGAAGGCGCTCGCTGAATATAGCCGCAGCGAGAAGTCCGAGTGCGATTGACAGGCCGATTGCCCCCTCCCCGCCGAGCAGCTCCATCCCTACCAACGCCACGAGACAACCGGCGCCGGAGCCGATCATGCTGGCGGCATAAAGGCGATGGGATTCACCGCTGGCGTTGGCAAGCGCCGCGCCGACAGCCCAACCGGTGAAGAGGAAGGGTCCTCCGGAAGCCAGGAAGTAAATGAGCAGGATCCAGATTTGCTGTCGATCCCAGGCGATGCTGTAAGAGTCGAAGGGCAGAAGATTGATGATCAGGTACGCGAGCAGTACAGCCCCGGAATATCCCAGCGCCAGGAGGGATGCCGGGGGTGACGACGGCCGGATGGCGATAAGGAATCCGCTCGCTGCGATTCCCATGACAGCCATCCCGACGACCAGGAAAGCAAAGTGGTGAAACTGTTGAACGGCGAAAATGCGGGTTAGGCTGATCTCATATACCAGACTGCCGGCAGAGATAAGCATCAGTCCCAACGAGTATCTGTATCCAGATCGACGCTTTAAGGCGTCCATTATGAATAAGATTGTACAGTCAGACTAGGAGGATTCAAAAGTTGCGCGGGTAAAATCAGGCAAGGTCAATTTCCCTGCACGTAGAGGGGCAAGAAGGATATTATATATTGGGCCTGCAGCAGTCCTGAGACACACGATAGTGAAGGGCATCCCTGGACAATAGAAACATAGGGATTGAGAATTGCTTTAACAAGGGCGGCCGGTAAACTCTGGAGAGATGCGACGATCTCGCGTAAGCAGCAATTCAATATGCAGATGTCGCCTAAGGATTTGATTTTCGCATGCAGCGTCGGAACATCATTGTTTTTTTCCTTCCACTGGTATTAGCTGTAAGCCAAGCCGCCTGTCTGTGGATGCCTATAACACTAGCAGGCGTCCCAGGTCCAAACGGATCTAAGACGAATAGCCTGACTCCCTCACCGACCGAGGGCCTCGAGGACTGCACAGATTTATCGCGAGATGTAAAACCCGGATGTGTGCCCCGCACATCAACAGAAGTCGTAACCAACCCAACCGAGCCCCCCGCTCGCGTTTGTATGGAGAGTTCATACCGTCTGGAGCACACCAGCTATCTCGGATGGCAAACCCCAGACTTGATTCCGGTTCTGATTTATCTTCCACCGTGCTACGATGATCTTAATCGGCGTTACCCGGTTCTTTATCTACTCCATGGACAACCTCAAGGGGAGAATCACTGGCAGATTCTTGGCGTTGAAGCTGCATTGGATGATGCTTATAGGGACGACACACTACCTCCGTTTATAGTAGTCATGCCCCGCCAACCCGAGCCGCTGTTTAGCAGCACAGACGGGGGGCCCGGCTCTTATGAGGATGAATTCATCAACGGTTTAGTGCCCTTCATAGATCGAACCTATCGAACGATTGCGCAGGGGGATAGCCGGGGATTGGCGGGCATATCTCGCGGAGGGGTATGGGCGTTAGAAATTGGCTTCCGAAATAGCGACATCATCCAGCGCGTTGGAGCACTCAGTCCGGCGCTGAATGTGAATTATGCACGCCCCGAGTATGATCCGTTTAGTCTAATACTTCTTGGAGAGCTGCCTTCGACGATATTTCTCATGTCCGGCGATACGGATTCCGCCTTTGAGAAAACATCGGAGCTGAGCGAGGCTCTCCGCGAGGCGGATATTGAGCATAAGTACGTATTGGTATCAGGGAACCATGAGTCCAGCATATGGCGTGGGATCCTTCCAGAGTTGATCCACTACTTAGCCGTCGACTGGTGAGATCGAAAGTGGCTGAGTCTGCCTGTCCGCTTTTGTTAATAGAACACCATGTTCCGGAATCGCGGTAAGGTTTTGCCTACGCTTTCCGCGATGCACACGGATCATCTCCCCGTTTTACCACCCCAATACTTCCCTTAGATTCTTATAAATATATT
>CBDTTY010000172.1:0-4321 GCA_965363875.1 uncultured Anaerolineales bacterium
ATCAGGTTCGCACGTAATCCACGAGCTCCCGGCGCAAGCCTGGATTGCGCAGGCGGCGCAGAGCTTGGGCTTCAATCTGTCGCACACGCTCGCGCGTTATACCCATCTTCTCGCCGATCTCTTTGAGCGTGTGGACTTCCCCGGCTTCAAGACCGTAACGCAAGCGCAGCACGAGCGCTTCCCGATGGGGCAGGGTTTCCAGCAGGTCCTGCACTCGTTCCTCCAAGATCTCCTGCAAGGTGATCTCTTCGGGTGCCGGGGCGTCCTGATCCTCAATGAAATCCCCGATTACGGCGTCCCCTTCTTGCTCTGTCGGTTTCTCTAAGGAGAGAGGGCGCTGTGCTACGCGAAGCATGTAGTCAACATCGTGAGGGGAGACCTCCAGGCATGCTGCAAGCTCCTCGCGGACGGGTTCACGTCCCAATTCCTGCGTCAGTTTGTGTCGACTGCGCAGCATGCGGTTAATGCGATCGCCCATATGAACGGGAATACGGATTGTGCGACCATGGTCTGCGACCAACCTTGTCACAGCCTGGCGAATCCACCAGGTGGCATACGTGGAGAATTTGTGCCCACGTCGGTAATCGAATTTCTTCACGGCGCGCATTAACCCAACGTGGCCTTCCTGGATCATGTCGAGCAGTGGTACACCGCGGCCGATGTACTTCTTAGCTACGCTGATTACAAGACGTGAGTTGGCCATGATCAGGTGCTCACGAGCAGCCATGCCGTCTTGAATGTACCTTTGGAATTTCACACGTTGTTTCGGAGAGACCGGACCCCGAGCAAGATTATTGCGTACTCTACGGCCGCGCTCAATGCGCTTGGAAAGTTCGACCTCCTCATCGCGCGTAAGCAGAGGTACTCTGCCTACCTGGCTGAGGTATAAACCTACCGAATCGCCCGAATCAATTGCGTCGATCGCGCTTACTTCAGCGAGTTTGTTTTCATCTTCCTTCTCTGCCTCATCTTCCTTGACTGCGACAGCGGGTTTCTTTTCAGAGACCTCTTCGTCATCAAGGATTTCGATACCTGCGTTAAGCAGCATATCGTAGACGCGTTCAATCACGGGGAGAGAAGCTTCGGATTCGGGAAATTGAGAGGCAATGTCATCCAGCGTGATGTACCCCTGTTCTCCCCCGAGTTGGAATAACTGCTGGATTGAGGTTTGCTCTTCTTCAGAAAGCGAGACTTCTTTTGTCGCTTCGATAACTTTGTTTGCGAGTAACTCGAACTCATTAATCATAAGCAGGTCACGCCCTTAAGATGATCCATATCCACAAGGAATGGATCAGGATTTTTAACGCTAAACCAATGGAAGGGATAAATACGTGTGGCGAAGTTGGATATTCATAAAGGAGTTAAACCGAACCATGCCAAAAAAACCGTTCCCCACCATGAATATCATACAACAAAAGGATTAAGAAATCGTTAATAATCAGGGACTGTCACACCATTGAAACAAAAGCTTATTGAAAACTAGACATGAGAGGTGGTCCATCGACGGATTGCGCATGCCCAGCAAATACCTGTGGATATTGAGCGAGCAGATCCGGCGCTACCATCGTAGATGCGTTATCATATATCTAAATAATGTTGACTTGGAGCAAGCAACACTCATGAATAAACGGAGGTCTTGAACGAATGCCACTGACTGAAAAGGATCGAAAACGAAGACGCCGACAACGCCGCCAAAAGAAAATGAGCTTGCTGAAGAAGAAATTGGCGGGAGCGACTGACACCAAGACGAAGAATAAACTAATTGAAAAGATCCGCCGTTATCAACCTTGGTGGGAAGGTCTGGAAAAGTAAGCCATAGGGTCCGCTTCCAGATTAAGCAGGCATCCTGTCGGATTGTAGAAGAAAAAAATGGCCTCTGAGTGCAGCGGGTGAGGCCTAAAGGGTTGCAGCAAAATAAACGCATTCCTTGATCGGGAGGCACTCTCCCGCTCGATGCGCCCAATACAATCTGTCCGGATATTGGCAGCTAAAGCCAGAATGCAGGTGCTCCATGCATGCGAAAACCGAAGACCGGCAACAGCGGTTGATTGTGGTTTCCAACCGGCTTCCCGTAAGCTTGGAAAGAGATGACGGCGGATACATCTATAATCCCAGTGTCGGCGGTCTGGCGACGACGCTGAACGCAGTGCGGGAGGAGATGGATATGCTCTGGCTGGGCGTGCCAGGCATTCATGAGGATAATCCCGAGCAGCAGGCGAAAATCTCCAAGAGACTATCCGACGAATTCGGCAGCGTTCCGATCTTCTTGCCCAGGAAGCAGTTCAACCTCTACTATAACGGCTTCTCGAACGGGTCAATCTGGCCGCTCTTTCACTACTTCCCACAATATGCGCACTATGATCATCTGGAATGGCAGGCATACCAAGAGGTGAACGCACGCTTTTGTGAGAAAGTCCTCGAGGTTGCCCTCCCCGGTGACACAATCTGGGTTCACGATTACCACTTGCTGCTGCTCCCTGCCATGTTGCGCGAATCACTGCCGGATGCGGCAATTGGATTTTTCCTGCATATACCGTTTCCATCCTATGAGATCTTCCGGATGCTTCCCTGGAGAGAAGAGATTCTCAAGGGTTTAACCGGCGCGGATCTGGTTGGTTTTCATACGTACGATTACGCACGCCATTTCTTGAGCAGTTTATTGCGCATCCAGGGGCTGGAACAAGATTTTGGGCGAGTGACAGTCGGTGATCGCGCCATTAAAGTAGACACATTCCCGCTGGGCGTGGACATTAACCGCTATAGCACCGCCCACGAAATGCCGGAAGTCAAACATGAACTTGAAGCATTACGCCAGCAGGTTGGGGAGCACAAAGTTATCCTCACCGTAGATCGGCTGGACTTCTCGAAAGGCATCATCCAGCGTCTAAACGCCTTTGAGAAATTTCTCTCTCGCCATCCGGATTGGTTAGGGCGCGTGACCATGCTGTCATTGTTGGTCCCCTCGCGGACACGTGTGCCAGAGTATCAGAATCTAAAAAGCCAGGTTGATGAGTTAATCGGGCGTATCAACGGGCAGCTCAGCAAACCTGGCTGGGCGCCGATCACCTATCTCTATCGATCTGTTCCCTTTGAGCAGCTTATCGCACTGTACCTCATGGCGGATGTCACGCTGGTTACGCCCTTGAGGGATGGGATGAATCTCGTGGCCAAGGAATATCTAATCTCACGACCGGATGGAACGGGCGTTCTCGTGCTGAGTGAAACAGCCGGCGCAGCGGCGGAATTGGGTGAAGCGATCATCGTCAATCCGCATAATGAAGAAATGCTCGTAGATGCTCTGCATCAGGCTCTGGAAATGCCCATCGAGGAACAAGAGGCGCGCAACGCGACCATGCGTGCCCGGCTTCGCCGTTATGATACAGAGCGTTGGGCAGATGATTTCCTGAGTCAGCTTGCAAAGGTGCAGGAGGTGCGCAGGCTCCACCTTCCCAAGCGTCTGCAGGGGAACCTGAAACAGAAGTTGTTACAGGCGTATGAGGGCGCGGAGCGCCGTTTACTCTTACTTGACTACGATGGGACGCTTGTTCCATTTGCCCCCACCCCCAAAAGGGCGAAACCTGACGAAAAACTAATCGCAGTGCTCACGCCGCTCGCATGTGATCCAAAAAACACGATGGTCATCATCAGCGGCCGCGATGCGGAGACTCTCGATGCCTGGCTGGGTGATGTGGGAATGGATCTCGTCGCCGAACACGGGGCGATGATCCGCCGTGCCGATCAGAACCAGTGGGAGCAATTTGATGAAGATTTCACCGACGATTGGAAGGAGCAGTTAAGGCCGGTATTTGAGATGTTTGTCGATCGCACGCCAGGTGCCCTCCTGGAGGAGAAAGGAAGGGCGCTGGTATGGCATTACCGCCGGGCTGACCCTGGCCTGGGTTCTCAGCGGGCTGCCGAACTGATCGATACCATCGAAGGGTATATCGCCAACACGTCACTGCACATCCTGCAGGGACATAAAGTGGTGGAGGTAAAACCGAGCACGGTAAGCAAGGGGCGGGCCGCACAACCATGGCTGTCCGCGAAACCACCGTACGATTTCATCCTGGCGGTTGGTGATGACGTTACCGATGAGGCGCTCTTTGAAGTGATCCCCGAATCGGGTTGGACTGTGAAGGTCGGTGTCCCCGAGCGGTCGAAGGCTCGATATTTCCTCTCCGACCCGCCTGAAGTGCGCAGTCTACTGAAGGAATTGAGTTAATCTATCTCCAGGCATTGGCTGAACTTACTAAGAGAGGCGGGTCGGAGAGGATCCGCCTCTTTTGCATTGCTAAGACTTCGGGCTGGCCTCGGACTCCGT
>CBDTTY010000173.1:0-4301 GCA_965363875.1 uncultured Anaerolineales bacterium
ACCGGTGTGATGTACCGGGCGGTTACCCTGGCAGCTTTGAAGTCTAACACCCCTGTGGAGGATGAATCTGCGGTAACCGTGATTGCAAATGAGCTGGATCTTGATGTTCAACCACCGCGCACCGATGACGGTCGGCAGTGTGATGTTCTCATGGATGGCGAGGATGTGACCTGGGAGATCCGCAGCCCAGCGGTGGACGGGAACGTTTCACAGGTGTCTATGTATCCGGGTGTGCGTGAGGCGATGACCAAGCGTCAACGCGAGATAGGCTTGCGCGGTGCGGTCGTGATGGTTGGCCGAGATATTGGGACAGTCGTCCTGCCGGAGGCAGAATTAAAAATCTACTTGGATGCTTCTGTTGAAGCCAGAGCAAATCGGCGCTATGAAGAAAGCCTGGGTCGTGGAAATTCTGTGAACGTTGATGCGATTCTCGAAGGGATGCGCGAGCGGGACAGGCTCGATTCGACTCGCGCACTAGCACCGCTGCGACCCGCTGAAGATGCGGTAATACTCGACTCGACCAAGCTGTCCATCGATGAGGTTTTTGAGAGGGCGCTCGCACTCGCAGAAGATGTACGTCAACAAGGGGAAGCTTAATATGCGAGGGAATGTAGCCGGCAGCGATTTTTCCCTCCCCTGGTATTCTCGGGTGTTCCGACCTGTGTCTCAAGTGTTCTTTCGCAACTTATTCCGGCTTCTAAGTCGGGTCCAGGTTATAGGTACTGAAAACATTCCTGAAGAGGGGGCCTACGTCATTGCCGTAAACCACGTCTCGATTTTCGAACCTCCGTTAATTACATCCTTTTGGCCACATTCAATCGAGGTGGCAGGCGCCGTGGAAATTCTCGAGCAACCGATTCAGAGTCAGATCATGCGACTTTATGGGACGATCCCTGTTCATCGCGGGCGGTTTGATCGCCAATCCATTAACGCGATGGTGGGGAGATTACGGGCAGGGCGACCGGTTCTCATATTCCCGGAAGGCACACGTTCGCGTAAACCTGGTTTGCAGCAGGCCCCCACGGGCGTTGCTTATATCGCCGCCAAAGCCGGGGCCTGCGTTCTGCCAGTAGGGATCGCCGGAACGGCCATCCTGGCAGACGAGATCCGTAAATTCCGTCGAACGCAACTTGTTATGTCCGTCGGTGAGATGATTGAACTACCAGAGATTCCATGGCGATCGGCTGAGCGGAAGGAGATTTTACGCCATCAGACGGAAAGAATTATGATTGCGATCGCGGATTTGCTTCCGCGCGCCTATCGCGGCTTTTACGCGAGGGGATCTTGATGACGATCTCGGCGCAAAGTGAAAATCAAAATTACCACAGCGAAGAATACGATCATCAAGCGCTTGAGAATATCAGGTGGAAAATACGCTGGATGATTAAACACATTGGCTTTCGCTTATTAGCGAAGTACGAAGGTGTAGAAGGTTTAGAGAACTTCCCCGCTGAGGGTCCGGCGATCGTGATGATCAACCATATCGCTTTGATCGATCCGGCCGTGGTCGTCGGCTCGCTGCCCAGAAATGTAGTTCCAATGGCGAAAATCGAAGTATATCGTTACCCTGTGTTCGGATACTTCGCAAAACAGTGGCAGGTCATCTCGGTCCGCAGGCAAGAGTTCGATAGGCAGGCGGTACGTCGAGCGATTGGAGTTTTGATGGCGGGGGAATGCATCCTGATGGCGCCTGAGGGGACTCGCAGCCCAGCGCTCCAGCCAGGTAAAGAGGGCATCGCCTACATTGGGGTAAAGAGCGGTGCGCCGATCATCCCTGTTGCTGTCACCGGCTCGAAAGGTTTTCCAACGTTCAACCCGCTGCGCTGGCTTAGAACGGGCGCATTCGTGAAGGTAGGACGAGCTTTCAGATTTAGAACGGGGGATGGACGGCTTGATCATGAAACGCTGCGTCAAATGACAGACGAGGCGATGTATGTCCTGGCAGAATTGCTGCCAGAAGACCATCGGGGCGTCTATAGTGACCTGTCGAAGGCCACTACGCATACCATCGAGTTCGTATAGCCATTATTATTGCGATGTTTTTTTACAAATTCCCGTTGCAGGCCACACTTAAAGGGCATCGATACGAAAATATGGGACCCAACGATAGTTTCCTATTCCAGAATTGCAGTGAACTGTGTATAATCTCGAGCGTAGAGCAACTTTAGATTGAGAGGTGGTTGGCAGATAAATAACGGGTGGAAAGGGTAGCGCGAGGCCCCGATTATTCGGGGAGACGAGGAAGAGGGTTCCCTGCCGCAGGGCAGGGCTAACCGAAGGATCGGGAGGCTCCCAACCTCCGGACCGGGAAAATCGAAAGATCAGCGGATGCCCTCTGGGTGTACCACACGCCCACACCTTTCCTTACGAAGAAATAACCCGGCAGTTAATACTGGCTCGGTAACGGGTCAGGCAATGCTGAAGGGAGTGGGAATCGATTGATAACTAACAACCTGGAGGCTTCGTATGTGTGGCATCGTAGGCTATGTTGGCCCGCGTGATGCGACTCCGATCATCTATGACGGGCTGAAACGATTAGAGTATCGGGGCTATGATTCGGCGGGTATAGCTGTAATTGAAGATGGTGAGATAAAAATAAGGCGGGATGCAGGGAAACTAAACCGCCTTGGCGAACTCCTGTTTAATGACCCGATTAATGGTCAGATTGGAATCGGGCATACCCGCTGGGCTACCCATGGTGAACCGAGTGCACGGAACGCCCATCCTCATGTGGGGGAGTCGGGACGAGTTGTGATTGTCCATAACGGCATCGTTGAAAACTTCCTTGCTCTCCGCGATGAATTAACCGCAGAAGGAGCTTCGTTCAGTTCCGATACGGATACAGAGATCATCGTCCTGTTGGTTGAACGTTACCTGGCAATGGGACATGATCTGACCGAGGCAGCGAGGAGGGCAATATCGAATCTTGATGGAGCCCACGGGATTGTTCTGCTCTCAATAGATGAGCCGGACAAGATCGTCGCCGCCCGAGTGGGAAATGCTGGAGGTGTCGTTTTAGGAATCGGCGAAGATGAAATGTTCATCGCTTCTGATATCCCCGCGATTCTCGAGCACACCCGCAAAATGGCTTTCCTTGAGGCGGAGCAGATGGCGGTCGTGACCGCAAGCGGTTTTCAAATCATGACTTTAGAAGGCGATGAGGTTGGTCTTGAGATCATGAATGTGCCCTGGGATCCTGTCTCGGCAGAGAAGGGTGAGTACAAACACTTCATGTTGAAGGAGATCTTCGAGCAGGTTCGCTCGACAACCGATACGATCGCCGGCAGGGTAGATTTCAAAGAAGGCCAGATCAATCTACATCAGCTCAATCTCACACCCGAACTGGTTCAGCGAATTGACAAAATCATCATCACCGCGTGCGGCACTGCTGCGCATGCCGGGATGGTCGGCCGGCATCTTATCGAGCGCATTGCCCGCATCCCTGTGCAGGTTGAGATAGCATCAGAGTTTCGCTATCAGGATCCGCTGGTGGATGAAAATACAGTGGTACTTGCCATCAGCCAATCAGGAGAGACGGCAGATACGCTGGCGGCGATGAATGAGGGACAGGATCGAGGGGCGACGTTATGGAGTATTGTGAACGCCATTGGCTCGCAAGCCATGCGCATAGCCGATGGTTATATAAGCATGCAGACCGGTCCGGAAATCGGTGTTGCCTCGACCAAGGCTTTCACCGCACCTTTGATCGATCTATACATGCTGGCTATCCAACTTGGAGATATGCGCGGGACGCTTGATAAGACGCGCAGGATGGAGCTCGTGCGCGATCTGCGACGCATCCCTGACCTCGTTGGACAATGCCTGGATCGCGCCGATGATATTGAGAAGGTGGCCTGGGAACTTAAGGAAGCGGAAAATTGCCTCTATCTTGGTCGCGGCATCAATATGCCCATCGCCTACGAAGGGGCATTGAAGATCAAGGAGATTTCTTATATCCATGCCGAGGCTTATCCGGCGGGTGAGATGAAGCATGGACCGATAGCATTGATCGATGAGGAAATGCCAGTCATCGCAATTGCACCCAAAGACCCCTGGTATGAAAAAATGCTCAGTCAGATTGAGCAGACAAAAGCGCGGGGAGGTAACGTCATCGCCGTTGCGACGGATGGAGATGAAATGCTGCAGGAAATTGCGGATCACATGCTATGGGTGCCAGAGACGCCCTGGCTGCTAGGTCCAGTGACGACGATCATCCCGCTTCAATTACTGGCATACCACACGGGTGTGCTGCGTGGTGCAGATGTTGATCAACCTCGCAATCTCGCCAAGAGTGTGACCGT
>CBDTTY010000174.1:0-4285 GCA_965363875.1 uncultured Anaerolineales bacterium
ATCCAGATGAAGATCACGATGGAGGGCATCCTCGAGCACCCACAAGCGCATATTAACAGCCCGGTTGTGGCCGATCCAATACATCTCTACGATTGCTGCCCCGTCAGCGACGGCGCAGCAGCGGTGCTGCTTACTACAGAGGAGATCGCGAATAAACTCAAGAAACCATTGGTCACGATCGACGGCGTTGGGCAGGCGACGGACACCCATACGCTTCAGGAGCGGAGCGATCCAACCGATCTCAAGGCGGTCACACTTGCTTCGGAGCAGGCTTTCAAGATGGCGGGGATAAAGCCTAAGGACATCGACGTCGCCGAACTGCATGACGCCTTCACGATCCTGGAGATCGCCGAGAGCGAACATGCCGGCTTCTTCCCGAAAGGGGAGGGTGCCAAGGCTTTGGAGCGGGGAGAGACGCAGATCGGCGGTAAACTGCCGATCAACCCCTCAGGAGGACTAAAGGCGCGCGGCCATCCCGTCGGTGCGACGGGCGTGGCTCAGGTAGTGGAACTCGTTTGGCAATTGCGCGGGGAAGCCGGTGAGCGGCAAGTTAAAGGCGCAGCCAACGGTTTCTCACTCAATTTCGGGGGTTTCGGAAACAACGTCCTCGCGTTCGTGTTGAGGAGAAAATCATGAAGACCATCACAGCGTACAAATGCAATAAATGCGGATTGGTGATGTACCCCTACCACGATCGCTGCCTGAACTGCAAAGGGCGCGATTTCAAAGAGATCGCGCCGACCTCCAAGGGCAGGCTTCTGACCTACACCGTTATCGAACAGCTTCCCTGGGGCATGGATGAACGCGGGCGTGTTCTTGGTGTGGTTGAGTTCGACAATGGGGTGAAGGCACTCGGTTTAATTAAGGAAGATGCGCCGCGCATTGGCATGAAATTGAAGGTGAATTGGGAACCCGTGCGTGAGATGGGGGGCGAGAAGATCTTTGGCCTCGCCTTTGAAAAAACGAAGTGATCTCTACGGATAGACGCTTTGGATTTTCTATGTCGAGGGGATATTCTGCGAGAAGGACATCCACTTGCAGGACGCAGTTACTGGTGAGCGTCGTTGGTGGAACCTGTTGGCGTTGTGAAGGAGTCATATTCGCACAATTACTCCCCTTAGAACGCTAACCCTGATACAAGCGAGAGCACCGTGAAAGTTAATCACGGTGTTCAGGCTTTACGCCATATCAGCAACGGCTTCTCCCGCCAGTCTTATTCGTGGGAGAGGTAACAATGTCCTTCATTTCACCATAGAAAGGTATGCCATTTTCTTGGACGAGCATTTGCCCTTCACGATTCCAGTATTCGAAAACTGTGGCTTGATACCGACTGGGCTCTTCGTGAAACTCGGATAGAAGTAGAAGATGTTGGTGGCCTAAGGAATACGGGAGCAGTGTTTTCGGAAGGCTCTTGAAGCTATGATTGACTGCAGATCTGATGAATCTAGACTCCCCAAACTGATTACAACAGGGGATGAGAGGAGCTATCCATGAAGATAATAGATTTGACAATACCGCTTGGAATTGGAACGCCTCCCTGGCCGACATATGAGCCGCTTCAAATCAAATATTTTAAGCGTCTCGCCCCGAATGGAGCGAACGGCCAGATTGTCACACATTCCAATCACCTGGGCACACA
The DNA here is from genome assembly GCA_965363875.1 of uncultured Anaerolineales bacterium. Classification (GTDB taxonomy): domain Bacteria; phylum Chloroflexota; class Anaerolineae; order Anaerolineales; family E44-bin32; genus E44-bin32. The sequence continues at coordinate 1,640 of CBDTTY010000174.1, forward strand.
CCTGGATGGGGAGATCCATTTCTACACGCCGGGAAAGGACATCGCCGAACTTGACTTCGATTTCCTGCACGGCCCGGGCGCCATTGTTGACCTCTCAGATGCCGCCGGCGATTACGACATCTACACTTCCAAGATGGTCGAGGAACGTGTCGAGGTCCGAGAAGGTGACATCCTGCTCATCCACACCGGCTATCACCGCTATGGTTGGGACCAACCGATCGCCGATGAAATCCGGTATATGGTGAAGCATCCTGGCCCGGACCGCGAGTTCGCAGAGTGGTGCAAAGATAAAAAACTGAAATGGCTCGGGGTTGATTGCGGCAGCGCCGATCATCCAATGAATACCATCATCCGGACGTGGATGCCGCGCCAGACAAAGGAAGCGCAGGCGCATTTCCAGGCGAAGTACAAGAAATCGATCGAGGAAGTGTTCACGGATGACAAGTACCAGCTCATGCATATCGAGATGTTCCCTGAAGGGATCATTCATGCCGAATGCCTCGGCGGGGATATCGATCTGCTGCTAAATGAGCGTGTTGAGATCGGATGCTTTCCCTGGCGTTTCGTCGACGGCGAGTCGAGCATCGCCCGCATCGTAGCCTTTGTCGATGATGATCACTATGCAGATCTCATGGAGAAGAAGGCTTCCTTCGATAAGACGAAATTCGGTGATTGTGTATGCCAGAGACCGCAGAAATAAGCGGTGCCTTGACGAAACTGGGGTTAAACAGAAGGTATGTGCAACGATTGACTCATATGTAAGATATGAGTCATTTAAGCCAATGACAGCTATTCATCACTGGGTGAGAGGTGGACATGAAATTGCCGCTGCCTGAACTTCCACAATTTGATTATATTAAAGCCGAAAGCGCAGAGCGGGCGATCGATTTGCTTCAAGAGAAAGGGGCAGCGGCGCGGATTCTCATGGGCGGCACTGATCTTCTCGTTCGAATGCGAAATGGTAACTTAGCCCCCGCTATCCTGTTAGATATAAAAAATTTACCAGGAATGAACGCTATCTCATTTACCAAGACAGCCGGTCTCACTGTGGGCGCTGCAGTGACGATGAACGCTCTCGCTCGAAATCCCGATGTGCTCAACCACTATCCAATGTTGGCTGAGGCTGCGGAATCGGTTGCCTCCTATCAGCTCCGGAATAGGGCGACGGTCGGAGGGAATTTATGCAACGCCTCGCCCGCGGCGGACACGGCCCCGGCCGCTCTCGTTTTGGAAGCCAAGCTAACTGCCATGGGTCCAAAAGGAGAACGTACGATCCCGGCTATGGATTTTTTCAAGGGGCCGGGCGTCAACGCGCTGGCAGCGGGTGAGTTTCTAACCCGAATAAATTACTGCAACCCGCCGAAAGGATGGAAGGGGCGTTATTTGAAAATCGGGCGCAATGCCGGAGGCGATCTGGCTATCGTCGGCGTTGCCGTGATGGGTTACCCGGATAAGGATGCGCCTTCCGATTTCCGCTTCCGGATCGCACTTGCATCCGTCGCTCCCACTCCCATTCGAGTTCATGAGGCGGAGGAGATCCTCGTACAGAATCCCATCACAGAAACGGTGATTGGGATGGCAGCCGAGGCGGCCCAGGAGGCAGCGACCCCGATCGATGATGTACGCGCCTCAGCCCGCTACCGCAATGCGATGGTGAAAGAACTCACCCGGCGAGGCTTGGTTGATGTCTGGTCGTCGCTAAAGAGGGAGGCTTAGATGGACAAGCATGTGATCTCCTTCATCATTAATGGGGTTGAGGAAACCCGCGAGGTTCCCTCCAACATGACCTTGCTCACATTCCTTCGCGAACACCTAAACCTCACGGGAGTGAAGAGCGGCTGCGATGCTGGTGAATGCGGCGCTTGTACGGTCCTGGTGGATGGAGAGCCCGTTAACGCCTGTATGGTTCTGGCAGCAGAAGCGGATGGCGTCAATATTCGCACGGTTGAAGGATTGGCGAGCGACGGTAAGCTGGATCCGCTTCAGGAAGCTTTCATTGAATTGACGGGAACACAGTGTGGATTCTGCACACCGGGGGTTCTTCTTCAAGCACGAGCTCTTTTAGACCGCAACCCGGATCCGACAGTGGATGAAATAAAGAACGCGCTCAGGGGAAATCTATGCCGCTGTACCGGATACACAAGAATCGTAGAGGCGATCCAAGCCGTTGCACAGGAGGGAGGTTAACATGGCTGATTCTAGAGACATGAAAACTGTACCCTCACCGATTGGAGAAAGCGTGCCTCGCATCGACGCGCTTGAAAAAGTCACCGGGGAGGCGGTGTTTACTGATGACCTCCAGTTTGGGCCTGGTCTTCTACACGGGCGTGTTGTACGAAGCCCTCATCCGCATGCGCTGATTAAGCGTGTTGATGTGAGTAAGGCGCTGGCATTGCCTGGCGTGCGAGCCGTAGTCACCGGTGAGGAATGCGAAGAGCACATCGGGCTATATCTTAAAGATCGATACATCTTCTGCCGCGACCGCGTGCGCTTTGTCGGTGATCCTGTCGTAGGTGTAGTTGCCACAACCGATGCTATTGCTGAGGAAGCCTGCCGGTTGGTTGAGGTCGACTATGAAGTCTTGGAGCCGGTCGTGAATCCTCTGCGTGGCATGGATTCCGACGCCCCGCTCCTGCACCCCGACCT
>CBDTTY010000175.1:0-4260 GCA_965363875.1 uncultured Anaerolineales bacterium
TGCAGCTGCGGATTGGAGGCTGACGACGATGTCATCCGGCTGTACCCCGACCGCAAGATTTACCACTATTATCCAGAGACACCGTGAAGGTTTTATTTAAAGCAACGGTAATTTGATGGAACACAGGATGCGTTTCTCATTGTAGGATTACAATGTATGGGCAAGGAGTTCCGCTAGAGCATTTAGTCTTGCGATTGAGCGCTTTTAAATCATCTAGACGTGGATAGTGTTGAGGTGTTTCCAGTGACGTGTCGGGCCTTATAGAATTGGTGGAGAGAACCGGTCGGTTCCAATCAGGAGTGAAAGAAGAAGGATGACGTTATGAGCGAACAACCGACAGAACAGCCGCTGCGCGCCGCCCTGGATCGTAAGCTAATGGCGCTCAAGGATGATGTTCTCCAACTAGGGGAGATGACCAGCAGGGCAATTGCCCGAGCGATGGAATCGCTGCTGAATCGAGACACTGTGTTGGCGCAGGCAGTCGTTACCGATGATGCTGCCATCAACGCAAAGCGCTTCGATATCGAGGAGGAAAGTCTCTCGCTCATCGCCACGCAGCAGCCCGCGGCGGGTGACCTGCGCGCTGTCGTCGCGGCGATGAATATGGTCGGCGACCTAGAGCGCATGGGCGATCACGCCGCCGGGATCGCAACGATAGTGCTGCGCATGGAAGAGGAAGAAAAGATTGAAATACCGCCCGGGCTCTCGTCGATGTTCGAGAAGACCAGTGAGATGCTTCAAAGAGCGCTGAACGCATATGCACAAGACGACGCAGCTATGGCTCATCAGGTCGCATCGATGGACGATGAGATCGACAAAATATATACAAAACTTTTCCGTGGTTTGATGGAGTTCATAGCTGAACAGCCGCAGATGACCACTGGAGGGCTGTTCTTGCTATTTGCAGGGCATAATTTTGAGCGCATCGCCGATCGCTCCACAAACCTCGCGGAACGGGTCATTTTCCTCGGGTCGGGCAGGATGCAGGAGCTCAATCCAGAATCCGGCGAGGCAGGGTTGAGCTAGACCTTCGCCTTACTCACCATTAATAATATCAAGCAACAAGAGACCATCGACACGCCTTCCAAAGAGTGTAATTGCCGGACGACACCTTGAGTCCGCTGGACTAAAAGGGTTCCTGTTTTTCCCGGTTGGAATTGGCTTCCCGCTTGACATATTGAAGAACATCGATATAATGTCTCGTAGACGGATATCAATATGAAGCAAAAATCTGTGGACACGGTTGAATTTGCCAAGGCGATTGCGGATGAGACTCGCCAGAAAATTATGGCGATCTGCTGCTGTGATTTATTAAGTGTAAACGACATTGTCGCTAAGATAGATGTTGCTCAGCCTACGGTTTCACATCACCTGAAAATTCTCAAGACTGCCGGGCTGGTACGATCGGAGCGGCACGGCAAGCAGGTGCACTACACGCTAAATCAGGAACGGATGGCGGAAGGGTGCTGCCAGGTGGCTGAAAATTTCGCGCCGGAGCACCCCGTTGAGTTATTAGATTGAGATAAAAACGATTTTTTTGAGTAAACATATCGAAGTATGTATATATATCTATAAAAGGAGTGGTGAATATGACTGAGCGTAGGGATCAGGGCAAGAGGGCAGACGTTCGTACACAAGTGCGCGAACACTACGGGAGCATCGCCGCATCGTTCGAGAACACGGGTGAAGCCGACTGCTGCGGACCAGATGAGAGTAGTTGTGGATGTTCCCCGTCGACGGGAGCTAATGATATTGACATGGTATCGAAGATCTACGAAAACCCGGACGTGGAGACATTACCTGATGACGTGACTGGTCTTTCCTTAGGATGCGGCGATCCGGTGACGCTTGCTTCGCTCGAGCCAGGACAGACCGTGTTAGACCTCGGTTCGGGCGGTGGTATCGACTGCTTTCTGGCCGGGAAGAAAGTTGGCGAATCTGGCCGCGTTATCGGTATCGACATGACTGCCGAGATGATAGAGAAAGCACGCCTCAATAAAGATAACCTTGGCGCGGAGAATGTCGAGTTCCGATTGGGGGAGATCGAGCACCTTCCGGTCGCCGATGAGACCGTCGATGTTGTGATCTCGAACTGCGTCATCAATCTAAGTCCAGACAAGTCTCAGGTCTTCCGTGAGGCCTACCGCGCGCTGCGACCGGGAGGTCGCTTGGCCGTAAGCGACATCGTCACTGATGGAGCCCTCACCGAGGGGATAAAAGACAATTTGAGCGCATGGGTTGGGTGCCTCGCTGGTGCGTTGGATGTGAAGGACTACACCGCCGCCATCGAGTCCGCCGGCTTCGTCGACGTGAAGCTCACGCCGGTTTATCTCGATGAATCCATAATTGAAACTGCTATGGAGCAGCTGAATCCCGAAGAGCGCCTCGCCGTAAATGCAGGTTCAAGTCGGGTGGCTTTGGTTATGGAAGGCGGGGAAGCGAAACCTTATTACCTGGGCGATGACCAGGGTCCAAGTAGCGAATCCATTCGACAGATGGTCTTCAGTGCGAAGGTCACAGCTCGTAAGCCAGCAACTCTCCCACGCAGTGAATAAGGCAAAGGCTGCACCTAGATAATCTTTCCATCTAGACTCGTGAACCAGGGACATTCCACCTGAGAACATTCTGGCGATGGTGGACGCGATAGAGGTGTTTGGCTATTATCCGCTCTGGTCGCCCGTGGATCTCCAAAAGCGGAAGAAGTTTGTTTTGTACGCATACAAAGGGGGGCTATTGATGATAGAATTGCCGCTAGCGGTAAGCGGGCGTATGCGGGCTGATAAACTATATCGGTTATGAGATAAGATGCTTAATTCACTTCCAGGCTGCTGAATCCAATCTAAAACGATTGCAACTACTTCGCTTCTCAGAAAGACCGGGCGGCGAGAAGATGGAGTAGTTAAAAACATCAAATCAAGACGAGGGTTCTCATTAATGAAAAACAGAATTAAGCATTTCGAAGATTATCACGGGATCGCCGACGATGCAGTCCTGAAAGAAATCCAGGAGAAGGCGAAAACACTTCAAGGCGCTACGGTTGCCCATGTGAACGCAACCAGTTACGGTGGTGGAGTCGCAGAAATTTTGGATAGCTTCGTATTGTTAATGAACGATCTGGGAATCCGCACGGATTGGCGAGTCCTGCATGGAATCCCAGATTTCTTCGAGGTAACGAAGAAGTTCCACAACGCGCTTCAAGGGCAGGAACTGTCTTTTTCAGAAGAGGAACTGGAGATTTACAAGTTTATTAACGAGAAATTCGCTCGCTTTGCTTTTCTCGATCACGACTATGTCATCATTCATGATCCACAGCCATGCGCGCTGGTTCGTGAAATAGCGCATACATCTCCTTGGGTCTGGCGCTGCCACATTGATATTACAAAGCCGAACCCTCAGGCTTGGGCTTTCATGGAACCCTACGTTGTCGAATACGACCGCATGATCGTCTCATCTGAGGTTTATAAGGTCCCTGACCTTGCGATCGAGCAGAATATCATATCCCCCTCCATCGACCCTCTTTCCCCGAAGAACATGGATCTCTCCGACCAGGTGATCGAGGATTATCTGACCCAGTATAAGATTCCTACGGATAAGCCGATTATCACCCAGGTTTCACGCTTCGATCCCTGGAAGGACCCTGAAGGTGTTCTGAAGGTTTTTGAGCTCGTAAAAGAACAAGTCGATTGCCGTTTAATATTTGTGTACAACATGGCCAGCGACGATCCGGAGGGGGCAAGGATACTGGCACAGATGACAGAAGTTGCCAAGGATTTCCTCGCTCGCGGCGACGTGCTCTTTGTGCGCGGGGATGATCCGATCCTCGTCAATGTTATGCAGCGCATCTCGGATATTGTGATCCAGAAGTCGACGCGCGAAGGGTTTGGGCTTGTCATCACCGAAGCGATGTGGAAGGGAACACCGGTGGTCGCTTCAAATGTTGGCGGGATCCCGACACAGATGGTAGACGGCGTCACCGGCTATCTGCTCGAACCTCATGACTATGATGGATTCGCGGAGAAAATAACCGCACTGCTTGAAGATAAAAGCCTGGCCCAGGAATTGGGCCAACAGGCTAAGGAGCACGTGCGCGATCATTTCCTGATCACGGGGCATTTGCTGGATTACATTGATTTGATCCTGAGCTTATAAACTTCGCCTGGCTTGTCCCTCATTTCCATCAAGACGCGGCTGCAGCCAAATGCGGAGTCAGGAAGCTCTGTTTCCGGTCGTAGGCACAGCCTGCGCCTTGAGGTTTGCGCT
>CBDTTY010000176.1:0-4176 GCA_965363875.1 uncultured Anaerolineales bacterium
CCCTCGAGAATATCCCCTTCTATATTCAGACAGGGTTCATTTCGTGATTCTTACGGGGAATTCATTGGATCTCGGATGGACAGCCATTATATCAGAGCCATTCTCAACCCCTGGGTTAGCCGATACCATTCCAGAGCTATATGTTCTACTCTAGGGCTTAATAAAAAGGGGGCAACGATCACATCTCCCCGGGTTTCCTCGAACTCTAGAGGTCAAGTACAACCTCGAGATGCCGATTTGTGATATCTTGTGTAACAGTGCACGTTATGAACTGAATTATGACTGAGCAACGAGGTTGTCTTGGTTTTGCAGCAACCTGAAAGGCCCATCTTTCTTAGAGGTATGTATGCTAAACAAATCTAACGAGCTCCCAAAACCCAACTCGCAGGGATCTATTTCGCTAGAACAGGCAATAAGAAATAGGGAATCCGTGCGCAGCTTTACAAAACAAACCCTTTCCTTGGAACAAATAGGACAACTTCTTTGGTCCGGCCAGGGTCTTCGCGATGCGCTCGGTCAGCGCACGGTCCCCTCCGCCGGCGCGCTTTACCCGCTCGAACTTTACCTGGTCATAGAAGAGGGTGTATACCATTATGTCCCAGACGGGCATCGGATAGAGCCGCATGTTGAGGGTGATATGCGCTCCTCGCTGAGCAGCGCCGCGCTGGGGCAGGAATGTGTCGCTCAAGCTCCGGCGACATTGCTCCTGACGGCGGTATTCAGCAGGATCGAAACGAAATATGGAAAAGAACGCTCGCCTCAGTACATCTACCTCGAAGCCGGTCATGCCGCCCAGAACATCTTATTACAAGCGACAGCCCTCGGGCTTGTCGGCGTTCCCGTTGGAGCTTTCTCTGAAGAGCAGGTGAGCGAAGTCTTGCAGCTCCCGCGGACGCATTATCCGTTATATTTAATCCCTCTTGGATTTGCAGAAAAGGTCGGATGATTGCCTATTGCATGACCCGCTAAAATAGAGAGCAGTGAATGCATTCTACTGCACACATGGAGGAGTTCTATCCCTGGCAATTCATGGAAAATCAATCTATAAATATACGAGCACTTATTGCTTTTACTCTAGTGCTTCATCGAAGCAGAAACAGGAAGCGAGCAAATGGCAAAAAAAGAATTCAAAGATGTAATTAAACGAAGCGGCGCCATCGTGCCCTTCAATAAGGAGCGAATCGACAACGCCATCTATCGCGCGGCAGTCTCAGTCGGTGGGCGCGATCGCGAGCGTGCCAAATGGCTTGCTGAGAAAGTTGTCGAATACCTTCACGAGAACCTGCCAGAGGGGCACACCCCTCACATTGAAGAGATCCAGGACGCAGTTGAAAAAACGTTGATAGAGAATGGCCATGCTCAAGTCTCCAAAGCTTTTATCCTTTACCGTGAAGACCGAAATAGAGCTCGACGGGAGGCTGGCAAACGGGCTTCGACTCACGGAGATAACATACCCTGGCGTAAGGTCTGGTATGTCCTTGATTGGGCAGTAAAACACGACCTTCACACAGTATCCGCCTTAAATAACCGGATTCTGAAAGGTGATTTCCCTCATATCGTCCATGAGTCTGAATCCGCTTACGACGATAACGTCGAGACCGCAGCCCAGATGATCGTCGAGCGTAAAGATGGATTGAAGATAGTGATCGTCAGCGGCCCATCCTCTTCTGGAAAAACCACAACAACGATCAAGATTGAACAGCGCTTGAAGAAGCAGGGACTGAAATTTCGTGCCTTGAACGTGGATAATTATTTCTTCGACCTTGAAGAGCATCCGCAGGACGAATTCGGCGATTATGACTTTGAAACGCCACAAGCGCTCGACCTGCCGCTTATAAACGAACACCTGCAAATGTTAACACGCGGCGAAGAAGTGCTCATCCCCTATTACGACTTCAAAGCGGGTCACCGAATACCGGACCAAACACCCATGAAGCTGGAAGAGAATGAAATACTCCTTTTGGACAGCCTCCATGGTCTCTATCCTCCCATGACAGAGGGAATCCCGAGTGCACAGAAATTCGCTATTTACCTGGAACCATTACTGCAGATGCGGGGTGCTGACGACGAGTACGTGCGCTGGGCTGATTTACGCCTTATTCGCAGGATGTTAAGAGATGAAGTCCACCGCGCCTATGATCCTGAGCGGACACTTCAGCATTGGCACTATGTCCGCTCAAGTGAACTGCGCAATATCATCCCCAATATTGGTAACGTCGACGTGATCATCAACAGCGCCATGCCGTATGAGTTAGCGATTTATCGCCCTCGCCTATTAGGGAATTTCGAGGAGTGGGAAGCGAAGTACCGCGATGATCCTCTTCGCCAGGACGCGTACAAGCGAGCTTCCAGAATTCTACGCATGCTAAACGAGGTTGAACCGGTGGAAGATGAGTCACCTATACCTCCTGATTCGGTCTTACGCGAGTTCATCGGCGGGAGCAGCCTTTCCTACTAACCACTTACAAACAAAATAGGGCAAGTAAAACGCAATCTAGCGACATCTCCCCCTTTAGGATCCAGGGACTGTCTCAAACGTTTCTCCATTGTGTGGGGTCAGGAAACTCTGCTTCCAGTAGCGGGTACTAAACCTCCCGCAGGTTTTTCTATCCTGCGGGAGGTTAGCGTAAGTGCTGAGCCCGGAGGTTCAGCTCCGGGCAGAGAAACACAGGTTATATCCGCCTGGTCACCCATAAATTGTAGGAAAACAAAAATTTAAAAAAAAGGGCGGAAGAGTTGCTCCCACCCTTTTCGTAGAAACCAGCGCCAGATCATTCAGATCGTTCTACTTACGCCCCTCTACCAGAGCCCCCTGCCCAAAAAGGACGACCACTTTCCTCACGGACCATGGTTAGTAGCTGCGTTGTTAGATCCTCAAACCCACCAATCTCGAACTCTTCACCTTCATAGAAACCGTACAGTTTTAGTTCATGACCGACATCGGTTGTAAATCCCAACTCAAGGGCATAGGTCCAGGATTTACATTCGACGATCATCTCCTGGCCGTCTTGAAGCTGCAGGACCAGCTCTTCTTCATTCATGGATACAACAGTGCCGACGACTTCAAGCCATTCATCAACAGATGCTGACCCTTCGCCGCCTCTGCTTGTATCCTCCAACCAACTGCTGCTAGATTCTTCACTAAATCGACCCTGGCCTCCACCCCTCGATACACTTTCCAGCGTATCAGTTTCAGCATAGGCGCTACGATTCCCCTGACCCTGCTGACCTTGGCTTTGCTGTATAGGTTCTCGATCTTCTTCTCGGGCCAGCCTACCCGAATTTGTTTCTTGTTCCTGTGCAACCTGTTCGCTTTTTGCGTCTGTCCGATTGATCGCTCCAACGATCAGTACTCCTGATAAAGCAGCTACTAGCGTTCCAACAACTATTTTTTGTAACATGATTGACTCTCCTTTTTGGATTGTTTTGTTTTGGTGTTCTAGGAACTCAGATTCTTATCCCGACTCATGCGCCCTGGCGCACTGCGGGCTGTTGGGATTGGAAAAAACGATTCGTAACCTTCTTTATCCACTTCCAATGGATGAGGAAATGGAAACCAGCGGCAATGAACAAGGTAACACCCGACCATGTATGAATGAGATCCCAGGTTGTTCGGCTGAAAAGAAACCCGATATCCCAATTCGCATTAGCGCCGCCCTGATAACCTCCCGTAGGACCGAAGAGGAAATAAACTCCCGAGATCGCGACAAGCAGGAAACTCGTAGCGATAACCAGGTTGACTGCCAAATTGTTTTTTGCACCACGGGACATATTCGACTTCCCGGATCGCATTTGTTTCCAGATTTTCTTGGTCATCATCACAACCCAATCCCAGTGATAAAGGAGATGGATCGTAACAATCAAGATCATCGCCACCCCACCCCACAAATGAAGGTCATCCCATGTGGAGCGGCTGAACAAAATCGTAATGTCATACATTGGATTCTTCCCGCCTTGGTAACCGCCAACCGGGACATATAGGAAATAAAGGCCTGAGAAGCCTGCCACCAGTGCCGTGAAAAATACACCGGCATCCAATATCCAATTTAAGCGTGTTGTTCGTGATATTCCCATTATTTCACCTCATGAAATATTCAAGTTATTACGTAAATATTAGAAGTTCGATGCGAAGAAGTCATGAAGATTTTCAATGAAGCTTGTGAAGAATTCGAAGCG
>CBDTTY010000177.1:0-4139 GCA_965363875.1 uncultured Anaerolineales bacterium
GATGATACCGGCCCAGTATTATGCCCACCTTATCATTTATGTCGGCTCGACGTTTGTCCTAGTCGCCGGATTGCTCCTGGTGATTTACGGCTGGGGCAGGTTGATCAGAGACCGTATAGCAGAACAAGGGATCGAAAAAGCCTCCTTTGGCCAGAAGTTTAAGGCGCTGTTCCATGACCCCGTGAAATGGGGCGCAACCTGGCAAATGGTGTATATGAACTTCTGTGTCACCTTTGTCGGCCTCTTCATGGCCGCCAAATTGGATGATATTATCCGCCGCCTTCCACTGCGCGAAGAACGGATAACCCTGACTGGACACTGGCATGTCCTCGCTGCGATTATCGCCACCATCATGCTCCTCTACTTCGTTGATCTTATGGGGCTGAAGGGTAAAGCACGCAAGTGGTTCGGATGGCTGGTGATTATCTCCTCGGACCTGGCGTTTGGGGCTGCAACCGTTTTCGCACTGAAGCGATTGTTCGTCAGCGAGTCGGACCAACAACCCCTGGTGGACACTCTTGATCTACTTACCGAGATTGGACTAGGACTTCTGTTGATCGTCATCGCCGCCTTCCTGGTTTGGAGGCTGATTGATCTTTTCAAGAAAAATGGCCGCTGGGCGAAAGAACTGTCCGAAGTGGACCTATAGACAACCGAGAAAAAGAATATATCCAAATTGCATCTAATTCTGGGCGAGGAGATACCCTAATGAAACGTACATTTTTCTTCCTTTTGTTTGTCACATTATTGACGGCGGGCTGCGCATCCTCCACAGTTGAAGCCACCCCTCCGCCGCAGATCGAGACCGGTGTCGATCCGGATAGTTGGGCGCTCATTCCCGCTGGCGAGTTTCTTGCGGACTTCACCAATGAAGAAATCTTGGTGGATTACGACTATCAAATGATGGTTACCGATGTGACCAACGCTCAATTCGCCGATTTCCTCAACGTTGCGTTGAAGGACGGGACCATCACAATCGTGGGCGATGAAATCATGGGGTATTATCCTGGCGATATATTCCGCGAGTACCGACACGAAGAAGAATATGCCGCTGGAGATTATCCGCTCATGCCACTGGACGAAAAAGGGCTGAGACTGGATTTCGACGGCACGACGTTTACCCCCAAACCCGGCTATGAGAACCACCCCATGGTGATGGTCACCTGGTTTGGGGCCAATGCGTATTGCGAATACTATGATGGGCGGCTTCCCTCGGCAATTGAGTGGGAAAAAGCAGCCCGCGGCACCGACGGACGGCCTTTTCCATGGGGCAACGAAGCCCAACAAACTAACGCCAACTACTATCACAGCAATGACCCGTTCGAGGATGTGATCGGCCGCATGGGCGACACAACCCCGGTAGGTTTTTACAACGGCCAGACGCATCTCGGTTTCGAAACGGAAGACTCCCCCAGCCCCTATGGTTTATACGACATGGCTGGAAACGTCTATCAATGGGTCGGCGATGTAATCCCTTACCAGCATTATCGCTTGCTGCTGGGCGGCGCCAAGGATGTGTACGCCGTCAGGATTCGGGTTTGGGTATCCAACAATGCGGAGCCGGTTTATTTCAGCCCCAACGCTGGGTTCCGCTGCGCACAGGACTAGTATTCGTGATCTGATGAAAGTGGATTGCTGACGGGTGAGATCAACATCCGTCTGCAATCCAGAGAAGAGAAACGGAAAAACACAAGAAAATACAATGGCCTACTTGAATACTACTCTTCAATCAAAACTGAAAATACTGACCGTGAAAACCCGCCTTTACTGGCAGATGACAAAAAGCCTTCAAACCGGTCTACTGCTCTCCACTGGGTTGGCGGGATACATGAGCGCTCGCTGCCCGGTCCAGACCTGGCAAACGCTTCTAGCGTTGGCTGGCAGCCTCTTTCTAGCGATCAGCGGCAGCACGGTCATCAATATGGTCCTCGATCGAGACATCGACGCCCTGATGCCGCGCACTCAAAAACGGCCGCTTCCCAGCGGTCAGGTCGGCGTGGTAGAGGCGCTTGTTTTAGGCGGTGCGTTAAGTGTCATCGGCATCGGGTGGGCCGCCCTTCTCTCTCCGCTTTATGGCTTGATCGTTTTCGCCGGTCTGTTCTTCGATGTTGTCGTGTACACAATTTGGCTCAAACGCCGCACTCCATGGTCGATCATCTGGGGGGGAATCGCCGGGGGGATGCCGGCTCTCGCCGGACGCGCTCTTGGCTTAGGAGCAATCGATTGGATAGGGCTGATGTTTGCGCTGGCTGTGCTGCTATGGATCCCCACCCACATCATGACCTTCAGCCTGCGATACCGTGAGGATTATGCCAAAGCCGGCGTGCCCACTTTCCCTTCAGCCTACGGGGAGCGCACTACAAGTATCATCATTGCCCTGTCGAGCATCGCCACCGCGATCGCCATGGCATTCGCCGCGTACGGGATTGGGATAACATGGGGCTACATGAGATTACTCATCATCCTCAGCTGCGGTTTGCTTGCTCTAGCCATCAGCAGCATGATACGCCCCTCGTTTAAAATGAATTTTAGCCTCTTCAAATTCGCTTCTCTATATATGCTGAGTTCGATGCTTTTGGTTGTCCTCGGCGTCCTTTAATGAAGAGGATCACCCCGCTAGACAGAATTGCCCTCCTGATTACCGGTTTGCTCGCTGCGTACCTGATCGTGATGGGAGTCGAGGGGCTGCCCGTCCTGGCCACATGGGCATATAGCACCGCATTCGGCGTGCTGTTGATTGCCAGTCTGCTCATGATCATCAACGGCTTCGAGGTTCTCGACAGCCCTCTAGTCGTCATCATCGCCGCCATCATCCCCTTAGGCCTTTCGCTCGGCATGGTTATCGAGAACCTACCCCCTGACTGGCATGTGGCTTATCTCGTCTTCGTTGTGATCGGCTTTCTCGCCATCCTGTTCACGCGCTTTCTCGTCCCTGAACGTGCGGCGACGATCGTGCTGGCCTTCGTGCATGGGGTCGCGGGCTTGTTGATCTTCGGCCTGCCCATCGTCCTCGTGCTGCAGGGCGTAAAGGCACCGATGTATCTATTCATGAGCGCGGGCGGAGCGCTGATAGGGATCGGCGGCATGCTTCTCGCTTTTCTGAGGGCTGGCAAACCCATCATCTCCGCCGAGAAAATCTTTTCTCTCCTTCCCTGGATCCTGCTACTGATGAGCGCGACATTCGTGCTCGGCTTAGGCGCTTAAGCATTGTCTGGCATCGAACGCTTTAAGCCAGCCGCGAGTAAGCCGTGGCTTATCGTTACATCCGGTGTTATGTGGAGCGGTGTTGGTTTAATGCTCTGCAACCTGGCCTATGGCTGGCTGCTACCCGTTGGATTTCCTCAGGTTTTATGGATGACGCTTACTGGTGCCTTGCTCGCTTCGGCCATCTACTACTTCGGTTTCAGCAAGCTCGCCAAGAAGAACATCCAGCGGATCACCGACATGGCCGGAGATAAGATCTGCATATTCGCCTTCCAGGAATGGACGAGTTATCCCCTCATTGTCGTTATGATTGGATTGGGACTCTCTCTCCGAAATTTATTGCCCATACCAAAACCCTATCTAGCGATCCTCTATATCGGTATTGGCGGCGGTTTATTCCTGTCTAGCTTGTGTTACTACAAACATCTTCTTCGCCCCCAACAACCACGTTAGCTCCTCCTAAAAGTACATTTCCCTGCTCTCCCTCACTTATTCGGGTGGCCAAGCCAAATTTAGTTGATCAATACTTGACTCTCGGCAAATACACACGCCATCGTTTGTGATAAGCTGAACAATGTGGAGGGTATGTACCCTAAACACGGATAGTACATGTCTAATCTATTCCGTGCAGTTCGAAACAGGGTATGAAAACAAGATCCTCCATTCAGTTCAGTTGTGTTGTATCACTCTTGGTTTTTCGGTTGGAGGAGAGATCTCATAAAACCGCTGTTTACCTCGGTTAATTGAGTTCTTGCTCCGATCAAAAATAAATAGCGCTTTAAAGCGCAAATGATAAAGGAGGGTGAAGAAAATCAGTAGAGCTATGCAACAAAGGCCTTACGTATTAAAAACCGATTTTACAAATTACGAAGAGGAAAAGAGGAGAATGCAATGCTCAAGAAACCAACGTTTTCTCTCGTCGTAATTGGCGCTTT
>CBDTTY010000178.1:0-4124 GCA_965363875.1 uncultured Anaerolineales bacterium
CGACACACGGGTCGGCCCCTACGGTTTTCTTATTGATTAGCGCGCCTGCGTATGCGCCGATTTCAGAGCAGGATTGGAGGCGTCAACCTCTGGGAGCGCCGGACTCGGAAATGAGTTTCTTCAGTTGTTCCGGGTCGGTGGTTGGGAGTTTGCATGCGAAGCCCTGGCAGAGAAAGGCAGTCGGGCTCCCGTCGAGAGATTCACGGTTGGAAAGCAGCACAGGGGCACCCTCATCATGCTTCAGTCCTCCCGCACGCACCATGCGGGGTAAGAAATGCTGGCCACTCACCTGCATGAGTGTCTGGAAATTTTCGTCGGCGGGGTCTCCAATCAGAGCAAGTTGAAGCTGTGGACCGAGGGCAAAATCTAACGCGTTTAGCCAGCCTGCGAAGGAGGACGGTATACGCTCCGCAGTGGTCACCACATTGCGAAGCGCGACGTTGGCTGCCTCGGCGTAATGTTCGTCGCCATTCAACGCGGCAAGTTTCAAGAGCAGTGAAACAGCCAGGCTATTTCCACTCGGTATTGGTGTGTCCTGGATAGATTTCGGTCTGGAGATCAATTGCTCATGGTCATCACGCGTATCGAAAAAACCGCCTATTGGATCGCTGAAGTGAGCCAATATTTCTTCCGCGCACTTAACCGAAGCCTTGAACCAGCGAATGTTGAAGTCTACCTGATAGAGAGCGAGCATCCCCGCTCCAAGTGCTGCATGGTCCTCCAAATATGCAGAATGCTGCGCCTTTCCTTCCCGCCAGCTGCGCATGAGTTTCCCGTCCACATAAAGTCTCGTCAGGAGGAAATCGGCAAGTTGTTGAGCGGCGGAGAGAACCTCAGCACGACCTGAAACGCGTGCCGCTTCGGCAAGCGCGACCAGGGTAAGACCATTCCAGGAGGTTAAGACCTTATCATCCGTCGCCGGTCTCACCCGGTCGCTCCGCGCCTCCAGTAGTTCTTGGTTGATCTTCGAGAGCTGCTCGAGCAGCTCCTGCTCGGGTAGACCGGTACGCTCGACGAGGGTTTCCAGCTTTTCGGGAAGATTGAGGATATTCGCACCCTCGAAATTCCCTTTTTCTGTCACGCCGAAGATATCCAATGCCATCTCTGCCAATGCGGGATCTTGAATAGCGTTCCGGATTTCTGTGGGCGTCCAGACATAGAACTTGCCTTCCTCACCTTCCGAGTCCGCGTCGAGAGAGGCATAAAAACCCCCGCTGGAGTGACGCATTTCACGCATCAGGAAACCGAGTATCCCCTCAACGACATGCCAGAATAACGGATTGCTCGTCTCCTGCCAGGCGTGCAAATATACCCGGGCAAGCAGCGCATTATCATAGAGCATCTTTTCGAAGTGGGGTGTGAGCCAGACCGCATCTACAGAATAGCGATGGAAGCCCCCTCCTACTTGATCGTAGATTCCACCACGTGCCATACGGTCCAGTGTGAGTGTTGCCATCTCCAGGGCCAGTTTATCCTGGTAGCGGTTGTGCCGTCTCAGAAGGCTTTCAATTGCGCTTGACTGCGGAAATTTGGGAGCTCCGCCCCAGCCACCATGCTCCCAATCGAATGAGCGAAATAAGTTCTCTGCTGCGCGATCAAGAATCTCCAGGTTCAATTCGTCGTCGCTTTCAGGGAGGTCTTGCTTGATGGAGATGCGGTCCGTCAGGTTCTCGCTAAGTGAGACGAGCTGCTCGCGGTTGCTTTGCCACTCTGCATGAATGTGTTCCAGCACTTCGCCGAAGGAGGGGAGATTAAAGCGACGTTGCGGCGGGAAGTAGGTGCCTCCATAGAAAGGCTTGCCCTCGGGAGTAAGGAATACAGACATGGGCCATCCGCCCTGACCGGTCATGGCTACAACTGCATCCATATAGATCGTATCCACGTCGGGGCGCTCTTCCCGGTCGACTTTAACGTTGATGAAGTATTCGTTCATTAGTGCGGCAGTCTTATCATCCTCGAAGGATTCATGCGCCATGACATGACACCAGTGACAAGCCGCATATCCAATGCTGAGGAAGATTGGCTTATCTTGTTTCTGAGCAGCCTGAAATGCTTCAGATCCCCAGGAGTACCAGTCCACCGGATTTTCTGCATGTTGTAGGAGATAAGGGGAAGTCTCATCGGCTAATCGATTGGGCATCGTATGGCCTTTCTCTTGTGGTCAAAACCGTTGACTTAATATTCACTATCAAGCGAACCACCATCGTTTCTGCTTGCAAGATAGCTGAATTATAAAGTACTTGAGAGAGAATATTGCGGCTCGGGTTTCGAGGGGATTTCTCGATGGAAGTGATTATCGGGGTTTCCCAGCAACGTTAATTCTCGGCAGTCTGTATATTTGACCCGCCTCTGCGCTGGCAATTGATGAAGTGGTAGAATGGCGCGCATGAGAACACGAGAACTGCCTCTTATTGTGCGCTGGTTACCAGCTATCCTGATGATGGGAGCGATCTTTTTCTTCTCCTCGCTCCCGGCTGGCCGGGTTCCAACTTTTGGTGAATGGGATTTATTGATAAAAAAGGCTGGGCATGCAAGCGGGTACGCACTGCTCGGATTGGCCTACTACTTTGCACTCCCGCCGCGCCTTTCGAAGGGGTTCCGTTGGATTCTGGCGCTGTTTATGGCGATTTTATTCGCATTAAGTGATGAGTTCCACCAATCCTTCGTCCAGGATCGCAACTCGAGCATCATTGACGTGGGCATTGATACCATCGGCGCTGCGATTGCCCTCACGCTTGCTGCCTTCTACTCATCAAACTCTAACTCGAGTTCCTCGATTTGATCCACCTGCCAACCATTACCTCGAACTAGCTCGATATCGCCAAACATTTCCTCTTGACGCACTTCGACTTGGTCCCGCTTCATTAACTCCAGTACCGCAAGCAGAGATACCACGATCTCTAAACGCGAGCGCGCAGTTTTTATCAACTTACGGAAAGAAAGCTGGCCAACGTCTTTGAGAGAATAGATGATGTTCATAATCTTATCTCTCACGCGCACACGCGGTGTTGAGACATTTTCTTCAAGCGTAGGTATCTTGTGGACATTCTTCAGTACTTCGAGCATCGCTTGATGCAGATCATCAAGTTGGAATTCCTGCATGTCGATCTTCGGATCGATGACGGGCGGAGGGGCGAGCCGGATGTAGGAGCGCAGCCCTGCACCTTCACGTTCGGAGAGAAGGACCGCAACCTGCTTGTATTTTTTGTATGCCACAAGCAACCGCGCCAGCGCATCCCCGGGGTCTTCCTCACCAGGTTCACGTAAAGGGGGTCTCGGGAGCAATACTTCGGATTTGATCTGGATCAAGCGCGCGGCCATGACCAAGAAGGAGGCAAGGTCTTCTAATTGACGATCCTGAATCTGCCGGATATAGACCAGATATTGGTCGGTGACTTCTGCGAGCGAGACTTTGGTGATATCCAACTCTGCGTGTTCGATCAGGTTGAGGAGCAAATCAAGCGGACCTTCGTAAACGGGGAGTTGGATTGTGTAGATGGGAGGTGAAAGCATCGATCAGAGCAGGGTAATGATTAAGCTTGCGACGGCGACGATGGCTAAGAAAATCCCTAAACCGATTCTGACGTAGCGGAAAAGTTGACGATCGGTTTCTTCCTGAATGAATGCGGCTTCGCGCTCGGCTGCCTTGCGCTTTCGATCGATTTCGAGGAAATCCTCCATGCGAACATCCGACGCGTGTGCCTCGGCGGCTTTCAATATATTGGCTTGATCGCGAGCTTGATCCAGGCGCCATGAGCGGGTTGATTTACTATGTCGGGATACGACTCTGCTGAAGATGGTGAGTGGTTCCTGGCAGGTTTCACATTTTGCAGATCCGAGTGGATTATGCTTTCCGCAAGCAGAGCACACAAGTTTGCCTTTAATAATGCTGGCGCGGCAATGCTGGCATTTGTAGGCGGATGGTCCGCTTTCGACCAACTTTTCTTCTGAACAAATGGGGCATTCGTAGGTTGGCATATGCTCTAGAGCTTTCGACGGATGGTTATCTGAATTATAACACCCATCGAATCGAGGGTTCTGCATTTCTCTCGTAAGAATGTAACTTTTTTTGTGGTTATGAATCTAACCTATATTGGGGAATTGATGGTTATAATTCCCGGTGA
>CBDTTY010000179.1:0-4109 GCA_965363875.1 uncultured Anaerolineales bacterium
AAATGCGAGGGAGAACATTATTGTTTCAGTATTACTCTCTCTGCCCGGTTTAATCCTTATTATCTTATGCCCCGCATTATTTTGTGTTGATGGACTTAGGTTTTGCGGGGGACATTAGAACGGATATTTTGGGATGTGCCTTCCCTTGTGGGTGGATACCGAAACCGGGTGTCGACCCTGTTTTTATTTATATATTTTTATCGAAGGGATTTAATCATGAGTGTCGACTTTATTGCTCGGATCGTCGGAATGATCGCTTTATCAGTTGGTGGCGTCTACCTTGGGACATTGCTGGCGAATTTTGCGGGAGATGAACCTGTTCTCTGGGCTATCGTGTTTGGAATGGTTGGCGCGTTATTGGGGCTTGTAGTAACGCCGTTTCTGACCACACGTCCAATGAGCGCCATTCGCAGTAAGCTCTCAACAATTTCGTTAAGGACAATGGTGGCCGGATTGTTCGGGTTGATCATTGGCTTGGTTGTTGGGGCGCTGATTGCCTTCCCCCTTTCACTATTGCCCAAACCGTTTGGAGAGTTGCTTCCCTTCATTGCCGCCATTCTCATCGGCTATTTAAGCATCGCCATTTTCACAACACGCCAGAACGAAATTTTCAATATGGTTGGGTCCCGTTTTGGGTCATTGAGCAAGGGAGATCAAGATCTTTCGGCGGATAACAATAGCGTCTTGCTGGACACCAGCGTGATAATTGATGGGCGAATTGCTGATATCGCCCGCACAGGCTTTATTGCCGGCCCCATGCTGGTGCCATCGTTTGTCTTGAACGAACTTCAACACGTCGCAGATTCATCAGATGGGTTGAGGAGACAGCGTGGTCGCCGGGGGTTGGATATACTCAACCGGCTTAAAAAGGATCCACTTATCTCAATGCGCATCACAGATTTAGATGTGGAAGGCGTGCGGGAGGTGGACGATAAGTTGGTGGTCCTCGCCAAACAACTCCGCTGCAAAGTCCTAACAAATGACTATAACCTGAACCGCGTCGCCGAATTGCAGGGTGTCGCTATATTGAATATCAACGAGTTAGCAAACGCGGTTAAAGCGGTTTTTCTGCCAGGGGAGACGCTTGAGGTGGATGTCATACAAAAAGGTAAAGAAGCCGGACAAGGGGTTGGCTATCTTGATGATGGAACAATGGTCGTCATCGAAGATGGCGAGGTGAAAATTGGCAGTGTGATTCTGGTAAATGTCACAAAGGTGCTACAAACAGCCGCAGGCAGGATGATTTTCGCCCGGCTTAAGGTGAATGACGAGAACGCTCACGTTAAGGAGTAAGGTTCGATGACGTTGACGATCTATAACACCATGACCCGCAAGAAAGAGCAGTTTGAGACACTGGATCCCGGCAAGGTCCGGCTCTATGTCTGTGGTCCTACGGTGTACGACAAGGCGCATGTCGGTCATGCAATGTCATCGATTGTCTTCGATGTGATCCGCCGATACCTTGAACACAAAGGGTATGACGTTCAACATGTCATGAACTACACGGACGTCGACGACAAAGTCATCCTGCGCGCACAGGACCTTGGCGTCGACCCTCTCGATCTCGCGGAGCAATACATCGACGAATACGATCAGCACTTGAAAGAACTTAATGTCCTGCCCGCTCATGTCTTCCCGAGAGTGTCCACCGAGATCGAAGCCATCATCGGTGTGATAAAGGGGCTGATGGATAAGGGATATGCCTACGACGTAGACGGGGATGTATATTTCCGTGTGGCGAAAGACGAGGATTATGGACGTCTCTCAAGACGAGTGTTGGGGGATATGCGCGCTGGCGCTCGCCTCGGAGTTGATGACCGGAAGGAAGACCCCGCGGATTTTGCTCTCTGGAAGGCGGGTAAACCCGGAGAACCCACGTGGGAAAGTCCGTGGGGACCGGGAAGACCGGGATGGCATATTGAGTGCTCGGCGATGAGCCTGCATCATCTGGGAGATCAAATCGATATTCATGGTGGCGGGAACGACCTGATCTTCCCGCACCACGAGAATGAAATTGCTCAATCAGAAAGCTATACCGATAAAACCTTCGCTCGTTATTGGGTCCACAATGGCATGATGCAACTCAGTGGCGAGGATATGTCGAAGTCAACCGGTAACGTTTTTACAATCGAACAATTTCTAGGGAAGTACGATGCGGATGTCCTGCGACTCTTGATTTTGAACGCCAGTTACCGCAGTCCTCTTACTTATAATGAGGAAGTTATCGAGCAAGCGGCGCACGCTCTCGAGAGGTTGAAGGGCGGCTTGCGTTCTGCCTCCCCCCTTCCTGATCTCGACCCAGGTGAAGCGGGTACCCTGGCCCAAGCAGCAGAACAAGCCCAGATTGGCTTTGAAACGGCGATGGATGATGATTTCAACAGCGCGGGAGCGCTGGGGTATCTTTTTGAGTTGGTCCGGGCGATCAACGAAGCGAGGACGGCTGGGATCGACGAGGAGAATCTGGGCGCTGCGCAGGATGTTCTTCTTAAATTGGCGGGTGTGTTTGGATTATCGCTTACTCAAAAAGATCAACTGGATGCAGAGGCTGCACCTTTCATTGATCTGCTCCTGGAAATCAGAAGGGAGCTGCGGTCTGCCAAGCAGTTTGAGCTCTCGGATAGAATACGTGACAGATTAAGTGAATTGGGGATATCACTTGAAGATGGCAAGGGGGGGACGGTCTGGAGAGTCCGCTAGCCGAGAATGAACCCTACGACGCCCCAGTTCGATCAAGAGCTGGGGCGAATTTCTGTCCAGAAGATAACGGATCCTAAGTTTATAGATATGAGTGGGAATAGAGAAGAAACTATATACGGGCGAAACCCGGTACGAGAAGTAATGCGGGCGGGGCGGCGCCGAATCCATCAAATTCAACTCGCCGAAGGGGTCATCGAGCGAGGTCTCCTCGTTGAGATCAACGATTTGGCGCGGGCGAGCGGAATACGAATTAAACGTGTCCCGAGGACCTCGTTGGATCGAGAACGCTCTAATCACCAGGGGATTGTGGCGATTGTTGATCCCTTCGAATATGGGTCAGTCGAGGAGATGCTGGAACTCGCCTCAGAGCGAGGAGAACCCCCCTGGATACTTCTTTTGGATATGATTCAAGACCCTCAGAATCTTGGGACACTGTTGCGCACAGCAGAAGCCGTAGGGGTCCACGGTGTGGTCATTCCTGCGCGTAGGAGCGCTTCTGTAACGCCGGCAGTGGTCAGCGCATCTTCTGGGGCGAGCGAGCACATGATTATCGCTCGAGGCAACCTGGCAGATTCAATCGAGCGCCTAAAAAAAGCAGATCTCTGGGTTGCCGGCCTGGAGGATGCGCCAGAAGCATCTATCTATTGGGACGCGGATCTCAGAGGCCCATTGGGTTTGGTCGTTGGCGGTGAGGGATCGGGAATGCGGCGCAGGGTTAGGGAATCATGCGACTTCCTGCTCAGGATCCCTATGCGAGGGGAAATCGAATCATTGAACGCCTCTGTTGCGGGCGCAATTGCTCTTTACGCCATCTTGGAACGGCGAGGTTTCGAAGTTTCAAACACTCCGTGAACGTGGTGTGATGCGCATTTCCATTGACGATGCCTCTGAATCTTGGTAGACTCGGCGAGCAAAGTCGGCAAGGGAGTCTGGTATAATAAGACAGCGCCGAGCAGGTGAGGCGCATTTTATTATCATGCCGACGTAGCTCAATGGCAGAGCAACCGCTTTGTAAGTGGTAGGTTATGGGTTCGACTCCCATCGTCGGCTTGCTGTGTCGTTTAGTTTGTACTGGAGCGATGCTGCTGAGGAAGGCATTTGCTGACCGATATAGGGCAATGGGCGGTTACCCAAGTGGCCAAAGGGGGCTGACTGTAAATCAGCTGGCGTTGCCTTCGGCGGTTCGAATCCGTCACCGCCCACTCAGGCTCGGTTTGTGATAACAATTCGGGACTGTGGTACAAGCCCTCATAGCTCAGACGGTAGAGCACGTTCTTGGTAAGAACGGGGTCAGGGGTTCAATTCCCCTTGAGGGCTCTAATTGCCGAAAGAATTCTTTTAGAAAGAACGAGGAGAAAAAGATCATGGCGAAGGAGAAATTTGAGCGGACGAAGCCGCACATGAACGTAGGG
>CBDTTY010000180.1:0-4098 GCA_965363875.1 uncultured Anaerolineales bacterium
AGATCGAATTGCTGCATGGCAGATTGGATGAGATATTCCAACCATGCATCTGGGGCGAGTTGCTGCTTCCGATCATATTCGATGAACGCGAACAGCAGCTCCTCAACATGGGCAATCTCGTCTAAGCCCTCCGCTAGCGCCTCCTCCAACCCGACTGCATACGGTATATGACCAGCACTGTACATGCCAAGCTCTTTCGCTGTAGTCAGCGCCTCATGAAAATCCTCCCTTGATAAGTACGAATAGAGCTTGAGAAAATCGAAGCCAAGGTCGTGGTTCTCCCGAACGAGACCCTGGGGATCGCCTAACGGGCTGACGAATAGAATTCTACCGGAAGCATAGATTGTGGGCCCTATGCGCGTCCCGTCCTGAATTTGCTCTCGCCAATCGAGCGCATACGTTAAGACTTCCCCTGATGGACTGAAATCCCGGATCGTAGTCACGCCGTTGGCAAGGTACAGAACGAGAGGCGATACGGGCCATTTGTCTGTATCCCAATCCTGGCGGGTGTGCATATGCATATCGGCGAGACCGGGCATCAGATATGCACCCTCGCCGTCGATGATCGCCACGTCAGGGGGTATCGACACCTCATCAGCAGGACCGATAGCAATAATTCTCGACTCCTCAATCAGGACCGTCTGGTTCTCCAGGACGATCTCAGCCGTCATTGGAACCAAGTTGACATGCGTAAATGCGGTAAGATTCACCTCGTTTGCACTCGAGTTGGAAGGTCGCGCTTGCTCTGGCATGACACTGCAATTGGCCAAGAACAGGGCAATCAATGTGAGGCGGGCGATCGATTTGTTGATTATTTGCATTGGCGTACTTGTCCTTTATCGCTAATGTTAATTTGCCCAACTCAATCTGGATGGTGGCTCTTGTTCGTTAACATGCCCAATAATATCGAGTTAGGAACATAGTATCGAACAAGAGTTTTGTAATTGAATTCGCCTTATCTATCGTTTCGCGGCTGACCCCCATGCCATCACCAAACCAACGACACCAAACCCGATGATGCGCAGCAGATAGGCTGTTGAACTGCCCTCAACCATCAGCATCCCCAGATAAAGCCCGGAAGCCCAGGATGTACCCACAGCTAAAAACACGAATATCCAGCGAGGTAAGGATTGAACTTGTTTTTCCTTCATGATGTTTCTCCTTTTAATGTGTTGAGAATTTCTAAACTTCAGACGACATTTCTAGACTGAGCAATAAAGCTCTGCGGAATCGCGTTATGCTTACACCTCCCCGCTTGCTTGAGAATTTTCTTCTTCGCTGATCTGTTTCTCACTTCAGTATTCACCTTGGTGCCTTCAAAACAATTGTGTTCAGTCTTCGCTCTCTATTCGCTTTACTAGCAGTATGGGCAGACCCAAATCGCGGATTTTGCCCAGTAGGCCATGCAAAGCGGCTTGATCGGCAACCAATCCGGTCAGAGATGTTTCACTATTTCCCAGCGAGGTGATTGTGAATCCGTCGAACCAGTCTGACCATTTCAAGTCGAGATTTGCTTTTACCCTGATTTGATAAATAGCCGGTTTGTTTAGATTGCGACCATCGGTCATTAAATGTGCCTCCACGAGAATTTCTTACTCACTGAGGGGCGGTTTTCTTTGCCCCCCCTTGCTGTGCCCAAAGGATAGTCATCAACTGGGTGAGTTGTCTTCACTAAAAGTGGGTGAATGGGGTAGGTGATTTCACAACCCCACCAAGCTGCTGTGGATGTCCATGCAAGAGATAAAAAAATCCTTCGCGTGTTAGGCGAAGGATGGTGAGCTGAAATTTTGTAGGGGGACTATAACAATTCAAGCTCCTCAGCCCGCTGGATTGCGTCCCTTCGGTTGTGGACATTCAGTTTGCTATAGATACGCTTGATATGTGAGCGAACTGTGTTCGTGGAAATGACGAGCTCCTTGGCAATTTCTGTGCTTGGAAGATGGGTGGTTAAGAGTCTCAGAACCTCAAGCTCACGCTTGCTTAGAGGCTCAACCAGAGAAGGTGAGGAAGTCGGTTTGATCCCCTGTGGCTTGTCATCTGTCTCTTCTTCCAATGCTGCCAGCAGCTTGCCAGCGTAGCCCACCGCGATTCCCCGCGCAACTGCTTGTCGCAGCAATTTTCCCATGGGTTTCCCCTCATCTATGAAGGTGCGCACATACCCTCCCGGTTCTGCCAGCGTCAGGGCTTGGCCCAATGCGGTTAATGCTTCTTCGTTATCGCCGGCTGACTGGTGCGTCAGCGCTTGGAGGGTCAGGATCTTGATCTCTTTATGAATCCATCCTGCCTTTTCTGCGGCTGCCAGGAGCCGGGCCAACAAACCCAACGCTTCGTCCAGGTAAATTCCAGAAGGCTGTTGCATGCCCTGGGCGACCAGCACCCGCGCCAGATTAATATGGTGTAAGTCGTGATGATAGCTCAGTTCGCCGTCCACACTCAAGCCGCTCGTCTGCGCCCAGCGAACTGTTGCTGCCAAATTTCCTTCAGATAACCATAGGCGCAGGCGGCACTCATCCAGCCAGCACAGGATAAAATCGTCAATCTTCGCTCTCTGAGCGAGATTTTCTGCTTTCCGAAGTGTATTGCGCGCACCCGTCAGATTCCCCTGCGCCAGGTGAAGCCGCAACTGGGCAACATAACCATCGGCCAAGAAATCCGCTTGCCCCCAAAGAGCGCAAGCCTCGACGCCCTTGGTCAGATCAAGGTTCGCAGCCTCCAAGTCATTCCATTCGCGTGACAGGTCACCCAGCTTCACCAGGGGGAAGCCGGCAACAGGTAGTTGCTGTCCACCAGGCGCATTCGCCAGTTCCAGCGCCTCGCGGTAGGTTCTAAAAGCTTCATGGAGGCGGGCTTGCTTCGCTTGCGCCATTCCCAGATAACAGGTAGCCGACACACTCAAAGTTCGATAGCCGCACTTCTGGGCAATCGCACTTGCCTCGGCGTAGGCCTGCTGCGCTCCCACGACGTCACCCTGGCTCCCATGTGCTGCCCCCAGAGCGATGCCGGCCAGACTGCGCATGTAATCCCCTTCTGGCAGGAGTTCAACAGCCCTTTGAGCCATTTCCAGGGCACGCGGAATCTTTTCGTTGCTAAGGTCGTTTTGAGCCCGGATGGCGGCGATGTATCCGTTTATGCGTTGCCCTTCATCTTCGCTGATGGTAGGTTGTTCGGTTTCCGTTGGAATTGGATCTTTGATGGGTCGCTTCACACCATCTGATGGCATGATCGTGCCCGCAAGTGCCTGTTCAGCGTTCTGCAGGCATTCTTCTACTTGTTCTCTCAGTCCAATCCAATACCGCATCCAGGCGTGATAAACGCATAGCCATGGCCGTGTCCGAACCAACTCATCCGGCAGTGCCTCAAGCCACCTGGATACTGCAGGGTGTTTGCCGTCGATAATCATCTGCATGGCATTCTGCTCAACCAAGGTCGCGGCTCGCTCATAAGCTTTACCTGTGATAGCGTGGGTTACCGCTTCTTCGACAAACTCTGCGCTTTCATACCACTCACTGGCCCGGCAGTGCAAGGCGAGTACCAGGTCGGGCTGGGCCTGCTCCACACGGCTGCGCAGTAAATCGGTGAATAGGTGGTGATAACGATACCAGCGCCGCTGATCGTCCAGGTGAATCAGGAACAGATTGGCTTGTTCGAGTTGAGCGAGGATACCCTGGCTGTCATCCCGGTCCGTCACGGCATTGCATAGGGGGGCGGTCATCCGCTCTAAGATGGAAGTCCTCAGCAGGAATTCCTGAATGTCGCTGGATTGCTGATCGAGAACCTCCTCCACCAGATAGTCCAAAACGAAACGATGGCTGCCGCTGAAGGATTTGATGAACCCCGACACATCTTTTCGTCCCCTCATCGAGAGAGCGGCCATTTGCAGCCCGGCGATCCATCCTTCTACGCGTTTATCCAGGGCAGTGATCTCCGCTGCTGATAACCCCAGTCCCATTACATCATTCAGGAATGCAGCCGTTTCATCAGGGGTAAAGCGCAAGTCTACGGCGCGCATCTCAGTCAGTTGCCCTCTACTTCGAAGGCGAGCAAGGGGCAGGTTTGGATCAGCCCGACAGGAAAGAACCAGGTGCATCTGCGGCGGCA
>CBDTTY010000181.1:0-4097 GCA_965363875.1 uncultured Anaerolineales bacterium
CCATAGTTAAGGATTTTACTCATTGCGTTGATTGCATGTGTGGTCGGCAACAAGTCGTTGATATTCATCGCTCGATCACCTACCGTGAATAGTCGCAAAGGCGGGAGTGGAAACATGCCACCTGAAAAGAACATGAGGATGAAGAACGGAAAACAACCGATCGTTAGCAGATCGAATATCGTCCGCAAATATGCGGCGACGATGAGGCTGATGGCGATAATCGATAAACTCGAGAGAAGCCCAACGATGAACACCGCTGCGAGTGAGCCCGAGGTCTGGTAGCCCAGCGCAACGGCTGTTGCAAAGGTAAGTGCGAATGCCAGCATGCCGATGATGACCTGGGTCAAACTCACCGCCGTAAGCCATTCAAATGTGGTCATATTCGATAAGCGCAAACGGATGATGGTCCCTTTATCTTTCTCTTTGATGAGCGAGGCAGCGGCGGTAAACATCAACATGATTAAAGCCAGCGCCAGTAAAGCGGGGACATATAGCTCAAATTCATTCAAAGTTTGTTTTCCACTGACAGTATTCACTTGAATTTCCAGTGGATTTTCCATGCCCACTGTTGCTGCCGCATATTCGTAGGTAATCATGTCACTCCAGACGGCAGCCATGATGTAATTTGCTTTTGTTGGATCGCCGTATGTTTTCACAACCGCAGGAGCCGGCTGATTCCCCTGGCTGTAGCTCAGAAGGATTGCCGAAAAACGCTCTGGGATTTCAACCACCAGATCGACGGTATTGTTCATCAGCTGCTTACGGGCTGGGGGCATTGTCAATTCTTGCGTTACTTCTATGATCATTCGTCCATCCGCGTCTTGTACCTTCGTCATCTCCGCTATCAAGTCTGATCCCGCATTGAAATCACCGCGATCAACCGTTGACACACCGGCATCATGATTGATGACCACAACCCGGTATGGGCTTTGTGTCGACTCCCCAACATAGAAATACATGAGCAGCACGAACAATGGCGCGAAGGTCAGCGTAAGGATCAAGATCTTCCAATCGCGCATATTTTCGACCCATGTCTTCCGGAACAGACTGATTATTCTCATTCCCGCAATCTCCTGCCGGTCAGGTCAATAAAGACATCTTCGAGCGTTTTCTTGCGGACAGTGATATCAAGAATTTCAATGTGGGCGTGCTGGAACGCTTCCAACAACACTGGCAGCACACCCAGAGTGTCAACATTAACAAGGCGGATGGTTTCATCTTGATAGGTAAAATCGCGCAGCGACTTCGGAAACGCCGCTTTTAGGTTTTCTAATTTATCATCCTGCCCTGCCGCGATTTTGATCTCGAGAATATCCCCCGCCCCAATCCGGCTCTTGAGTCCTTCCGGGGTATCGAGCACCAACATTTGACCATTGTCGATAATTCCCACCCGATCTGCCAATTTGTCCACCTCGTCCATATCGTGGGTGGTTAAAATCACGGTGATGCTTTTTGACAGCGAACGAATATACTCCCGAACCAGTATCCTGCTCTGCGGATCGAGTCCGGCTTGAGGTTCGTCGAGGATCAATATCTCCGGATCATGAACAAGGGCAAGGGCGATGTTCAAGCGGCGTTTCATCCCGCTCGAAAGCTCCCTGGCAAGTGTATTGCGCTTGTCGATCAACCCCAGGACATCCAGCAATTCCAGGGCTTTCTTTTTGGCGGCGTCCCTTTTGAGATCATATTGCCGGCCGATAAACTCCAACTGCTCAAAGCAGGTCAATGATTCCCAGATAACCAGGTTCTCGGGACATAGGCCCAATTGTCGTTTACATTCTCGATAATGATCTTTCAGTGAGAGGCTGTTGATCAGGATTTCGCCGGCATCGCTCTTCAGTAAACCGCATATCATTTTGATGGTTGTGGTTTTCCCTGCACCATTAGGTCCTAAAAATCCGAATACCTCGCCGCGGTAGACTTCCAAGGATAGGTCCTTTACCGCAACCAGCTCTCCATAGGATTTCTGTAATCCTTTCAGGCTCAGGATGACATCTGAAGCTGCGGCATGCATTGGTGTGCTCCTTCCATGATCATCATTCCTTATCATACTCACCTCGATATTCACCTCAACTCAACACTATCATTGATGCGCAAATCCGCAAAGCACTATTACACCTAACGTAATAGTCAGATTGATGTAAACTGGGCACAATTGGACGAGCACTGCAAGCACATATCGATCGAGAAAGGTGAGCGATGACTTCTATCTGCATCGATGGACAATGGTTCAAGGATGAGCGTGGGCGTACGCTGATGCTGCGCGGGGTCAATCTGGGCGGCAGCTCGAAAGTTCCCACAAGCCCTGACGGCGCGACACATGTCGGCGATCGTTTCTTCAACCATCGAGACGTCTCTTTCGTCGGTCGCCCCTTCCCCCTTGAAGAAGCCGATGAGCACTTCACCCGCTTACGTGCCTGGGGATTCACCTTCTTGCGTCTGCTCGTCACCTGGGAGGCCATCGAGCATGCCGGTCCTGGTCTGTATGACGAGGCATATCTGGAATACATCCGCGCTATCGTTGAGAAGGCAGCTAAACACGGAATCGCCCTATTCATCGATCCGCATCAGGATGTCTGGAGCCGCTTCTCCGGCGGCGACGGTGCGCCTGGCTGGACCTTCGAGGCTGTTGGGTTTGACATCACAAAATTCAAGGAAACTGGCTCAGCTATTGTGCACCAGACTCACGGCGATCCATTTCCACGAATGATCTGGCCGACCAATAGTGGCAAACTGGCCGCGGCGACGATGTTCTCGCTTTTCTTCGGGGGGAATGATTTCGCGCCCGAGACCAAAGTGGACGGTGTGCCCGTCCAAGACTATCTGCAACGCCACTACGTCGAGGCCATGGTCCAGGTCGCAAAAAAGCTGGGCGGACTAACCAACGTGATCGGATATGACACGATGAACGAGCCACTGCCCGGCTATATAGGCTGCGAGGACCTGAACGCTCCTGTCGGGATGATCAAGCTCGGCTCGAGTCCCAGCCCGTTCCAGTCGATGCTCCTTGGGTCCGGGATCACCCAGCACGTCGATATCTGGAAAATTGGAATCACCGGCGAGCGCGAAGTTGGTACAGAGCGGGTCAACTCATCCGCTGTCAGCGCCTGGCTGCCGGACCACGAGTGTGTGTGGCGTCGAAATGGGGTCTGGGATTTGGGCGCGAGCGGTCAACCTGGAATTCTTCGCCCGAACCATTTCACAGAGGTTCACGGTCGAAGGATTGATTTTTCCAACGATTATTATCGACCTTTCGCCAACCGCTATGCTAAGGCGATCAGATCTGTATCTCCCGGGGCGATCATCTTTATTGAAAGCGAGCCGAGACACGAATCGATGACATGGAGTGCGCAAGACGCCCCCAATATCGTCTTCGCACCCCACTGGTACGACGGGATTATGCTCGTTTTTAAGCGCTTTCGTTCCAACCTGGCCGCCGATTTTCGCACAGGAAAGGTAATCTTCGGT
The DNA here is from genome assembly GCA_965363875.1 of uncultured Anaerolineales bacterium. Lineage (GTDB taxonomy): Bacteria > Chloroflexota > Anaerolineae > Anaerolineales > E44-bin32 > E44-bin32. The sequence continues at coordinate 3,469 of CBDTTY010000181.1, forward strand.
TCGAAGCGGGTCCGCCGGTCCTTTGCCGATCAAGTGGCAAGTTTCAAACGAACATCTGAAGTGTCGTTCGGAGGCGTGCCGACGCTCATCGGCGAGTTCGGCATCCCCTTCGACCTCAAGGGAGGACGTGCCTACCGCAGCGGCGATTACCGCGACCAGATTCGGGCGATGGACCGCAGCATGCGGGCGATGGAGGATAATCTACTCAGCTGCACGCTCTGGAATTACACCGCTGACAACACCAACGCGCGCGGGGATATGTGGAACGGTGAGGATTTATCCATCTTCAGCCGCGATCAGCAGACGGAACCTGCGGACATCCACTCAGGGGGTCGAGCGCTGGAGGCGGTTGTCCGCCCCTACCCCAGGGCAGTCGCCGGAGAGCCGCTGCACATGGCCTTCGACATCCAGAAGAAGGCTTTCTTCTTCGAGTTCCGTCATGACCCCGAGATCGAGGCCCCGACGGAGATATTCGTACCCAATTACCAATACATCGAGGGATACATGGTTGAGGTCTCAGACGGCTCGTTTGAAAAGAACCCGGAAACACAAACTTTCGTTTATCACCACAGCCTTTCGCGGGATACGCATACTGTTTACATCAAGGAGAGAAAGAAGTAAACGACGGG
>CBDTTY010000182.1:0-4077 GCA_965363875.1 uncultured Anaerolineales bacterium
TCCGCGGACGAGGCGACCTCGACCATCTCCCCGAACAGCTTGGCTTCTTTCATGGCCTTTGTAGCCCAGGTCCCTGTGTTCAGGTATGCAGATTTCTCCTTCATGATGTTGTAGGGGACCATGAGAAACTGTGTGCTCGCGCCGCCCCCCAGGAACAGCACCGAGTATCCCTCCGGGATTTTGAGCAGTTCTTTGATCAGCGCTTGAGCTTCATCCATCACCGCCTGGAACTCTGTGCTGCGGTGTGATATCTCCATGATCGAGAGTCCGGTTCCGGCGAAGTCCTTAAGGGCTTCAATTGTTTTATCAATAGTGAATTGAGGCATGATCGATGGGCCGGCGTAGAAATTATGTTTCTTTTTCATGTTCTTATCCTCTTTTGAGCCTTGGAACGGCAGCGGATAGGTGAAAAAATGAAGATTGCTTCAGCCTTTTCCTGAGTGCGATCTCGCAGCAACCCCTTAACGATCTGCGATGGTTCATATCATTATAGTAAAGATATGATAAACATAGTGTGAGTTTTAGTGTTATTTGACATATAAAATCAGCCTAAGTGCAACTTGGAGCGGTGGGTGAAGTCGTATTATTGTAAATATGAGCCTACAAGGTTATCTTCCATATCATGATGGTTCGCCCTCAAGTCGAAGCTATCTATGCGACCATTCCTCGGAGAACAAGAGTCAAGATGAAAGAGTCCTTCATGTGCTAAAGGAGTTGCTCTAGTGTTCTATCCCTACTTCAACACCCCGCTCGAAGACCTTGATCCGGATGTTCATCAACTCATTCAATTGGAAGCCGAAAGGCAAAGGAGGAGGATCATCCTCATCCCCAGCGAGAGCGCTTCTCCTGTGGCCGTTCGCGAAGCCTTAGGATCGACCTTTCAGAATATTTACGCGGAAGGTTACCCGACTGAAGATACGCGCTGGATGAGTGAAGATGAAATTCTGGATTATCGCACCCGGCTGGCGTTTTATCGCCGCTACTCCGACCCCCGTTATTACAAAGGGGTCGAATACGCCGATACGGTTGAAGCCCTCGCTCGCCGCCGCTGCGCAGAGGCTTTTGCAACGGAGGATTATTCTGCCGACGACATCTACGTCAACGTACAGGCGCTGTCGGGTGCTCCTGCGAATAACGCCGTATTTCAAGCGCTGCTGAATCCCGGGGACACCGTGTTGAGCATGGACCTGCTTCACGGAGGACATCTATCGCATGGATCTCCGGCGAACCGTTCGGGAAAATACTTTAATATCATCCCGTACACAATCAACCCGGAAACGGGGCAGATTGATTATGAGACGATAGAGAAGTTAGCGCTGGAGCACCAACCCAGGTTGATCATCGGTGGCTTTTCCTCCTACCCATGGACTGTGGATTGGGAGAAATTCCGATCGATCGCCGATACCGTAGGGGCGTATCTGCTGGCCGACATCGCCCACGTTGCCGGGTTGGTGATCGCCGGTGAATATCCCTCGCCTGTCGGACATGCCCATGTGATTACCTCGACGACGCATAAATCGCTCTATGGCCCACGCGGAGCGATCATCATGACCACCGCCCCCGAGCTCTCATCCAAGATCGACATGGCTGTTTTTCCGGGTGAGCAAGGCGGTCCGCACGTCAACGTCTACGCGGCGATGTGCCTGATTTTCAAATACGCCCAGTCTGACGAATTCAACGAATTACAGCATCAAGTGGTGAAGAACTGCGCCAAACTTGCCGATCATCTGCAATCGCGAGGGTTCGAGATCGCCTACGGCGGCACAAACACCCACCTGATGAACCTGGATTGTAAATCCGTCGTGGGGCCCGATGGGACACCGCTGTCCGGCGACCAGGCCGCCCGGATCCTGGATTTGGTGGGCATCGTCGTCAATCGTAATACCCTGCCGGGGGACGAGACCGCGTACGATGCTTCCGGCATCCGCATGGGCGCTCCATGGATCAGTGAGATCGGCTTCAAAGAAAAGCAGGTGGTCGAACTGGCGGAAATCATCGCCGATGTCCTCCAGACTACTGTCCCCTGCCGCTTCAAGTGCCGAGATGAAAGCGATATCCGCGGCAAGGTGGATTTCAAGGTGATCGAAGAGGCCAAACTGCGTGTGATTGGTCTGCTCGAGTCGCTTGGATTTGAAGCTGAAGCGGACGATAAAGGGTATCCCCACTACTACACGATCAACGACCCGCTGGCGAGCGAGGGTGAGCGGATTGTCTATGACATCGTCGGTGAGCGGGCGCAGCCGTTCCTGACCTTCGCTCTGACCAGCGATCTGGAGGATCTCGATCCCGGGGACAGCCAGGCTACGCGCATGATCACCCCCGAAGGTGAAGTCGACGGAACCTTGACCTGCGTGTCAACTATGGAGTATCGCCTCACGGTCCCAAACCTGAAGGCGAGTTTGTCGGCTGCCTGGCTGAGGGCGCTCTCGGATGGTTATGTCCGCATCGATGAGGATGTTCTCAGGAAACCGATCGGCCCGGTGTGGGTGCAGGAATCCGAGGCTGAACCGTCACCCATCGCTGAGGGCGATCCCATTGGCAAACACAAACCATATTTCATCGGCATCGATGGTGTGGATATGGATTCTGGGGAGGCGCTTCCGGAGTTCGCCTGGGAGGAGCCCGAGCACGAAGAGCTGAAACTCACAGCGCTCAACGCCACGCATCGCCAGATGGGCGCGAAGATGGTCGTCTTCGCTGGGTGGGATATGCCGGTTTGGTATTCGTCGGTTCTCGAAGAGCACCTTGCCGTGCGCCAGGCGGCCGGGCTTTTCGACGTCTCCCACATGGGTGTTTACCAGGCGGAGGGTCCGGATGCAGCCGTCTTTTTGAACAGCGTCTGCCCCAACGATATCTGCGGAAATGATGTGTACCGCTTGAAGGTCGGCTGCTCGCTGTATACCCAGCTCCTTGATCCGGACGCCAATGTGATTGACGACCTGATTATCTACCGCAGAGACAACGAGAAGTATCTGATGGTGGTGAATGCATCCAACGATGATAAGGATTGGGCCTGGCTGAACGCTGTTCTCGAGGGCAAAGTGAGGATCGATCGGGCGCGTCCATGGGCGAGGGTCTTCGGCCGGGGCGTGACCCTGCGCAACTTGCGCGACCCTAAGGAGGGGGCAGATATGCGGGTGGACATCGCCCTTCAGGGGCCGCGCTCGCGCGAGATCTTGCTCTCTATGGATTGTGATGAGGCTGCCCGCAAACGAATTCTAAAACTCGAGCGCACAGAGCTGTGCGAGGCCGTGATCGGCGGGTTCGATCTGGTTGTATCACGCACGGGCTACACCGGCGAGGAGATGGCTTTCGAGCTTTTCATACACCCCGAGAAATCTGTTGCACTTTGGAAAGCCTTGCTGGACGTTGGTGAACCTTTTGGGCTGAAACCGGTTGGTTTGGGGGCGCGCGACTCGCTGCGCACCGAGGCCGGACTGCCGCTTTATGGAAACGAGATGGGCGGGATGTTGAATCTGACGGTCGGCGAGGCCGGTTTCCGTACCTTTGTGAAGGGCTACAAACCCTGGTTCATTGGCAGGGATGCGTTTCTGGAGCGCGATGAGGCTCGCCAATCGGAGGTCGTTCGCTTCCGTTTCAATGAAAAAGGCGTGCGCATGGCGCATCTGGGCGACCCGGTCGTCGATAAACGCGGCAGGACGATCGGTGTGGTCACCAGTTGCGCGGTAGACAGCGACGGCACCCTGACCGGGCAGGCTTATCTGGGTCTCGTGTGTTCGAAAGTGGGCACACCGATCTGTATCTTCCAGAGTGCCCCGGGGAAGGCGAGCAAAGCCCCCGCGGATTTAAACGTCGGCGATAAGGTCTCGATCCCCACCCCGGCGACTGTCATCACCCGCTTTCCGGAGTAGGTCGAGACCTTTGGAGATATCTCAGGTAGGGGTACGGCATGCCGTGCCCAATAGCGAAGCCAAACGTAGCTTGCCTTTTTAAAAGGCCAGAACCCCAGCCAATCGGCTGGGGTTCCGGACCTTGGAGGGAGAGTACGATCTAGTCCAATCTATTGATTAGATGGCGTTAACGATGCCGCTAAAAACGTTACCGATCGCGGGGCCC
>CBDTTY010000183.1:0-4027 GCA_965363875.1 uncultured Anaerolineales bacterium
CAATGGGCAGGGCCGGTACTTGTCCTCTCCCAAGTCGCGGTGCAGGACCTCCAGCACGAACAGAACGACGTCCAGCCCGATCAGATCGGCCAGAGCAAGCGGACCCATTGGGTGGTTCATGCCGAGTTTCATCACAGTGTCGATCGCTTCAGCGGTGCCGATGCCTTCCTGGAGAGCAAAGACCGCCTCATTGATCATCGGGCAGAGGATGCGATTAGAGATGAAGCCAGGGGAATCCATGGCTTCCACCGGTTCCTTGCCCATCTTTCGTCCGACATCAATGACTGCTTGAGTCGTCTCATCGGATGTCGCTAGTCCGCGTACAACCTCAAGCAGCTTCATCAAGGGTACCGGGTTAAAGAAGTGCATCCCGATGACTTTGTCGGGGCGTTTTGTGGCGGCACCGATCTTGGTCAGGGAAATGGATGAGGTGTTCGAGGCGAGGATGGTCTTCTCAGGAGCGATTCCATCCAGGTCGGCAAATAGCTTCAGCTTCAATTCTGGATTCTCTGTAGCAGCTTCAACCACAAGATCTACTTCTCGAGCTGCTTCAAGGTCGAGAGCGGTGCCTATCTGCAGGGCGGCCTCTTTCTGATCTTCGTCGATCACACCCTTAGATGCTAATTTTCCGACTGATTTTGCGATCACAGCTGTTGCGCGCTCCAGGATCTCGGGTGAGACATCCGTCATAGTGACGTCGTAACCAGAGATCGAGGCGGTCTGGGCGATGCCGTTGCCCATTGTTCCTGCACCAACAACCAATATTTTTTTGACATCCATCGATTCACTCCTCTGAGTCCGTTCGTTTCAAGATTGTGCTAAATATTAAAAAACCAGCTCGGTTTGTTTCTTGTTCATTTGTGCTCGCAGTTGGCAAAATCGGGGTGGTTCATTCCATCTCGACGGCCATGGCGACTGCTTCACCGCCTCCAAGACACAGGGAAGCGACGCCGCGCTTGCCGCCGCGATCTCTAAGCGCATAGAGCAATGTTGTGAGCACCCTTGCACCCGACGCTCCGATAGGGTGGCCGAGGGCGACACCGCCGCCGTTCACATTTACCTTGTCCCAATCCCAGCCTTTATCGGCGAGCGCGTAACCGTTAGCGAGAACCTGGGCGGCAAAGGCTTCATTGAGTTCTACCAGATCGATGTCTTGTAGTGCCCAACCGACCTTCTCCAACAGTTTGGGGATGGCGAAAGCCGGCGCTGTGAACAATTCCTTCGGGGGAACGGCTGCCTGTGCGTAGCCAACGACGCGAGCCAACGGTTTGATTCCTAGAGCATCCGCCTTTTCACGACTGGCGATGATCACTGCTGCGGCACCGTCATTAAGGCCTGGGGAATTCCCCGCGGTCACCTTCCCCTCCGCAGTAAAGACAGGCTTAAGTTTAGCTAACATCTCGAGCGAGGTATCACGACGCGGGGTTTCGTCCTCTTCAACTAAGGTGATTTTCCCCTTGCGGCCGGGTATCTCTAACGGGATGATTTCGGCTTTGAATTTGCCTTCATCGATCGCTTTGATCGCCTTCAAATGGCTGTCGAGCGCCCATTGATCCATCGCCTCACGTGTGACCTTATATTCATCGGCGACCCATTCCGCAGCCATGCCCATGGCCCAATCCTCAAACGAATCCCAAAGCCCGTCCAATAGTAGAGCATCCGTCATCTGCCCATGCCCATAACGCAGCTCTCCTCCACGCGCCCAAATAAGAAACGGAGCTTTGCTCATGCTCTCCATTCCACCACAGACGAAAAGATCGCCGTCTCCGGCTTTTATCGCCTGAGAGGCAATCATTCCTGTCTTCAGCCCAGAACCGCAGACCTTATTCACAGTCGTCGCACCGACCGTGGGTGGGATGCCTGCGGAAATGGACGCCTGGCGTGCAGGTGCTTGCCCGAGACCGGCAGAGACAACATTACCCATCAGGGTTTCGTCGATGTCCTCCAGGTTCTTCAGTCCGGCGCGTTCGATTGCCGCCTTGATCACGGCAGCGCCAAGTTGGGTGGCGCTGAGGGGGCTGAGTGCACCCCGAAAACGTCCACTAGGTGTTCTGGCAGCGCTGAGTATTACCGGCTCTCTTGCATTGTTAGTCATGTTGATCCTCTTTTATGTGATGTGGTGTGGGTGGGTGATGGGTCCTTATCGTGGATTGCTTATCCGTTGTCGAATCGTGATAGCCAGAGTCCAAGAAGGGTCTGATAGGTCACTTCGAGGGCCTCGGGCAGGACGCGAGTTTCTGCTGTTGTCGCCATAAAGTTCGTATCTCCTGTCCAACGGGGGACAACATGAAGGTGGACATGCTCTTTAACGCCGGCGCCGGCGGCTTCGCCAATATTAGCGCCAAGGTTAAAGCCATCCGCGTCGTAGGCATCACGGAGCACGCCTAAAGCCTCGCTGGCGAGAGAGATCATCTCAAGCAGCGTCTTGTCGTCAAGACCTTCCAGAGAAGGTTTGTGCGTAAAGGGGACGACCATCATATGACCGTTGGTATATGGATAGCGGTTGAGCACGACGAATGCATTTTGGCCGCGGTGAAGGATGAGATTGCCAGGACCGTCTTCCTGAGCAAGTAGGCTGCAAAATAGACAGCCCTCTTCATGGGAGCTTTCTTGAATATATTCCATACGCCAGGGAGCCCAAAGGTGCTTCATGTGGGTAACCATTCGATTGTAGCAGAGTCAATCCGTAAGAAAAAGTGAAATTGCTCGTGAAAGTCTATGTATCCTGACGTAAGTGTGCGTGTAAATTGAGGATTATCGTCGTGGTTTGGCTGTCCCGCGGTCACTGGCAGCCGACCTGCTCCCGAGTTGGATAAGTACTTGCTTATCTGCTGGAAGGAGAAATGATTGGCAGCCAGTTCACTTGCTGCGATTGTCCCTAAGACATCGTCCTGTGGCACAAATTGTGCATGGAAGAGTACAATCCAATCATGTTCAGCGAAAAGCGTCTGAAGTCGAGTCTGCCGGTAAGAGGTCTTGGGGAACCGCTTCATTTCTATAAGACGATTGCTTCTACAAACGATCGAGCGCAGGCGCTGGCTCAGGAAGGTGCGGCACACGGCACGTTGGTTGTTGCCGATGAACAAACTGCTGGCCGGGGTCGTTTTCAACGAAGTTGGTCGACACCTCCCCGGAGTGCCCTGGCGCTCAGCTTGATCTTGCGACCTGAAGATATCACCCAGGCGGCGCTAGCAAGACTGAATATGCTCGGAGCGCTGGCAGTCGTAGAATCTTTAGCGACGATCGGTTTGGAAGCGTGGATAAAATGGCCCAACGATGTAATCACTTCGGAAGGCAAGGTCGCTGGAGTGCTCACGGAGGGCATTTGGATGGGGGAAGATCTTGAATATGCTGTCCTGGGGATCGGTGTAAACGTGAGCCCTAAATCCGTCCCCGATAGGAAAGAGGTCGATTATCCAGCAGCTTGTGTGGAAGAGGGGATTGAAGGTAAAGTAAGCCGGATTGGATTGTTGGTGGAACTCGTGGGGCGGATCGGGAGTTGGCTTAGCATGCTGGATTCAGAGCAGTTGCATTCAGCATTTGAAGACTTTCTTGCTTTTCGAGGTCAGCCGGTTGAGATTTCCGGTGCGGATATGGAGTTATCGGGGGTGCTTCAAGGGCTGACGCCGAATTGCAGATTGCGGATTGTTCTTCCTGCCGGGGAGGTCATCATATTAGGCGGGGAGGACATGCGGGTCCGCCCCGTTGACATGAACAGGGATTGGGCTACACTGAACTAGCATTGAACGACAAGCGGAAATAACTGGCAGGATCAGTGGAGAAAGGCTGACCTGCAGGAGGTGAATGATGTTTGATGATCTGCGTGGAATAGATGAAGAGGAAGATGGTTCCATGTTTGAAATGCCGGCAGAACCCGCGTTTGAAGTGGAAGATGTTGGACCCAGACGAGGTTATTTTCTGGGGATGACGCCGGCGCAGCGCTTCCTCATCTCCCTCCTTCTCCTGGGGACGGTCATCGTCATGGGCGCCATGTGTCTAATGGTCACACAGAAAGTGATGATCTGAT
>CBDTTY010000184.1:0-3953 GCA_965363875.1 uncultured Anaerolineales bacterium
CCGCCGCGGGCAATGCCTAATTCTTGGGTGAGCTCGAAGATACCCTCCTGGGTGATCTCCATCGCCGCGATTGCTTCGAGCTGTTCAGGGCTCATCGTCTCCAGAATTTGGTTGACGATCGCCTCGATCTCACCTTCGGCGGTGATATCGCTTGAGCTCAGGCTGCGGATGGCTTGCCAGAGCGTCAATAGCTCAGCGGCTTGCTCCGAATCAACAGCAAGATCGGTATCTTCCAGTTTCAAGGTGCCCAGGGTGAGCTGGGTCTGGATGGGTAGAGCATCAGGGTAGTCTTCATTCAACACCGTCGTTGCGGTGTTTGCTGCGCCATTGGCGCCGCCGCAAGCGACAAGGATTAATGTCAAACTAACGAGCACTCCCAGGAACTTTACCTTTTTCATCACTTCATTCCTCACTTTTCTTATTTATAGTTTTTTGTCCAGTACCAAAATCAACAACGGTCCAATACCGGAAATTATTTACTGGTGCCGCAGCGCCTCGATCGGGTCGAGCTGCGCAGCTTTATTCGCGGGGTAGAAGCCGAAGAAAGCACCGACAGCCGCTGCGGATACGAAGGCGAGCAAGATAGAACTTGGGATAATTACGGTTCGCATGTCACTTGCCCAGCCGAATAACCATGCTCCACCTACGCCGACGAGAACACCGATTAATCCACCTACAAGACTCAAGAGCAGAGCTTCGGTCAGAAACTGCCAGCGGATGTCATTCGGCGTGGCACCAACGGATTGCCGGATCCCGATTTCTCGGGTCCGTTCCGTTACGCTGACCAGCATGATGTTCATAATGCCGATGCCTCCGACAATTAGTGACACGCCCGCCACCCACGCCAATAAACTCCGGAAAGCCGCCGTCGTCGCCTCCTGCGTCTTGATAATGTCCTGTTGTGTCGTCACGCTGAAATCAGGGGTTTCCAATGAAACGTCGTGACGCTTGGCGAGCAAGAGTTCGATTTGCAGGATCACATCAGCAAGGTTTGCCTCAGCATCGACCTCAACATAGATCACACGTACGCGGTCTCCCCGGAATTTCGCAAACTGGGATGGCGTGAATTTCTGGAATACGACGGTGATGGGGAGGTAGAGTCGATTGTCATAATTCACGTCGCCGACCATGCCTTTCTCATCAAGTACGCCGATGACGGTCAATTTGGTCGTGCCAACAGTGATGACCTGACCGATGGGATCGTTATCCCCAAAGAGTTCCTGCGCCAGGCTGCTTCCCAGAACCGCGATTTTCTGCTTTTGATCTACTTCTTGCTGTTTGAAGTAGCGTCCCGTATCCATCTCTATGTCTCGCACTGAGGGAAAATCAGGCGTCGTCCCGAGAATGGACACGTCGTCTAACACAACGCCGCCGGCCTTTATCGTCGCACTTGAACCTTGTTCAATGGTTACCCCAGCGACTCCTGTGACCTCGTCGGCGATTGCGAAACCATCATCGTAGACCAGACCACCCGTCATTCCGCTGGCTCCGCCACCGGATCCCGCGCGTGAGAAAGTCGAGTTGACGAAGACCAGGTTTGTTCCCAGTCCTGTGATTTCCTCCTCGATCGCGGCTTCGGTGCCGGCGCTGATGCCGATCATGATGATGACCGCGGCGACGCCGATGATGATCCCCAGCATGGTCAGTAGAGAGCGGGTTTTGTTGCGATAAATGCTTTCCCAGGCAACACGAAGAAATTCAGATGGGCTCATTTTGAACCCCCCTTCCTGTCTCGTGGAGCATGATTTTTTCCATTTTTTATGACCTTTTCGACCTTGCCATCGCGCAGATGAATGGTGCGTTGGGTATGCTCGGCGATCTCATGATCGTGGGTGACCATTACGATGGTCCTTCCATCTTCGTGCAGCTCATGGAGCAAACTCATGATATCTTCGCCGGATCGCGTGTCTAAATTTCCAGTGGGCTCGTCCGCCAGTATGAGAACAGGATCGTTTACCAACGCCCGGGCAATCGCCACCCGTTGCTGCTGTCCGCCGGAGAGTTCGTGCGGCTGATGCTGGGCGCGATCCCCTAGACCCACAGCCTCCAACTTCTGCCGGGCGATTTCTCCTCGCTCTTCTGGGCTGATCTTATTGTCCCGGTTGTAGATTAATGGAAGTTTGACATTGTCCAGGGCAGTTGTCCGGGATAGTAGATTGTAGGATTGAAAGATGAATCCGATCTGCCGGCTGCGGATGGCGGCCAACTCGGTTTTATCCAGGTCGCTCACATCCTCATCATCTAGGACATAGTGACCCTCCGTAGGTCGGTCGAGGCAGCCGAGGATGTTCATCAGCGTGCTCTTTCCTGAGCCGGAGGGTCCCATGATGGCGACGAACTCACCCTCCTGTATTGAGATGCTCACGCCATCCAGCGCGGCTACGCTGATCTCCCCCATGCCGTAGATTTTCCTCACGTCAGATGTTTGGATGATGGTTTGTCCGGGCATTATTCGGTCTCCACGATACCAGTGGTGACGACCTCGCCCTGTTTAAGACCGGACGTGATCTCAGCAAAAGTAAAGTCCATTAAACCGACCTCGACTGTCCGGAGTTTCGGCACACCGTCTTCCAATACGAAGACCGCATACTCGCCAGGGGAAAGTTCGCGCAGCGCTTCAACCGGCACCAGAACCACCTTTTCAGCTTTTCCGCCAATGACGTCGACAGCAGCGTTCATGCCAATCAACAGGCTGTCCAGCATGACAGCGGAGTCATCGTTAAGTTTCACCAACCCGCGCACAGTAGAAACACCCTGGGATGTATAAAGACCTGGGTCGACTTGAATAACACTGCCATTGAAGATTTCATCCGGCAGGGCATCGAAGATCACTTCGACTTCATAGTCGAGATCAATCTTCCCCAGATCGGTTTCATCCAGGAATATCTCAAGATGCGGTTGGGAAAGATCCGCCAGGGTAATAAAAGATCCCGACACGTTCTGACCCACGTTTGCGCTCACCGTGAGCACCGTGCCGTCCATCGGAGCAACGATGATAGATTGTTCTAGATCGCGCTGGGAAATGGCCAATTTTGCTTCAGCGTTGGCGAGCTGCAGTTCAGCCTTCGTGACTTCATCCTCATCCGGACCGTCCTTGACTCGCGACCACTCAAGTTCAGCCTGCCCGAGGAGGGCTTTTGTCATCGCGACCTCGGCGTCAAGCATCGCTTGTTGAATCTCAGTCGGTTGGCCTGTGTACCAGTTCCAATTCCCCAGTGCGGTTTGGTACTTGCTCATTGCATCCGCATATTTTATCTGCAGGCTCCCATCGTCAGGATCCTGGTTGAGATTCTCGTTAGCGCGGGCGAGGGCATCCTCCGCATCCTCAAGCTTGGCTGCGGCGGCATCGATCGTAGCCTGGCTGGCTCGATTGCCCTCTTGCTGCACGATGTTTGTATATTCCGCGTTGTATAGCGCATCCTGGGCATTCGCCAGATTGGTCTGCGCTTGAGCGGTCGTGATGTTGGCTTTCTCGTAGATGGCTTCGAGCGATTGCCGGGCATTGATCGCCGTGAGCTTATCTGCTGCTACAGCAGCTTCTAATTGTTCACGCTCCCCTTGAACTGCGAGGACATCGCCGTCCATGACTTGATCGCCGGGCTGAACGTGGATTTCAGCGACCAGACCATTGGTCCCAAACCCAAGTTCGATCTCATCGCCGGCGATTAAAACACCAGACCCGCTGGCGTAGATAACTAGATCACCCTGGCGCACAGTGGCGGTTTGAATTTCGGGTTCATCTGCTGTCTGCGCTGGCAGGTATGCGAGGGTGTAATACGCAAAACCACTGCTCACTACCACAATGAAGATGGCGCCGGCGATTAATAGGGTCTTCTTGGAGAACTTCTTTAGCATCGTTCCAGCTCCTCGGATTGCATTTGTTGGATTTCCAGTCGAAAGTATAGGAAATGATTTTGTAGAACCTGTTAGAGACTTGTGAAGAAATTGTGTGG
>CBDTTY010000185.1:0-3938 GCA_965363875.1 uncultured Anaerolineales bacterium
GATTCAATATAAACTCAACCTCGGTTGAGGCATGGATCGCCGTGCTTTCCGCCGCGAAAAAGAAACGCCCCGTCACCATGCCCGGTGGCTCCTCACTGAAGGCGCAAGCGCCCGGTGAACACGTCGTTAGCCGTAATCCCAACCCGGTCTTGGCCGCCGACTCCGAGGACTCACGCTGGCTCGGCTACCGCGAATTGACGGATGCACAAATCCGCGAGCTCGCCGTGGCCATCGTCCAGCAGGTCAAGAAACGTGGTCCCTTCCGCTCGCTCGGAGAATTCGTCAACCGCCGCCTAACTACAGATCCGGAAATGGCTCTCTACGGTGCCATCCAGGCCGCCCTGGAAGACCCAAGCGTCACCATCAATGCGGACTACCGCGGTGCCGGAAAGGAAATCATAGCCGCCGACATCGACGGCACCAATTACGAATTCCCGGAGGCCGCGCTCGGCTCGCGCTACCAAGGCACTCCGGTTTATATCAACCAAGCCGACATCCTCACGCCCATCGCCCCCATCATCCAGGCGCGTTCGGACACCTTTGTCGTCCGCGGCTACGGTGAGGCACTTAGTTCGGACGGCACCCGCGTACTCGCCCGCGCATGGTGCGAGGCCGTCGTCCAGCGCGTGCCCGATTACCTGGATCCCACCACAGACTCGGCAGAAGTAGCACTCGATGACCTCCAATCTCCAGCCAACCGCACGTTCGGCCGCCGCTTCCATATTCAATCCTTCCGCTGGCTGCAAGAAGCTGAAGTTTCCTAAAATCCGCATGACTCGCTCCATCCTAACCATCCTGACGGCGCTTCTATCCGCCACGATGCTGCACGCACAGACGGCGAAAAAAGCCTCATCCTCCGTTGAGTTCCGTGTCACCCGCTTTGATCCCGGTGATGCCCGCCCGCCGGAATTTCGCACCGGAAACGAACCGGGCGCCACCAGCTTCAAAGTCCCGATCACCTACATCGCCGGGCCGTTCAAGGCCACCCTCCGCGACGATCTCTTCCTCGATCTCTGGCGCGGCGATACGAAAGCTCCAGAAATTTCCCTGCGTATCAAACCCAATGAACGCGCAAATCTGCTGCTTGCCTTCATCCCTCACAAATCCGGTTTCCGCATTCTGAAAATCAACACCCCGCTGGAAAAGCTCAAGGGGGGAGACCGCCTCATCATCAACGCCACCTCGGACAGTCTGGCCTTCCAACTTGGAAAGATGAAACGCATCCGCATCCTCTCCCGAAAATCCGGAATTCTCAAAGGCCCTGCCGGCAAAAAAATCGTAAGCTTGCCCGCCCTCATCCATCGCAAGACCAAGACCGAAACCGGTGAACGCTGGAAACTCGCCAGCACCGAGCAGTGGCCCTGTGACCCGCGTTTCCGCAAGTTCATCTTCGCCTACATCTGCCCGCGCCATCGCCACCTCGTCTTTCACGCCGTCTCCGAACGGCCGTGATTCACTTCAATCAAGAGGGGTCGAATGCGATGGCGGAAGAGGTCGCCAAGCATATACTCAAAATCATCAAAATAAACTAATGAATAAACTAACGAATAAATCAAAGAAGAACTTAATAAAGATGCGCCTATATGCGGGTGGATTGCTGATCGTGGGATTTCTTGGCTCATCGGTGAATTGTTGGGCTGAAGAAAAGGCATTGTCCAAGGCCCTAATTATTGGCGACTCCATTTCCATAGGCTACACCAAGCCCTTGACTAAAATCCTGAAGGGCAAGGTTGTCGTTGTCCACAACCCCGGTAATGCAGGGACTTCTAAGCAGGGTCTAGCCAATCTTGAGCGATACCTCGGCAAGACAAAATGGGACATCATCCATTTCAATCATGGCATGCATGACCTGAGATATCTTGATGATGCCACGGGGAAAGACACCACCCTAGAGGGAAAGGGTCACATAAAGGTTCCTATTGAGGCGTACGAAAAGAACATGGAGGCCATCGTCCTGCGGCTCAAGAAGACAGGCGCCAAACTTATCTTTGCCACGACCACTCCCTATCCTGCGGGGATGTCCCGGCCACTTAGCAAATATAGGCAATCCAAGAAATACAACGAAGTCGCCCTGAAGATCATGAACAAGCACAACGTTGCCGTGAATGATCTGTATGCCTTTGTAAAACCGAGACTGGAGAAGTTGCAGATCCCAGGCGATATTCACTTCAATCAAGAGGGGTCGAATGCGATGGCGGAAGAGGTCGCCAAGCATATACTCAAAATCATCAAAATAAACTAATGAATAAACTAACGAATAAATCAAAGAAGAACTTAATAAAGATGCGCCTATATGCGGGTGGATTGCTGATCGTGGGATTTCTTGGCTCATCGGTGAATTGTTGGGCTGAAGAAAAGGCAAAAGCCAATCCCGACAAGCCGAACATTGTCCTCATTTTATCTGACGATCAGTCGTGGAACCATTATTCGATGTTCGATCATGAATACATTAAGACGCCCCATATCGACAAACTGGCCACGTCAGGCGTGTTGTTCAGGAGAAGCTACGTATCGATAGCACTATGTCGTCCATCTTTGATGTCATTGGTAACCGGCCATTACGCTCATACAACTGGCATCACGGGGAATGATCCTAACAACAAGGGGGGTAGAAAAGATTTAAACGGCTTTATTCAAAAGTTTGAAACCTTCCCGACACTCTTGAAGGAGCAGGGGTATCTCAGCTTCCAAAGCGGTAAATGGTGGGAAGGCTCTTACTCTAATGGCGGGTTTACCCACGGCATGACCCAGGGTGGTCGGCATGGTGACGCCGGCTTGGGTATTGGTCGAAAAGGGCTGAAGCCTTGTACCGATTTTATCGACCTGGCCTTGGAAGCCAATAAACCCTTCTTCCTTTGGTATGCGCCCATCATGCCTCATTTGCCCCATACACCACCCCCCCGATTGGCAAAGAAATACGCTCAATTAGATATCCCTGAGTCCTATAAGAAATACTACGCCACGATCGAGTGGTTCGATGAAACGTGCGGAGATCTGATCGGGTATCTGGAAAAGAAAGGCATAAGAGACAACACCCTGATTGTCTATATCAGCGATAACGGCTGGAGCCCCGAAGCGAGTAAGAAAAATAGGCCTCAACGTTTTACAGAGCGTTCAAAGCATTCTGTCTTTGAAGGTGGCGTCCGCCAACCGATGATCATGTCTTGGCCGGCGAACATTCGTCCATCGGAGCACGAGGGACTGGTCAGCAGTATCGACATATTTCCCACCATAGTGGCTGCTGCAGGGGCGAGGCAGCCAACGCGGGCTTTACCCGGCATGAATCTACTGCCCGTCATGGCCGGCAAGAAGGATATCAGCGACCGGGCTGTCTTTGGTGAGAGATTTGCTTGTAACATTCCCGATATACATAATCCCGAAGCATCTCTGGTGCGACGCTGGGTGATCCAGGGGCGGTATAAACTGATCATTAGCTACGATGGCAAAGATGATCCCACAAGTATAAACAAGGTGAATGCGCAGTCAGGCCCGATGTTGTATGACCTGATCAAAGATCCTCATGAGGAAGAGAACCTCTATCCAACATTACCGAAAGTCTACAAATCGCTTCGGGCCATGATTGACAACTGGTACCCTCTTAAGGAACGAAAAGCATATGAATAGCACACAGCACAAGCCGGCGTGAGTAATTCTAAGGGACAGCAAGACCTTTTACAACTGGACGGACGAACAAATCCGCGAGCTCGCCGTGACCATCGTCCAGCAGGTCAAGAAGCACGGCCCCTTCCGCTCGCTCGGCGAATTCGTCAACCGCCGCCTAACCACAGATTCGGAAATGGCTCTCTACGGTGCCATCCAGGCCGCCCTCGAAGACCCAAGCGCCACCATCAATGCGGACTACCGTGGTGCCGGAAAGGAAATCTCGGCCGCCGCTTCCATATTCAATCCTTCCGCTGGCTGCAAGAAGCTGAAGTTTC
>CBDTTY010000186.1:0-3934 GCA_965363875.1 uncultured Anaerolineales bacterium
ATGTTCAACCCCAACTGCATCAACGCTGCTT
This sequence comes from uncultured Anaerolineales bacterium, assembly GCA_965363875.1. Taxonomy (GTDB): domain Bacteria; phylum Chloroflexota; class Anaerolineae; order Anaerolineales; family E44-bin32; genus E44-bin32. The sequence goes on from CBDTTY010000186.1 coordinate 32, forward strand.
CCTCGCGTAGCACCCTCGAAGCACTACGGAGGTGGGTGCACTACACAGAGTCCACCAAAATCCCCCTCGCGTGCATACCTGAAGTAGAGCGGAGGGAGCGGTGGGGGGACCATAGGGGGGGAATAAGAGGAATTTGGATGCTCATCTCGGGCCGTTGGCTCCGATGCAGGGGATCAAAGACAATGGCCCTGCCCATTTTCAGGAGCAATCTCAAGGTTCTCCAATTTCCCCCAGGGCGTACGCTGTCGCCTCATCAAGGCTCATAGCCGCGCCCTCTGCATAAGCGCGCTCGAAGACCTCGTCATCCATGGTTTCTTGTAGTTCATCCACCTGGGCCTCAAATTCGTCGCGGTAAAGAGGTGGTATCCTTTCCTGAGAGCTGGTGCTCGAAGCTAAAGCAGCCCCCGACAGACGAGCTGCACGCTTGTTGTCTCCCGCGATCACTGCCAACTCGGCAAACCGTGCAAAACTAATGAGTACTTGAACTGCGAGGCCAAGCTTTGAAAACCCTAATAGGTTTCTACGGAGAAAATCAGCGGCCAGGTCGTAGTCGCCATTGTGCTGGGCGATTCGGGCCAGGTCTCTCATAGTTCGTGACGTGCAGTTTTCATCACCGATCCGCTGCAAGATCTCCAGCGCATCTCGCAAATTTTCATCCGCCTCCTGATAATGTTCCATCTCCAAGGCAATCATACCAAGACCCATCAAAGCATGAGCTGCCCAGACGGGAGCATCGACGAATTCGGACTTTGAATAGCTTTCCAGATAGTGCTTTTTCGCCTGATGGAAATCGCCCTGCCCCTGATAAGTTCCACCAAGCAAGTAATGCGAATGCGCGGTGTTGTAAACGTCCCCTAGTTTTTCGAACTGCTGTATCGCCTCTTGCTGAAGCGCAATAGATCGATCGATATCTTCTCCAATTTCAGCGATTTGACCGAGGTACCGGGTCGACCAAGCCTCACCCCATTCGTTACCCAACGAATGGAAGAGCTCGATACTCTTTGTCAGGTTCGCAGTCCCCTCCTCCAGATTTTGTTTAGTAAATGTTGTTTCTTGCCCCAGCAGATTCAGGCAACAAGCCATACCCTCCTCATCACTCACGTCTGTGCAAATGTCCATGGCTTCTTGAACAAGTTCAAGGGGGCCGGCCAAATTTCCACGAATAACTTCAATCCCCCCAGCCCGGTAGAGGGCTTTCGCGCGCAGGCGCGGCTTTGGATTCGTGACCATGTCGAGCGACATGATCAGCCATCTCCATGCTTCCTGCCAATATCCACGTATGAACCAGAACCATCCTAAAGCGCCTATTAGCCGGGCTGCATCGTCTGCCCGATCGGAAGCGATCGACCATTCAAGCGCAGCACGCAGATTCTCATGCTCGTCTTCGAGGATCTCCAACCACTTTAACTGATCGACTCCGCGTATTTTTGGATCAGCTTCTTCGGCTAACTTGATGAATAGCGATGCATGTCGTCCCCGGAATTCATCTGCATCTCCTGATGCGGCGAGCAATTCAGCGGAAAACTGACGAACGGTTTCAAGCATTCCGTAGCGGGCAAGCCCATGTTTGTGATCCACAACTACCAACGACTTGTCGACGAGGTTTGATAGAAGATTGAGGACATCAGTTCTTGTCCCCAGATCGTTCTGTATTAATCCTTCGGCATCTTCTAGGGTCCATCCCCCGGCGAACACCGAAAGTCGCGTTAACAGGAATTGCTCGGGCTTCGTCAAAAGATCAAAAGACCAATCCATTGTAGCTCGAAGGGTTTGGTGTCTTTCAAGTGCTGTCCGAGGGCCCCCTGTAAGAAGGCGAAACCGATCTTGCAGGAGATCAGCGATCTGCTCAGGTGTAAGGATTTTCACCCGGGCTGCAGCAAGTTCGATAGCAAGAGGGACGCCGTCAAGATGGTGACAGATGTCGGCGATTGATGCGGAGTTATCACTCGTGGCTTGAAATATGGGAAGCGCGGCCACCGCCCGGTCGACGAAGAAGCGCGTCGCTTCGTACGTCTCAATTTCTTGCGGTAGAGAAGCCTCTGGAGGTATCTCCATTGAGGGTACGACGAAAGATTTCTCCCCTGGGACCCCAAGGTTTTCTCTGCTGGTGGCGAACAGTTTTACCTCGGGACACCCTCTGAGCAGGTTTTCAGTAAGTCCAGCGCATGCTTCGATCAGGTGCTCACAGTTGTCAAAAAGCATCAGGAGCTTCTTGTCTCGAAGGTAGCTGGCCAGGACATCTCCCACGTCTTGACCCTCCACGACCTCCTGAGCGCTCACTCCGAGCACCGCCGCAGCGTGTTGGGGGACCAACTCAGGATCCCTCAGCTTTGCGAATTCCACTAACCAGACACCGTCCGGGAAAACCTCGATCAATTCGGCTGCGGCATGTAGTGCGAGGCGAGTTTTGCCCATGCCTCCTACGCCCACCAGCGTTAACAGGCGAATGGAAGGATCCCGCAGCATTTCACCGATCTCGACCAGTTCAGTTTCCCTGCCGATGAAGGGTGTAAGTTCAGCTGGCAAGTTATGTCGTCGTTTCTCGCCAGGCGTACTTGGAGGCAGTGCCTCCAGAGACTTTAAAGGAGGAAACTCGTCAGGAAGCCCCTCAATGACCAACTGGCGGATCCGTTCCGTCCGGCGCACGTCTTTCAAGCGGTGTCGGCCCAAATCCAACAGGCTCACTCCCTCCGGAAGTTCATCTATGACGAGCGCTGCAGTCGTTTCCGACAACAGCACCTGACCACCATGGCCAACGTTTGCGATCCGCGCTGCACGGTGCACGTCAATGCCGACGTAACCCTCATCGGCCACCCAGGGCTCTCCTGTGTGCAGCCCGATCCGTACTCGCACATCTTCCCCCTCCGGCCAGGTGTGCGCCGCAAGGTCTCGTTGAATGGCAACAGATGCAGCTACAGCATCGGTTGCCCGCGGGAAGGCCACAAAGAATTCTTCCCCCCGGCTATCCACCTCGTGCCCGTTCCGTTTGACGAAAGTACCACGCAAGATCTCACGGTGCTCGTCCAGCAGGGTCGAATACTGGTCTCGCAGGCGCTTCAACAGCTTGGTCGACCCTTCAATGTCGGTGAAAAGGAATGTGACCGTTCCTCCCGGAAGAACGGGGAAGGGCAGGTTGGGCTTGGTCTCACTGTTCATTTGGACTACCTACTCCTTGAAATAGAGACATCTTGAGGTGACAAGAAACTTAGACACACGACAGAAAACTTACGATATCCAATGCCTCCGGGGGACTGCCTGCACGACTCTGCAATATCTGAAACCTTCGGCCCTCATCCATAATATATGCATCCAGTCGTGAATTCAATATCAGCGTCGACGTTTTACCTTACACAGCTACTTACCCTCTCATCACGGAAGGGTGTCTGGACTTTCCAGTTGAACCCGCCAACTACGCTTAGGATATATGGATGCGGGACGCCATGATCCAAGATACCGATTTTTCGAGTAATCGGTAGTAAATTTCCTGGATGATCAAATCCCCACGCAGATCTAGATGTTTATGATTCCAACCACGAAACATGCATCAGCGCGGGTTACTTCATCCCAACCCCGACCACATAATATTTGATGGGTTTAAAGTGAAGGGACAATTCGCACAGATCATCCTGCGAGGCGGGGTCGTTTCAGAGAATGGTGAGTCCGTTGCAGAAATCCCGAATTGCCAATACCTCTCCCGTGAACCATACTAGGTAACCAATCTAAAGGCTTCCTTCTCACAATATGTGATTAATTAATGGATCATATAAAATTGACCGGCAATACAGAATTCTCTACAATGGCTCTCATTCTAAGAGAGGAGGATGTATAGGAAAAAATAGGAGAGCGTCGTGCGCAGAATAATTTACGGTTGAGTCGCTACGAATAACAAGGAATAACGAGGAG